>SHOL01000087.1:1845-10133 GCA_004294945.1 Treponema sp.
ATTCTCGACATAGCAACCGATTCCGGAGTTCTGATTTTGCAAAATGGGGGCGAAACCTATCGTGCCGAGGATACTATGACAGCAGTAGCCCGTTCGCTTGGCGCCCGATCATCTTCGGCTTTTGTAACTCCCACGGTTGTAATGCTCACGTGCACCGATCACAGCGGCATCAGCCACACCAGAATCCAGCGGATTAACGACCGAACAATCAATCTGGGAAAAATCGCCCGCGTCAATGAACTGTCCCGTCGTCTGGCCGCCTCCGGCCAAAAAGCCGATCTCGGAAGCACCGAGGCGATACTTCGCCGCATTTCGTCCTCGCCTTCCCATTCCAGACACTCAGTTATCTTCGCCACTGCTGTCGCCAGCTTCTGTTTTTCGCTGCTCTTTTCCGGCTCAATGGCAGAAGCCGCAGCCGCCGCACTGATCGGCGCCGTCATGCGGACAGTACTCTTTATTGCTTTGCCGCTCGGATTTACCGGCTTCCTTCTTTCAATAACCGGCGCCGCAGTTATCTCGCTTCTTTCCGGTGCAGCCGTCGCGCTCGGCCTTGTTCCCTCTTCGGGAAATATCAATATATCGGTTCTGATGTCCCTCGTGCCCGGCCTTGCCATCGTAAACGCCATACGGGATATTATCGCCGGCGACCTGGTTGCAGGATCTGCCCGGACGCTGGAAGCGTTTATCATAGCCGCTGCTTTGTCCCTGGGCGCTTCCGTCGGCCTGTTCGTATTTGCCGCCGACGCTTCCTGGATACCGTCGCTGCTGTCGGTAGCCCATCCGGTTGCGGTTTTCGCGCTCGCTTTCGGCGCAACTGCCTCGTTCGCCTTTTTTTTCCAGATAAGCCGCTATGATATTCTATGGGCTGCGCTCTTCGGTGCGGTCGGCTGGCTGGTATTTCTGTATGTTTCAGGCCGTACCGGGAGCATTGTTACCGGGTATATGTGCGGAGCCTTAAGTGTTGGAGCCTGCGCCGAATGTGCTGCTGTCCTGTTCCGCAAACCGGCTACGGTATACATCGTCCCCGGCATCATTCCGCTGGTGCCCGGCGGAGGAATGTACGAAACAATGCTGATGGCAGTGCTCGGCCGCGGCGAACAGGCCTTATCCATCGGGTTTTCCACGCTTACCGCCGCGGCTGCGATTGCCGTGGGAATCGCGCTCGCTTCGTCTATTGCGCGTCTGCTGTCACGGATCCGGAAGGTTCGTCAGCTTCGATCTTCGAAATAAGAACCTTGTCGATCCGGTGGCCGTCCATGTCCACGATTTCGCATTGGTACGGTCCTGAACGGATGATATCGCCGGTTTTTGGTATATTGCCGTTTACCGCCAGAATGTAGCCGGCAAGCGTGTAATAGTCGTGTGCCGAACCTTCGGGGGCGGGCAGGGAGACATACTCCCCGATATCCTCCATTCTGATCTGACCGTCCACCAAAAGACTGCCGTCGTTTCTTCTGAACACAGCGGGATCTTCTTCCCCGGCGTTTGTCCTGGCCTCTTCGAGCAGTTCTGAAACCAGACCGTTGCGGGTAACCAGTCCTTCGATACCGCCGTATTCGTCAATAACGAATCCCGTTCTGCATCCCGATTCCTCCAGCAGTTCAAGCGTTCTGAGAATCGTTGCCGTTTCGCTCAAGTACAGCGGTTTTTTTACCAGCGCCTTAATCCCCGGCCATACCGGTTCGCACAAAGAAGCAAGGAATGCCCGGGCAGTCAGAACGCCGAGCACTGCATCGACGGTTCCCGCACACACGGGAAACTGGCTGAATTCCGGATGAGTGTTGATAATCCCGAGAATCTCGTTTTTTTTCATCCCGGTGTCAATCCAGACAATGTCTGTTCTGCGGGTCAAGGATGAACCGATCCGCCGGTGCGCCGGCAAAAAAATTCCCTTTTCTTCCTGTACTGTTTCTTTCATACGTACAACCGAATATACCGCTGTCTGCATTTTTATGCTATCCTGTGCTCTATGAGATTCCGCCCTGATCTGCCTGCCGCCGCCGCTACCGTGCCTGCCGCCGCCGCTACCGTGCCTGCTGCTTTACTGCTGTTTCTGCTCATCTGCGCAGCCCCTTGCTTTGCGGCAACACCGGCTTTTCGGGAGACGGCCATGATCGATGAATGGGAACAGATCCGGAACGCCTTTACGCGGTTTTCCGCAGAAAGCAGCGTCCATTCCCCGGGAAATCCCGACCGGCGCATAGCACTTGCCGGCAAAACGGAAAAATGGGTGCAGGACATCGAAAGCGTACTCGACGCCCAGTCGGCTCCGCATCCGCCGGTCTTCGGCATCCTGGCTTCGTCAGCAGTACCGGCAGGAAAAGATCTTGCTTCCGGTTTGCGAAAAGGGCTTGGTCAGGACCAGCTTTCAGGATATGTAGCGGCCATAGAGCGCGCTATGCTCGTGTATGCCCGGGAGCGTCTGGCCGGGCAGGAGCGATTCAACCGGCTGTTTGTGTATCTTTTTTCCGGTCTTGTACTACTGTTTTTGCTTGTCGCAAGCATAATTTTCTCGTTCCGGTCCCGATTTATCCGTTCCTCGCTCAAAGAAAGCCATTCAGCCGAATTCGCACGCCAGATTATTCTGGTGCAGGAAGCAGAACGGACCGCATTAGCCAGAGAACTGCACGACACCATCGCCCAGGATCTGTTGTGCATAAAAATGGCTACCGAAGCGCTCAGGCGAACCGTATCGCGGATGGACACGCGCTATTCCGAAGACTTTAACCGCCTTGTCGACCAGGAAGCTGAATGTATCCATCAAATCCGCAGCATTTGCACCGAATTGCGCCCTCCCGAACTTGAACATCTCGGACTAAAACCGGCGCTGGCCTCCTTATGCGACACTTTCGGGATGCGCAGCGGAATACAGTGCCGTTTTCTGTCATCGGGCTTCGAGTCTGTCGGACCCGAATGTGAAATTCACTGCTACCGGATTGTCCAGGAAGCCTTGAACAATGTCCGCAAACATTCGCAAGCCCGCGAAGTGCTTGTCCAGCTTACCGGAATTCGGGGGTCGCGACTGTGCATCTTGATCGAGGATGACGGCGCAGGCTTTGATACAGAGGCTGTCCAGACTCCCGGGTCTCGAAAGTTCGGGCTGGCGGGAATTCGTGAGCGGATTCATTCACTGGACGGAACCCTTTCGATACAGTCTTCCAAAGACGGAGGTACAGCGATCTATGCAACAATTCCGTTGACATCGCCGGCATTGAGGATTTAAACTATACCAATGAAAAAAACAACAATTATAATCGACGATCACAGCATGCTACGCAACGGCCTCAAGTCTTTTCTCGAGGCGAACTCTGATTGGACCGTGGCCGGCGAAGCCGGGTCCGGTCCCGAGGCGTTCCATCTTCTTTCGGCTCTCCCGGAGCTGCCCGCGGCCGCAATTGTAGACATCAGTCTTCCGGACATGGACGGCATCGAGCTGGTCCGGAATCTTTCCGCACAGTATCCTGGTCTCTGTTTTGTCATGTATTCCATGCATGTTACAGCCGAGTACATCCAGTCTGCCATGCGGGCTGGCGCCTGCGCCTATGTATCCAAATCATCCCCGTCCGACGATGTTCTGAATGCCCTTGAATCTGTTTTGCGCGGTGATCCGTATCTGGACAGCTATGCGCTGAAGATTCATTTGGGCCAGTACGCCTGGAACAGCGGCAGATTGCCGGCTGGAAGCGAAGGTGCAGGACTTTCGACTTCCCGCAGGGTATTCGGCCGCCCCCAGAATCCGGGGACACCGGAACCGGTGCGCGAAGCGCTGACCTTCCAGGAAGGCCGGGTTTTTGCGCTCGCCGCAAAGAATATGACCAATGCAGAAATCGCACAGTCCCTTTCTCTCAAGCTCAAAACAGTGGAAAACTACATGTCCATTATTTACCAGAAACTTGCCCTGAAAAACCGGTACGAACTGCTTGTCTATGCCCGAAAATCCGGAGTGCTCGTGTAATCTCCCGGATTATTCGGGAAAAACTCCCGATAATTTACTGCAAATCTCGGGAATTGTTCCGGAGACAGGATTGATACGCCGGGTTACACTCAGATTATACAGAACAGGGATGTAAAAAATTGCTTTTCTTTCATCAGAGGCCGTCCGGTACAGGTTGCACCGGGCGTTTTTTTTTTCGTTGCTGATATACTCGGACGGATCATGAATGCATAAATATGCAGTTATCCTACTAGAAAATAAAATAAAAATACGGTAAAGTACCTTTCAGGCTATTCAATTGCAGGTGAGGTACGTATGCTGGTTATGAAATTTGGCGGCACTTCCATGGGAAGTGCCGAACGGATGTGTACGTCGGTTGATATCATCAAGGAACGGTCCTCCCTCGACCGTCTTGGCGTTATCGTTTCTGCCGTCGGCGGTGTCTCGAACCGCCTCCAGGACAGCATCAGAACTGCCGTCCTGACCAGTACCGATGCCACCGCTACACCCGGAACCACAACCGCTTCGGCCCTTGCCGCCATGCGCGAGCTGCATTCCAACCTTATAGAAGATATTGCATCACGCGTCCAGGAATTTTCGCCGCACATCGTTCTGGAAGAGCTGGAACCGCTGTTCAAGGAATATGAACGGCTTCTTGCCGCGTGCGAAGCGTTCGGGGAATGCCCGGAATCCGTCGAAGCCCGGATTATGGGACTTGGCGAACAGTTCTGCGTTCCGGTGATAGCCGAACTTCTGCGTGCCTCCGGCCTGGATGTTACGGTGCTGGACAGCAGACAGTATATTATTACCGAAGGCTCCCTGACCGAAGGCGATCCGCTGTATCCGGTCATCGAAGAGCGGTTCGCGCCCTGGCGGACCAGGGGGGGCCGAATTCTCCTTGCTCCCGGCTTTATCAGTTCCGACGTATCCGGCAAGCCAAGTCTTTTGGGGCGGAACGGTTCCGATTTCTCCGCTGCGCTGATGGCGATGGGCCTTGCAGCCGAAAGACTGGAAATCTGGTCCGATGTCGACGGTATTTACACAGCAGATCCCCGAATCGTCAGCGATGCCGTTCTGGTGAACGATATCAGCTACGAGGAAGCGATGGAGCTTTCGTTTTTTGGTTCCAAGGTTCTCCATCCCAAGACGCTTACGCCGATTGCCGCGCGCAGGATCGAAACCTGGAGTCTCAACAGCTTTAACCGGACAGCCCGCGGAACGCGCATTGCCGCTTCGGACAATATTCCCGCTGTTCCGGGATCCGGTCCGGTAAGAGGCGTTACCAGCCTCAAAGATACTGCGTTGGTCAGCGTTACCGGAGCAGGGCTCAAGGGAAAGAGGGGAACCGCAGCCCGGGTTTTCCAGGCTGTCAGCCGATCCGGCGTATCGGTTCTGCTTATTACGCAGTCGAGTTCCGAGTACACGATCAGTTTTTGTGTGCGGGGCCTGGAAGCGGTCGAAGTGAAGTCGGCTCTGGAAGAAGAATTTGCGCTGGAAATCCGGGAGCAGTTGATCGATCCGGTATCCGTGATTCCCGATATGGCAATCGTGACAATCGTCGGAGACGGTATGAAGCAGCGCAAGGGCGTTGCAGGAACGTTCTTTTCTGCGCTGGCCTTTGGCGGCATCAATATTCACGCGATTGCGCAGGGCTCTTCCGAACGTTCCATCAGTACCGTTGTTGCCGGTACGGACGGCGACAAGGCGGTAAAGATTGCGCACCGGTTTTTCTTTAACACTGCCCAACCGATCGAAGTGTTTCTGTTTGGAACCGGTGTTGTCGGTTCGAAGCTCCTTGAACAGATACAAAAACAGCAGGCTGAACTGAAAAAAACGGGGATCGACCTCAGGGTATGCGGAATCGCGAATTCGCGCACCATGGTGCTCTCGCGCCAGGGTATAGATCCCGTAGTATGGAAAAGCGCGCTCGCTTCATCATCTGTAAAATCTTCTCCTGAAGCAGTGATGGATTTTGTCAAAAACGAAAAGCCGCTCAATCCGGTCTGCGTCGACTGTACGGCTGTCGGCTCCCTGCCGGAAAAATACACCGATTTTTTCGCCGCGGGCATGCATGTGGTAACCCCGAACAAACGTGCGAATTCGCTCTCGCTCGGGTATTACCGGAAGCTCAGGGAATCGGCACTGTTCAACCGCAAGCGGTTTTTATACGAAACAAACGTCGGCGCAGGACTTCCGGTGATCGACACGTTCCGAAACATGCTCAAGTCGGGTGATTCGCTGGTCAGTTTTTCCGGAATTATGTCCGGATCCTTGTCGTACATTTTCGGCAGGCTCGACGAAGGCGTTCCGTTTTCCAGGGCGGTGCTCGAAGCGAAGGAGAAAGGTTTTACCGAGCCCGATCCCCGCGACGACCTTTCCGGCACCGATGTGGCCCGCAAGGCGCTGATTATTGCCCGCGAAGCCGGATACGAGCTTGAACTGGAACAGGTCCAGGTGCAGTCGATTTTCCCGGAAGGGTTTTCCACGGGAGGCACTGTGCAGGAATTTCTTGCGCGCCTGAGCGAAGTTGATTCCTGGTTCGAACAGCGCATCCGTGCCCTTCGCTCCGAAGGCAAGGTGCTTCGCTATGCAGCATCGATTACTGGTTCTGTCGGCGCGGCTTCTGTCGGTGCGCTCGAAGTGCCTGTCTCCGATCCCCTTGCCGCAATCCGCAACGGCGAAAACGCCTTCGTATTTACTACCCGGTATTATTCGCCGATCCCGCTGGTTATTCGAGGGTACGGAGCCGGAGCCGACGTAACGGCGTCAGGCGTGTTTGCAGATATATTGAGGACGACAACATGGTAATTGTACTTGAAAAAAACATCCGTGACGACGACAAGCTCCGGATCAGGACTTTTCTGGAAAAAAACTCGCTTCGCGTCAACGAGATTGCCGGGGACGAAGAGACGATCTTCGGGGCGGTCGGCCGGGTCGGCATCGATCCTCGGGAAGTGGAGATACTTCCCGGCGTTCAGCGCGTTATTCCGATTTCCAAGCCGTACAAGATGGCATGCCGGGAATTCAAGCGCGATAATACCGTTGTGTCGGTGCGCGGCGTCAAGATCGGCGGCAACCGTGTTTCCGTGATTGCCGGCCCCTGCGCAGTGGAAAGCCGTGAACAGATGTTCGAATCGGCAGCCCGGGTTGCCGAATCCGGCGCGGTTATGCTCCGCGGCGGCGCGTACAAGCCGCGCACCAGTCCCTATGCGTTCCAGGGGATGGGGGCTGAGGGAGTCAGGCTGCTCCGGGAAGCTGGGGATGCGTACGGCCTTCCGGTTGTGACGGAAATTGTGTCGTCCGAGCATATTCCGGCAATGATCGATTACGTCGACGTGTACCAGATTGGCGCGCGCAATATGCAGAATTTCGAGCTTTTGAAAAAGGTCGGGGCGCTCGGCAAACCGGTTATCCTCAAGCGCGGCCTTTCTGCAACCATCGAAGAATGGCTGATGGCAGCCGAATATCTTCTGGCTAGCGGTACCGAGGATGTCATTCTGTGCGAACGCGGCATCAGAACCTACGAAAAGGCGACGCGCAATACGCTCGATCTTTCGGCGATTCCGGTGCTTCGTGCGCTGACGCATTTGCCGATTATTGTGGATCCGAGCCATGCAGTCGGTGTGCGTGACAAAGTACCCCCGATGGCGCTTGCAGCGATCGCGGCCGGCGCCGACGGTTTGATCGTCGAAGTGCATCCGTCTCCGGATATTGCGCTTTCAGACGGCGCGCAGTCCTTGTATCCGGTGCAGTTTGAAAAAATGATGCGCGACATTGAGGTGCTCTCGCCGGTGGTCGGTCGCGCGGTTTCGCGAAGGGCTTCTTCGCCGGAAAAAGGTGTGCGCCTTGAGTCCCAAGCGGCTCCCGGCACGGCACGCTCTCTGGCGCAGCTCAAGGGCGAGCGCATTACCTGCGCCTACTCAGGCGGCAGAGGCGCGTATGCCGAACAGGCAATCAAGCGGTTTTTCGACGATGATGCCATCCCCCTCGGGACAGCGAATTTTACCGAAGCCATTCATGCCGTGCTCGACGGGCGGGCGCACCTCGGGATGCTGCCGATAGAAAACACGCTTGCGGGTTCGGTGTATGAAAATTACGACAATCTTTCGCGTTTCGAGGATATTGAAATTGTCGGCGAAACAACCTTGCGCATCGAACACTCCCTGTTGGCTGTCAAGGGCGCATCGACGGATACGATTTCCACCGTATATTCGCATCCCCAGGGACTTGCGCAATGCAGCGATTATCTGTCCGGATTTCCGCTGTGGAAGCATATCGAAACCGATTCGACTTCCGCTGCCGCGGAACTGGTAGCCGCCTCGGGCGATATTTCGAAGGCTGCGATCGCCAGCGA
>SHOL01000272.1 GCA_004294945.1 Treponema sp.
GCTGTTATCAGGAGATAATAATGAATTCTAAAAACAATTCCTATGACAAACGTTTTTTTCTGTCCGAGTTTTTTGGCATTGGCGTCGGCTTTCCCGTCGCTGCCGCCTATGTGCTCATTCTTCTTAATATGGAACTGACAAAAGTAATCCATATTACCATTTTTTCTACTATTGTCGCCGTCGGAGTTGAACTTTTTATGGCCCAGCCGACGAACTTTTTCATTTCCAGGAAAGTCAGGCAAAAAGTCCGCGCCTGCGAAGCCGGCACCTTGCACAGCAGTGCCGACATGATTTCGTTTCTTAACGATCTCGGCCGACTTCCGGTGCTTCACGCAGTGTTGATGTTTTTCAGGATATCGTTTGGAAGTCTGATTACAGTTGTGTACATGCATTTCAGTTGGATGTCTATCGAGCTTTCAACCTGTGTAATGGCGTTTGTGCTCGCGCTGTACGGAGCCTTTATCGGAGGCCTCCTTGCCTTTGTGTCTGTAAGCCGTCTGCATAGCGACATTCAGCAGGATGTTGTTTCGTCGGGACTGCTTGACGAGGATGTGGTAGCGGAGAAAAAGTTTTTCGGCCTGTCCCTGATGACCAAGAATATTCTTTTTATGTTCGTTCCGGTGGTAATGACCAATCTGTCTGTCCTGTTTTGCATCTATACCGGGCAGGGCGTCCTGGATTCTGCAATGAAGCTGAGAATTACCGGGGATGTGCTGGTTAGTGTCATTACCCTTTTTGCCTGTATGACATTCTCTACCCGGATGACTCTGAAGCCGCTCGCTTCGCTGGAAAAATCGCTGGGAATCTTTTCCAGCGGTCATGGCACCTTTTCCGAGCGTCTTCCTACCGATCTTTCCGACGATTTCGCATTTGTCGTATGGCTGATGAACCGAGCTATCGGCAGTTTTCAGGAAATTCTGTCCAAATTGAAAGCCGCTTCGCAGAACCTCAATAATTCCATACAGGAATTGAATGTATCGACGCAGGAAATTTCGGCTACCTCGAATCAGCAGGCAGCCGGCGTTAAGGAAATCATTTCGACAATGGAAGATTCCGATCAGCTGTCCAAGCGCGTTGCCTCGCAGGCGAACGAAGTGGCGAAGATTGCAGAAGGTACTAAAGATGTTGTCGCAACCGGTTTCGTTATCATCAAGGAAAGTCTTGAAAAAATGGAATCCATCAAGGATGCGAACGAGCTGAGCATCAGGGGAATCAGGGAGCTGGGAGACAAGATCGAGCGCATTTGGGATATAGTAAACATTATTAACGGCATTGCCGATCAGACGAAGATCATCGCCTTTAACGCAGAACTCGAAGCGGCTTCGGCCGGAGAAGCCGGGAAAAGCTTTCAGATAGTCGCGACCGAGATACGGCGCCTCGCGGACAGTACGGTCAACTCCACAAACGAAATCAAGGCTCGGATCAACGAGATTCAAAAATCGTCGGATCATCTGATTCTGTCGTCCGAAGAGGGCACTTCGAAAATTATTGCGGGATGGGAGTTGTCCAACAAACTCCGGAATCTGTTCGGCGATATTCTGCAAACTTCTGAAGTGTCTTCAGATTCGGCCCGTCAGATTGCGCTTTCCATCGAGCAGCAGGTTGTGGCTTTTGATCAGATTCTTATCACGCTGAAACAGATTTCGTCCGGCATCGATAATTTTGTTACTTCGACGACTTCGACATCCCGTCTTACCAGGGTGCTGATGGACATGTCGGTGGATTTGCATCAGGTTGTCGCTAAATACGACGAAAAGCCGGAGAACTGACACAATGTCCGATGAGCCGGTAAAATATCTACTGTTTACCTGCGGCGACACCGATTATGCGATTCCTTCGTTGCTGGTACGAGAAATCGTGAGCGGTTTGCCGGTATATCCAGTAC
>SHOL01000273.1 GCA_004294945.1 Treponema sp.
CACCAGGACTTCGCCGCTGTAGGCGGGGTTGTTGAGGACGAAATCGGCTTTCGGCTCGCCCGATTTTTCGTACCGCCAGTCGGCAAACAAGTTGTCTCCGAACCCTTCGCGGGTAGTGGCTTTCAGGAAGCGGGCGGGAATGATCTGGTCGGTGTCCACGTTCTCTATCGGAAGGGGGACGTATGTGGATGTGATTGTTTTGAATTTTTCCATATTTGTTTGATGTACTGATGTGCTGATCGAATAGTGGTTACGGTGCCGTTATCTTTCCCGTTACGGCAGCAGCGGCGGCTACCAGCGGGCTTGCCAGGATGGTGCGTGCGCCGGGCCCTTGTCTCCCCTCGAAGTTACGGTTGGATGTGGAGACGGCATATTTTCCGGCCGGTACTTTATCGTCGTTCATGGCCAGGCAGGCGGAGCATCCCGGCTGACGGAGCTCAAAGCCAGCTTCTTCCAGGATCTTGTCCAGCCCTTCAGCTTCAATCTGCTGGCGGACCTGCCAGCTTCCGGGTACCAGCCATGCTGTCACGTTGCCGGCTTTCTTTTTCCCTTTCACGTAGTGGGTGAACACGCGGAAGTCTTCGATGCGCCCGTTGGTACAACTGCCCAGGAAGACGTAGTCGATCGGTTTCCCTTCCAGTTTTTGTCCGGGTTCGAAACCCATGTATTTCAACGATTTCTCAAACGAGATCTTTCCGGCTTCGTCGATGGCCGAAAGTTCGGGAATGGCTCCGTCGATGGGCATGCCCATTCCGGGATTGGTTCCGTAGGTTATCATCGGTTTTATTTGGGAGGCATCGAACGTGACCTCTTTATCGAAGGCAGCGCCTTCGTCGGACTTCAACGTTTTCCAGTAGGCCATCGCTTCGTCCCACCTTTCCCCCTTGGGAGCAAACTCGCGCCCCTGGATGTAGTTGTAGGTTGTTTCGTCGGGGGCGATCAATCCTCCTCGGGCACCCATCTCGATGCTCAGGTTGCAAAGCGTCATCCGCTGTTCCATGGTCAGGTTGCGGACCGCTTCCCCCGCATACTCCACGAAGTAGCCCGTGGCACCGCCTGTGGTGAGTTGCCAGATCATGTACAACGCCATGTCCTTTGCACTTACGCCGTCGTTGAGCTTCCCTTCGAAGTTCACGCGCATGGTTTTCGGGCGTGTTTGCAGGATACATTGCGACGATAACACCATCTCCACCTCGCTGGTCCCTATGCCGAAAGCGATTGCGCCGAACGCTCCGTGGGTGGAGGTATGGCTGTCGCCGCAGACGATGGTCATTCCCGGCTGAGTGAAGCCGTTCTCCGGGCCGATCACGTGAACGATCCCGTTTTTGGAATGGCGAAGGCCGTAGTAGGTGAGTCCGAACTCCCGGGCATTTTTGGCCAGGGTGTCCACCTGGTACCGGGAAACCTCATCGCGGATGGGCTTGTCTTGTTCCACGGTAGGGATGTTGTGGTCGGCCGTAAGTAGGGTCTGTCCGGGACGAAAGACCTTCAGCCCCCGTTCCCGCAGCCCCGAGAAAGCTTGCGGGCTGGTTACCTCGTGGCACAAATGCCTGTCGATGTACAGTTGCGAAGGGCCGTCTTTCACTGTGGTAACCACGTGTGCGTCCCATATCTTATCAAAAAGCGTCTTATTCATATAATTTTGTCTGTTGTATGTTATCTGTTAGCTTTGTTCATTCTACAAACTTATTCACCGCATCTATAAATGCTTCCACGGATGCCGAAACGATATCGGTGTTTGCCGAGAAGCCGTAGTAGAGCATCCCGTTGTGTTCCACCTGCATGTGGACCTTGCCCACGTCGTCGCTTCCGCGGTTGATGGCCTGGATCAGGAACTCCTGAATGACCGTTTCGCGGCTGATGATTTTCTTTACTGCTT
>SHOL01000088.1:0-2953 GCA_004294945.1 Treponema sp.
GGACTGGACAGCGGGATGCACTTTCCTGCCGGAGGAGTTATCAATGGAATATCGAACAATAGGGCGCGGCAGTACAGTTTCGCTTCTCGGTTTCGGCTGCATGCGCTTTCCGACAAAAAAAAATGCAATCGACGAGCCGGCAGCGGCTGCCCTTCTCGAGCGCGCATACGAAGCAGGGGTCAATTACTTCGATACCGCCTGGCCGTATCACGACGGAGCAAGCGAAGAGTTTACGGGAAGAATTCTTTCCAAGTTTGAACGAGCAAGCTACATGCTTGCCACAAAGCTTCCCGTCTGGCTTGTCGAATCAACCGGGGATGTCAGACGATTCGTCTCCCTTCAGCTCGAACGTCTGAAAACTGATTATATCGATTTTTATCTGTTGCACGCCTTAAACGGCGACCGCTGGACGCAGCTTGAAAGGCTCGGTGCCTATGCCGAACTCGAAGCGCTGCGGAATGAAGGACTGATACGCAATATCGGGTTTTCATTCCACGACGGGTATGACGCCTTCGAGCGCATCCTCCGCGCACATCCTTGGGATTTCTGTCAGATCCAGTATAACTATGTCGATGTAGATGAACAGGCAGGGGAGAAAGGCTATCTTCTGGCCGAAGAACTCGGCATTCCGGTTGTAATTATGGAACCGCTCAAGGGCGGCTCGCTTGCGTCTCTTCCCGAAGACGCAATGGCTCCGTTCCGTGCAATCGATCCCCAAGCTTCCGCCGCAAGCTGGTCTTTGCGCTGGCTGGCTGCGAAAAACGGCGTACGACTGATACTCAGCGGTATGTCCGCTATGGATCAACTGGAGGACAACATTTCAACCTGCTCAGATCCCCGGATGCCGGCAGGCGCCGGAAACGACACGTTCGCGCAGGTACGTACCGTGTTGGAATCCCGGGTTCGGAACAGCTGCACCGGATGCCGCTATTGCATGCCCTGTCCGTTTGGTGTTGACATTCCGCGAAATTTTACCCAGTGGAATACCTGGGGAAAGTTTGAGAACCGCAGCAATGCGCGGTGGGAATGGCACAATCCGGATTTCACCCCGGCCAGGGCGGATACCTGTACTGCCTGCGGCGCATGCATTCCCAAATGTCCCCAGCATATAGACATCCCTTCAGATTTGGCTCGCACACGGGCGGAGCTGGACGGAATCGCATAGGTGATGCCCGAGGGGGAAAAAAAAGACCGGCGGGCTTGAACCCGACGGTCATGGTGACGCAAGCAGAAGCGGTACTGATGAAACCGGCAGTCCTGACGAAACATACCATAAGGAGTATCCGGTAAAGCTCTTGCACAACAAAACCGGAAAAGAAAGGTGTCCGGATTCAGCGGCTACCGGTTATTCATCTACTAAGACCAGTATAATGGATTGCCGGAAAAATAACATATCTTCCGCGAAAATATGTGAGCCGATTTTAAAAGTCGGTTAAACCGATTTCAATAGGCGGTTACATTTGAGAGAGCCTCATGTTATTAGCCCCCCCCGAACACCTGATCTTGTTCACTCTTGACCCTTGCCGGACAGCGGGCTATTATCCCGGTCGATGAAAGATCTAACCGTCGGTCATGAGGCGAAGGTTCTTGTTTTCTTTTCACTTCCAATGCTGCTGGGGAATGTGTTCCAGCAGATGTACAATATGGTCGACAGTATGGTTGTCGGGCATTTTGTCGGAAAGCAGGCTCTTGCCGCTGTGGGGCAATCCTTTCCCGTTCTTTTTGTTTCTGTTGCTCTCATGATGGGGTTCGGCATGGCCGGGAATATCCTGGTTGCCCAGTATTTCGGAGCCAAGCAGTATGACAAGGTCCGAGCCGTTATCGATACGACTGTGAGCGTAACTATGGTATTTGCAGCTGTTATGACGGGTATCGGTTTTTTCGCCGCTCCCCTGATTTTGTCTGTCATGCAAACGCCGCCCGATGTCATGGACAAAGCAGTTCTGTATCTGCGGATTATTTTTACCGGTTCCATCGCGAGCTTTGGCTATAACATGGTGAGTGCCGTACAACGCGGCCTGGGCGATTCCCGCACACCGCTGTATGCCCTCATCATTTCAACGCTTCTCAATATCGCGCTCGATCTGCTGTTTGTTGCCGTATTCGGCTGGGGAATAGCCGGGGCGGCGGTTGCAACAGTAGTCGCCCAAGGCGTATCGCTCGGCTGGACGCTCTTGTATCTGAAGCGTAAGAATCCCGAGTTTGCGATCAGTCTGCTGCGGTTCGGATTTGACCGATCCATCTTTTTCGACATTTTCAGAATGGGACTTCCGTCCGGTATCCAGCAGGGGCTTGTCGGAGCCGGCTTGATGACTGTTACCAGCGTTGTCAACCGGTTCGGAACAAATCCTGCAGCCGCCTTTTCTGTTACCGGCAAGCTGGACAGCTTCGCAATCATGCCAGCGATGAATATTAGCATGGCGCTCTCGTCGTTCACTGGCCAGAATCTGGGAGCGCATCGTATAGACCGCGTTCGCCGGGCGCTTGCGTACGGGCTGCTGATTACGCTCGGCGTGACCTGTTCGATCGCTTTGTTGCTGTTATTCCGGGGCGATTATCTGATTCGGTTATTTTCCCGGGATCCCGAGGTAGTCAGAATCGGATTTGAATATCTCCGCATCGTCTCTATCGCCTATATAGCCCAATCAATCATGTTTACGTTTTCTGGCGTGATTCGCGGTTCAGGATCGATGATCTTCCCAATGTTGATGACTGTGCTGTCTATATGGATCATTCGCATCCCGCTTGCGTTCTGCCTGTCGTCGGTACGGGGAACGAGCGGTATTTGGTGGGCTATCGTTATCGGTTTTCTTGTCGGAATGACCGGAACCGTCCTGTACTACTTTTTCGGCTCCTGGCAGAAAGGCTTGTCCCGGTTCGCCGATTGTGCAAGCGAAAGGAGCTCAGTGTAGTACCGAGTTTCGATCGCTGATTCGGGTACGCCGCATCGAGC
>SHOL01000088.1:2963-9820 GCA_004294945.1 Treponema sp.
CGAATCCGAAAGAATTTCCAGCTCTAAAAACCATCCGAGGCCTTCGACTTCCGACAGCTCCAGATGCACCTCGAATCCATCGCGTGAGTGCGCAAAAGATTTTGTCCGCTTTTCTTTTCTGTCGCCTGGAGTGAATCCGAGGTCTGTAATGAGCGCCTCGAACGCAAAACGGTCCGATACTGCGAATTCCGTTTCATCGTTTATTTCTATAGAATCCCGCAGTTCCTTATGCTTGTACGTGACAATAACAGTTCCGTTTTCCTCCCGAAGCCGGATCTTGAAGGGCATCCCCTGCTTTTTCCCGGGCAGAGCTGATGCGATCGTTGCGCCCGAGGCAACGAGTGCCGCAATGCACCCGATCAGCGCGACCGCTTCCCTCGACGCTCCAACCGCGGCCAGAACTGCTGCAGCAAGTGCGAGCGCAGCGACAGACGCTCCGAGTATCAGAGCTGTTTTTATATGCGGTGCGCTACCGCCGATTGTCGCGTTCCCGGCTTTAACTGCCTGAATGTCCGGATTTTTCCAGTAAATATCCCGTTTTATGCTTTCGCCGCAATACTCCGCAAATGAGCGCACTGCCTGCTCTACAGCGACCGGATCCGCAACATGTGCTTTCAGTTCAATTTCTTTCATCTATACACTTCCCTGTTATGTATCGGTATGAGCCGGTATCTACCGTAGAAAATTAACAACAATAAAAAACAGGTCACGTATTGCTCTATGCGTTTATTGGTACATTCCCGGACAGATTCTGGCAAAAAAATACAGACGATGATTCAAAATACCGGATTCTCCTCTGGTATGATAGGAGGGTAGTACGCAGGTTCGCCGCGAGAGAATTGACAGTATTTCGCTGGAACTGTGACAAATCCTTGCAGGATTTAAAACTGCAGTATGGCAGACCTTGAATACCGGACAGGAGTCAGGGAAGCCGCTTGCATGATGCGCTATATTTGGAGGGAATGCACAATGAACGTACGGGGTTTACAGAAAAGCATGCGCGAGTACGGCATGTATTTTGCTTTACTGATTATTATGGTGTTTTTTACCATACTTACCAACGGTGTGTTTATTTCGCCCCGCAACATAAGCAATCTGTTCGATCAGATGGGATATATAGCAGTGCTTGGCGTTGGAATGACCCTGATACTGATTATCCGCTCTATTGATATTTCTGTAGGCTTTGTCTGCGGTCTTACCGGTGCAATTCTGGCGACAGGACTCAAGGGCGGTACCATTCCTCCGGTACTGGTCGTCCTTCTCGTGCTTTCCGTCGGCATCATGATTGGTGTGTACCACGGCTTTCTTGTAACAAAACTGTTTATGCCCGCCTGGGTCGTTTCGCTTGCCGGTATGTTCGTGTTTCGCGGCGCACTGCTTTTGGTAACCGAAGGCACTGGTACAATAATTGTAGACAATCCTTTTTTCGTTGCGCTGGGAAACGGTTTTATACCCGATCTTCTTGGCGGCGGGAAAGTGCATGGCTTGACTATGCTGCTTGGGGGGATTGCGATCGTGCTGTTAGTTGTATCAATGTCCCTGCAACGGGCACAGGTCAAAAAGTACGGTCTTGATGCCGGACCAACAGTGCTGTTCCTTGCCAAGATATTGATTATTTCTTCGATTGTTCTCTTTTTTGCATGGCAGCTTGCCAATTATCGCGGTCTTTCCTGGACAGTCGTCGTGGTTATCGTGGTGGTGGCTATCTACCATTTCTTTATGAGCAATACGATCTTGGGCCGCCACATTTATGCCGTCGGCGCCAATCCCGAAGCCGCAGAGCTCAGCGGCGTCAAGGTAAAGTCTGTAACGTTCTTTGTCCTTATTTCCATGAGTTTCCTTGCAGCCGTTGCCGGTATCCTGTACACAGCCCGTCTGATGTCTGCAAGCACTTCTGCCGGAAACGGTTTCGAAATGGACGCCATAGCAGCTGCCTACATCGGTGGTGTGTCCGCATCGGGCGGTATCGGAAAAGTTACCGGCACCATAATCGGCGCCATCGTCATTTCATCACTTTCCAGCGGAATGAATTTGCTGCAAGTCGGTGTCTCGTATCAGTACATTATCCGCGGGCTGGTACTGGTTATCGCCGTTCTGTTCGACGTGCAATCCAGAAAGCGTTTGCAGTAGAACACAAAAATCGCACTGCTGCGCGAACGCACACTTTTTTTACGGTGCGCAATACATTCCTGAAAGCTCTTGCAATATTTTAAGCCCGATGCCTCGCTGCCGTTCGGCGGTGGAAGCACCGGGCTTTCTTTTTTATTCGGCAGCTCTGCGCTGACGGGGCTTTGCCCTGTTGCACACGCGTCGCCCGGCAGCTCTGCGCTGACGGGGCTTTGCGCGGCAGCCTGCGTCAGTTCCAGTCCAGGATGGACGGGTCGTAGTCGGCGGGCGCCTTGTAGCCGAGGAGCTCGATGCAGGTTGCAGCAAGGCTGGAAATACCGAGACCTTCCTTCAGCACCTTCTTGTACTCGCCCTGGTAGGCCGGATCGAACACAATGCCGGGAACCGGATTGAGCGAATGGCTGGTCTTTGCCTTCGGGCTGCCGTCGGCCTTGCGCGAAACGGCACCGGTTTTCTTGTCGTGCTCGAACATATCGTCGGCGTTGCCGTGGTCTGCGCTCATCACCATAACACCGCCTGCGGCTTCGACAGCCTTCCTGAGGCGCGCCAGCTGAAGATCCATCGCCTCCATCGAGCACAGCACTGCCTGGTAAATGCCGGTGTGTCCGACCATGTCCCCGTTCGGGAAGTTGAGCCGGATAAAGTCGTACTTGCCGGAGGGAATCGCCTCAAGCACGTAATCGGTGATCTCGGCGCACTTCATCCAGGGGCGCTGCTCGAAGGGCAGCACGTCGCTTTTAATCTCGACATAGTTCTCCAGCTTTTCGTCGAACTTGCCCAGCTTGTTTCCGTTGAAAAAGTACGTCACGTGCCCGTATTTCTGGGTTTCGCTGATGGCGAGCGTGCGTACACCGGAGGCTGCGAGGTATTCGCCCATAGTTCGGTCGATGGCGGGCGGGGTGACGAGGTACTGCGAGGGGATATGGAGGTCTCCGTCGTATTCCATCATGCCCGCGTATTCCACTGCCGGTACGCGGACTCGGTCGAACTTGTCGAACTCCTTGCCGGTCTCGAACGCGGCGGTCATCTCGAGCGCGCGGTCTCCGCGGAAGTTGAAATAAATTACCGAATCTCCGTCTTCGATCGTTCCGACGGGCTTGCCGTTTTCGGCGATAACGAATTCCTTGAGATCCTGGTCGATGATGCCGGGAATTTCCTTGCGCCAGGTTTCGATCGCTTCGTGCGCGCTCGCAAACATGCGTCCCTTGCCGAGCACGTGCGTGTTCCAGCCGCGTTCGACCATCGACCAGTCGGCGTTGTAGCGGTCCATCGTGATGTACATGCGTCCGCCGCCGGAGGCGATGCGGAAGTCCGCGCCGCCCGCATTGAGTTCCTTCAGCCATGCCTCGAAGGGATCGATGTAGTCGAGGGCGCTCGTCTCGCCGACGTCGCGTCCGTCAAGGAGTGTGTGGATGCGGGCTGACTTGACCCCTTCCTTCTGCGCCTGGACGAGCATCGCCTTCAGGTGGTCGATATGCGAATGGACGTTTCCGTCCGAAAACAGTCCGATAAAGTGGAGCTTTCCGCCGGTCTTCTTCACGTTTGCGACGAGCTTCTTCCAGGTCTCTCCGGCGAACATCGCGCCGGTTTCCAGCGAATTCGACACGAGCTTCGCTCCCTGCGAGAATACACGGCCGCAGCCGATCGCATTGTGGCCGACCTCGCTGTTTCCCATGTCCTCGTCCGAGGGGAGCCCCACCGCCGTTCCATGTGCCTTGAGCTTCGTCGTCGGCCAGTTCTTCTGGAAGTCGGCGAGCGCTTCCATGTGCGCCTGTGCGACCGCATCACCTTCCTCGTATTTACCGTATCCGACGCCGTCCATGATTACGAGCACGACCGGGCCCTTCCGGCCTTTCCATTTTGCGTTTTTCTCGAGAGCTTTTACCATTTTCAACTCCTATTGATTCGGGACCGTTCTTGCCTGCTGCGGCGCATTTGTCCCTTACAGTTTCGCTGTGTAGGTCTACTGTAACAATTTTCGCGCCTCTTGGACAAGAAGAGCGCTCGCGCTGCGCGGAGGCACTGCGGTTCCCGGGGAGCGCCAAAAAGACGCCGCCAGCCGGCGGAACGAAAGACTATTCCGGGGCGGAGACGATCCGGGTGTCTGCTGCCTTCGGCAGCTGCGAGAGCGATCAACATCTGCGCTTCCGCGCAGCCTGATTCGAGTTCGCCCCTTGTAGTTCGTTCGCCTGAGGGGCCTGCGAACGTGCGTTCTGAAAGCTTCGTTGTTCGTTCTGCCCCGGTATGTTGTTCGGCTTGTAAATATGTAAAATCGTACACATTTTGCTGCTTTTTCCTTGCACCCCAAGAAACTGTGCACTATCTTTTAGTAACTGACCGTTGGTCATAAAATGAACAGCAGTAACTTGGTGGTCTATGGGTATTTACGAACGGAAGGAACGTGAAAAAAACGAGCGGCGAGCGTTGATTCTTGACATGGCCCGACGTCTTATCCTTGAACGGGGGGTGGATTCAGTGTCGATGCAGGAGCTGGCAAATGCCTGCGAATTGAGCAAGGGGGCGTTGTATTTATATTTTGACAACAAGGAAGCCCTGCTTGCGGAGATTTTTCACGAGGCGGCATCGGCTTTTATTGGCTATGTGCACGAACGGATACGACCGGAGGATACCGGTTTGCAGGCGATACACCGGCTGTGGTCGAGCTACCTGGAGCTGTTTGGACAGTCCAGCGATGTTATCGTGCTGTTCGGCGTCAAGAATGCGCTTGCACCGGAGTATCCCTGGAAGGCGGAAGCCGATTCCGGAGATGCTATTCCCGAGACGGCCGCAATGCTGGGTTTGATTGCAGATATTCTTGCCAAGGGGGTTGCCGACGGTTCGCTCGACCCTGCGGTGGTTCCGGATCGAGTTGCGCACAGCATTATGATGATTGCCGGGGGAATTGTCGAAAACATCGCGCGGCTTCCGGTACATATGCGGAACCATACGCTGATTCTGGAGGAAATGAAAACGACGTTCGAGATTGTGCTCAGGGGAATCGCGTCCCGAACCTGCGATCCTGGGCTGCTGAACCTTTCCGGCGAGTGAGGCGGTTGTGAAGGGCGTGAACGGCAGTGCCGAAAACTGCCGGTGCGCGGTGCCTCAGGCGGGTTTTGTGCAGGGAGTGTCTTATGGAACGTTTTTTTTCCAGACCCCGGCTTATTATCGGGGTTGTTTTGGGCATTACGTTTTTTTTTGCCGTCCAGCTTGCAAGAGTCGGGATCGACAATAACAATTTCCGGTTTATTCCCAAGAACGACCCAGCCCGGGTGACCGCCGAATGGATCGACGGCAAGTTTGGAAGCCAAGTGACCATACTTGTGGCTTTCGAGCAGAAATACGGGTCCGTGTTCGAGCGGGACTTTATTGAGCGGCTGAGTGTCTGGGACGAGCGGGTATCGGCTATTCCGCTGGTAGAGGCGGTAGTGTCGCTCGTTACCACCGAGTACATCACGGGAACAGGCGGAGCGATCGTCGTCGAACCGCTCGTTTCAGGGGATTTTTCCGGAACGGGGCCCGAGATCGAAGCCCTCCGCGCCAGAGTCCGCTCCTGGGACCTGTACGATCGCATGCTTGTTTCGGACGATGACTGTGCGACTCAGGCGGTGATTACGCTCGATGTGAGGGCGGATGAAGCCGGAAATCCCGAAACCCTTGCCGCTTTTCGCGAAATCAGGGGCGCAACGCGCGAGCTGTTCGATGCTGCGGGCACCGAGTTCTACATAACCGGGCTGCCGGTGTTCAGTGCAGTGATCAATGAAGCCGTCCTGCAGGACCTTATGGTGCTTGTACCGCTGGTGGTCATCGTGGTGCTTTTGATTTTGTTTTTTTCGTTCAGGCGCGCCTTTGCGGTGATCGTCCCGATGCTCACGGTGCTGATTGCGACTGTCTGGTCGGTTGGTGCAATGCCGCTCTTTGGCATCAACATGTCGATTTTAACCACGATACTTCCGGTTATTCTTGTTGCCGTCGGGAGTGCGTATGGCATTCATGTGGTGTCGCACTACATAGACGAGCGCGAAAAAGGCGGGCTTCCGGATGCTGAAGAACACCGGCAGCTTGTCTTTGCCTTGGTTCGGCGGGTCGGAAAGCCGGTGTTTCTTGCCGCGCTTACCACCTTTGCGGGTTTTATTTCGTTCTGCTTTACCAGCGTCGTGCCCATCCGCGAATTCGGTTTTTTTTCGAGCTTCGGGGTTCTTGTTGCCTTCGCCGTCTCGATAACCTTTATTCCGGCACTCTTTCTTGTTCGCGGCCCGGTTCCGCTCAAGAGGAAACGACTGCTGTTCAATCCGGTCGACACAGTAGGCGGCGAGGCAGCAGACCCCTTGAGCGACGCCATAACGACCAGCTTTCTCGGCATAGTCCGGGGAAAGCGCAAAGTGCTATTTTTTACCGCCTTGCTGTGCAGTGCTTCCGCCTTCCTGATTCCGCGGATTGTCGTGGACAATGTGCTCGTCGAATACTTTCATGCGGATTCAAATATTGCCCGCTCCGACGAATTCATCAGGCGGCAGTTCGGCGGTTCGAAAACGGTAAGCCTGGTTGTCGAATCGGACGAGCCCGGCGGTGTGCTCGATCCTTCGGTTCTGCTCGCCATGGACGGGCTTTCGGATTATCTTGAAACCCGCGTGAAAGAAGTCGGAAAGGTAACCTCCTTTACGCATCTTTTAAAGCGCATCAACCAGGTATACAACGGCGGAAGCGATTCGACCGGCGGCTCTGCGCCAGAG
>SHOL01000274.1 GCA_004294945.1 Treponema sp.
GTCATGCCGGAAACGGATTTCCCCTGCCTCGGCACACCATGAATCGGGCAGAAATACACGGCGGTTTTCCGGGAAAGTCACTGCTGTCCAAAATAAAGCGAAATCAAAAATAGCACCCTGAATTTCCAGGGCTTTGCGGAGCTGTTTGAGACAGATTTGAAAACAGGTCCCCTGTTTTCCTGAACCTCGAAAATTAAATCGGCTGTCCAACTTCCTACAGGCTGAATTTCAACTGTTCCGCCCCCGGCACAATGGGCGGCGTTTCATACGGTTCGTCGAGCCAGGCCCGTAAAGCCCGATAGGTAAAGAGGTTCAGCCGAAGCATGGTCGCCATGTTGGAAAAGGACCATCCAGCCTTGGACAGGTGATGCAGCCACTTGATCACCAGCAAGGAAATCAGGGCTGTCCAAATCTGGATGCGAAGGGCATTCTCGCTCTCCCCTACGAAGGTTTTGACCTTCAGGTTCTGCTTCAGCGTCTTGAAGAAGAGTTCGATTTCCCACCGGTCCCTGTAGATCTCACTTATGGTGCTCGCCGCGAACCGGAGGTGATTGGTGAGAAGAACGATATTTTCTCCTGTTTCAGGGTTCTCTGCCGTGATCCTGCGGAGCGGTTCCGGATATCTCTCCTCCATCCCCGTTCCGGTAAGACGGACGATCTCGTCGGAAAGAACATGCTTGTTTCGGGGCAACGTTCGGACTTCCTTCACGGTATAGACGCAGTTGTCCTTCATCCGGGTGACGAAGAAGACGCCCTGATCCGTCCAGGCCCGAAACCGGCCGAAGTCCACGTACCCCCTGTCCAGGGCCACGATGGAGCCGGGCTTGAGGACAAGCTCCTTCGACATGCGGCTGTCGTGGGTCTTCGCCTCCGTGATGGAGACGAAGGAGGGCATGTAGTCGTCATGATCCAGCAATACATGGACCTTTACACCGCCCTTGGCCCTCCGGAATTCCGCCCAGGGAAAGAGAGACAGGCAGAGGCTGATGGTCGTGGAATCGAAGGACAGAAGCTTGTTCTTGAAACGGAACTTCTTCTTGCGGCATCCCATGGAGCCCGTGGAGCGGAAATGATCCGACAGCCTCCAGAACAGTTCTTCGAAAAGCTCCGCTTTGCGATGGTTGTTTGCATAGGAGAGGGTGGATCTCCTCGGAGGCTCCTTTATCCCCAGGTGAACGAGTTTTCCGTTACAGCAGCTGAGTCCGTTGACGATCTCCCGGAGAGAATCCGCTCCGGCCAGATGACAGAAGAGCATGGAGATGAGCTGCGTCTTCGAGCGGAATCCCTTGGCGTGACGTTCAGCGCCCCATTTGGCGATCAGGTTGTCAAAGTTCACTGCTGTGAAAATCTCAGAAAGTATTTGACTGAACAGGCTCGCAGGCTTTAGCATTAGTGCGCCCCCCTTTGCCGGTGCTTGAGGATTTTTTTGTGTTGGCGCACTAAGAATATCTCAAGGGCCGCTCTGGGGGCAATTTAATATTCTCAAATTCCTATTTTGGACAAGAGTGAGATACAAATAAAGGAAGCCCGGAGAGAACCGGTCCGGGAAAGTTTTTCGAAAAAGATGGACCGTCAGCGACGGAAAAGTATTTTCTTCTGACCGATACTGCTGTATAATTTAACGCTTGGAGAAAATGCGGTATTTACAGAAGCCCGGGTGCGGGCATCTGTTTTCAAGTTCTTTGCCAGAGGAGCGTGGAATGGATGAAAGTGAAACCTTCGGTCAAGCCGATGTGCGAATTCTGCCGGGTCATCCGGCGCAAGGGTGTCGTGCGGATTATCTGCAGCAGGAATCCGCGCCATAAGCAGAGACAGGGTGCAAGG
>SHOL01000275.1 GCA_004294945.1 Treponema sp.
CCTTGGAAACGGTGGATTCCGAGAGTCCGAGCTCGCGGGCGAGCTGTTTGAGCGATATCCGGTCAGCCATTGCTGCGCCCGAGCCGTTCCTTAAAGGCTTGCTTTTCTTCTTCGAAGGGTTCGGTTACCGGCTTCGGCGTGCCGGGTTTGTTCAATGTCGCGCAGGTTCCCGTTTCCAGGTGCTCTTTCATGCCGCTCCGGTTCAGCCAGTAGTAGACGCCCCAGTGTTCGAAATCCCATTCTGCATTGTACGGATGGCATTCGTAGTCGATATAGACGATTCTGCCTCCGGTGAAAATGAAATTGGTCGGGAACCAGTCGATGTGGAATCCGGCGCCGGCGAGCCGGCTGTTCAGGTCCCAGGCCATTTCGAAGTGTTCGTCGGTCAGTTTTCCCTGGATGCACAGCTCTGCTGCGGTGGGTCCTTCGATGTATTCCTTGACCAGATACTGTTTTTCGGCATCCCATCCCAGGAGAACGGGCAGGGGAATCCCCGCCGCCGAAAGCTTCTTCCAGGCGTCGACTTCCGACAGAACCTTGTCTGAGAAGGTGTAATGCTCGACGGCTTCATTGTGCATTTTCTTGTACACGACCCTGCCGCCGCCGTTTTCTGCGAGCCAGGACCAGGCAGACTTCCCGTGTCCGAGCAGTTCAGTGATCCGGTATTCCTTTCCCAGCAGTGCGATAGTCTGTCCGATCATGTGTGTCTCCTTGTTCAGCCGGAATGGTTTCGAAAGCGCTTTCGGTCTTGTTCATAGCATGCCGAAAGCGCTTTCGATCCGTCAAGTACCTTCAGGTATGTTGCTGATCGAGAATCGAATCGGTTGGTTCTTTCGGCCGCGGCGCTCCGCGGTTGTAGTTCTCTGCACTTCGGTTGACGGCTGCGTCCGGAGAAAAGCTCTGGCCGCTGTATGGCTTTTGTTTTCGGGTGTGCGCTTGGACCAGCTTAAGGGCACCTCTAAAAACTGAAATTTTTAGAGGTGCCCCTAAAGCAGATTCTGCGATCTGCTGCAGACCGCAGGCTGAAAAAAGGAAAGCGGCACAAATGACAGGAAAAAGAGTACAGGACTGTGCAAGTGGATCAGCTCCAAAAGGCTTGACCTCTGACATGTTCTGTATAATGCGCATGCGGAAAGTATATCAACGCGCCGAACACCCGCCAACACCCGCCAACACCCGCCAACACAGGGTGGCTGAAATCGCTTCGTTATTTTCCGATGCCGCTCTCGAGCGCGTTCTGCACCGACTTCAGGATTACCCGGCTGCTGTGCGTCGCTCCGGATACTGCGTCAACTTCGAGACTCTGCTTTTCGACAACGCGCGAGGTTATGCCTTCGGCTTTTCCTCCAAGACCGTTTTCGTGCTCCAGAATACTGATTGCGGTCATCTTTCCGGAATCAACCGTCACTGCGGTTTTTGCGGAAACCAGGCTGGTTTTACAGCTGCCTTCCCAGGTACCGTTTCGTACGAGCGAAAGATCGGGCGTAGTTATTTCCAGACTGTCGATATTCTGCGTCAGCGCGCAGTCTGATCCCAGAAAGCACGACAAGAGGCATCCGGCAAGAATCGCCGCCTTGCAGACGATATCGAAGGGCAGCGGCGACTGGGTAATGTTCTTCATGCAGCATATAACAGATCGGAAATAGAAAAGTGATACCGGAAACGTACCTCTCGTTTCCGTGTCTGCACTGTACCCGCACTCTTGTATAGATGCTCTGCGGAAAACCATAGTATTTCGCAGAGCTCTTATAGTAGAATGAAATATATGTTGAGCCGATTTCAAAAGTCGGTTACTTTTGAAATCGGCTTTTGGAGAAAAATCA
>SHOL01000276.1 GCA_004294945.1 Treponema sp.
CGGTTTATTCACACAAAACGAAATGATGATCACATCGCGCTGGCTGCCCTGGAAGCGTTCCACCGTATCCACCATGATGTTCTCGTACGCCGGAATGCCTGCTTTCTCCAGTTGGTGCTTGATGAGTGCTATCTGGTTTCGGTAGGGCGCAATGATTCCGATATTCCGTGGGTCGAAATTCCGCCGGTCGTGCGCATACACGGTGGCAACGGAACGTATGACCTCAGCCACGATCTCCGCCTCAGGGGTGTTTGTTTTCGATGAGGTACTTTGCGGAGGCAACTGTTCGGTCGAAAAAAATGCGATTCGGCTTTTTGACACATGCTGTAAAAAGACATTGCCGGTTTCGGGGAAGGATGATCTCCACGGTTGAGCCTGCCACTCCTTTGCGGACAAGAGGGCTTGCGGGTAAAAGTGAGTGGAGGGGAATGCGGCAATCTGCTCGTGCATCCTGCCCTGGATGGTGAGCTGGGTGTAGGCGTGTGTCCAGTTGTTACGGACGCAGTTGCGCAGCAAGCGTTCGAAAAGGGAATGGGCACAACTGGTGATCCCTGCTCCGGTAAGTTCCGGCTCGTGAATGGCGGCAACCTGTTTTTTCTGCAAGACAATGGCGGGCAACTGGTGATGGTCGCCAATCATGATGAACTTATCGAAACGGGGCAACAACCCTATAATTTGTGGCTCCAGGATCTGTGACGCTTCATCGATAATGGCCACATCGAACTTCTTGAGGCTGAAAAGTTCCGGTTTTCCGTTTATGGATGCCAGGGTGGATACAACAATCCGGGTCTTCCGGATCGTTGTCCGCAGCGATTCGCGGTTACTGGCTTTTTCGGAGATGTTTTGCAACAACCGGTCCCGATACGCTTCGGCGCACGAGAGTTCGCTTCCCACACGGATGTAGTTGCATGAATTTTCATCCTTGCAGCCAAATGCGGCATTTATGGCTTCGCAAAGCTCATCTACGGCCCGGTTGGTATAGGCCAATACCAGGATGTTGCCGTTTTCTTTCGCATAAAACTCTTCAATCAGCCGGCGGGCAAAAATGGATGTCTTTCCGGTTCCCGGCGGGCCGATAATCAGGAAATAGTCTTCGGCAGCCATCGCTTTCCGGATGATGCTTTCGGGATAAGGCAACTTGTTTTCAGGGATTGCCGGAGCTTGGGGTGCTCTTAATCCCAACAGTAAATCGCGCTGCTGCTTTTCGGCATTCAGAAAATCAAACAGGCTCTTATACATACTGTTGTACGATGTGTCGAGCGCGTCATGCTCGATCGCCCAAAGCGGGTTCTCGTTGAAAAACGTGCGGTTTCGTTGCTTGTTCCGGAAACGGACCTCGACAAATTCCCGCGAGAGGGCTGCCAGGGCCCCTTTCAGTATTTGGCGGTTGAGGACGGTGTCTTGTTCACCCTGCCGGGGATAGACAATGCAGATCTCTCCCTCACGGAAGTTTACCACATCGTTTCCGGCATGATTTCTCCGGAACACGATTTTCATGTCGTTTCCCGAATCGTCAATCGACTCGATGGACAAGCCATACAAAACATCCAGTGCTTCTGCACGTTCGGTAAAATCGCTGTTCCACAACGAAGCCACACCGGCGGGTGACTCGTATTCTACGTCTCCTGTTTTTTGCAGGTACAGTTCCTGCGAAACAAAACGGATGTAGCGGTAAAAGTAGCTCAATTCCATTGGCGTGCATTGTTGCAGTACCGACTTGAATTGTTCGATCCGTTGCGTGTAGAACGTCGCGGATTTCTGAGCGGTTCCGGTGGTGTCGTAAAGTGCCTGAAACAGTTGCGCAACCGTTTGA
Organism: Treponema sp.; assembly: GCA_004294945.1. GTDB lineage: Bacteria > Spirochaetota > Spirochaetia > Treponematales > Treponemataceae > Teretinema. The sequence continues at coordinate 1,814 of SHOL01000276.1, forward strand.
TTG
>SHOL01000277.1 GCA_004294945.1 Treponema sp.
GCCTATCTCTCCTATACCCAGCAGGTCGGGGCCAGTTGTTCCGCCGCCTCCGCCGATGCTTGATAACACCGGATCGCTTTCGGTAACGTATTTATTTGTTGCGCTGGGCGTCCCGTAGCTTCCAACAAGCGCATCTTTCTGGTCTGCCGTCGGGATGTACGCTGGGATGGTCGCGTCGGCCTTGACTTTATCCGCCGCACTCATGAGACCGGAGTTTGATACCGTCGCGTCGGCTATCACGTCGGTACCGGCTATGTGTTGCGCGGCATGAGCCGTCGGGGGGCGCGCATCTTTCAGTCTTGAGTCCGTAGACGCTGGTGGCTTTGATGCGTCTTCCTCGCCATCGGTTGCAAGCTGGACTATTCCCTTGTTGGTAGCGGAAGCATCTGATACCCTTGTGTTCAGATACCCGTCTGCGTCGAGCTTCGGGATTTCATACGCCAAGTTATCAAGGGTGCCAACTTCGTCATCGCCGCCGTGCTTGTGTGTGCCGGAGTGCGCCGCGGGCATTCCGCCAAGTTCGCTGAACGGAACGTAGTACTGCTTCCCTCCCTTCCATACTTCAACAAGCTCATCACCTGAAAGCGGTGTTGTCGCTATCGGCCATTGTGGTGTTGTTCTAAACTCTCGTTCTGCCATTATAGACCTTCCTTTATAATTTCATTTTCTCCGACCTTTATATTTCCGTCGTCGCCTATTTTTATGATCCTGTTTTCAAACTCGTCAACCTGCTGTTCGACCAACAACAGCGTCACCTTGTTTTGCTCGTTGTCGGTGTCCGGTGCAATCGCCAGAACCTGACAGTTCCAAATCCCGGCCCAGTCTTCAGTCTCTGAAACTAGCTCTACGGTTATCATGTCATAGATTCGCAGGGTTAGGAATCTCACGCCGCGCAAAGTGCAATCAGTAAACCGACGTATCTGCCCGAGCCGGGTCGCTTCTAGTGCTGCCCGGGATACAGCGTGAGCTCGCGAATACAAGAATGTGTTAAACTCAAGTTCCGGGCGCTCTCTAGCGTTCTGTGCAACAGTTCCCTCTCGCGACGTATCAACAACTGTTTTATATTCTCCGGATACACCGTCTTGACCCCAGTTTATTTTTATCGTTGCCGCTATTGTTGATTTGTCGGTATAGAGTTCCATCTTATCATTCTCAAGTATCTCTTCTTTACCAACAAACATTATCGGCTCGCGGTCAAGATTGTCTAATCGTGCTGTTCTCTTCCCGCTCGGTGATATTTCATAGCGGAAACGATTGCTTGACCCTTCCTGCATCTGTCTGACAAGTTCAGATATTTCAATCTGCTTATCAAATGTGTATACAGAGATAGGCTGAAGGGAGCCTATCTCTGACGTTATTTCCGCAGTGTCGAAAAATGAATCGGTAAATGCGGCATTATTATACTTGTCTTCAATCCACTTCAAAACACCTAGCGGCGTCGCGTATGCTCCGGAGTCTACTGTTCCTGTGCATGAACAGAACACTTCTATTGGCTCGCCGTCAGCGTCGCGTGCATCTGCTGCGGCAAGTTTGAAAGAACCATTTGCTAAGTCAGGGTTTATAACATTCTCTATCTCTGGGATCGTTATTTCCACCGGCTTTCCGTTTTCGTCTAGCTTGTAAACAACCGATAAAGACGTTAGCTCCTCGGCAACGCGGTAATCTACGTAACCGGTCTTTATGTTTCCGTTTGTGCAGTATGCCGGTATCGACTTTGAACCAAATAGCAACGGGACTGGCTTGTCAATTAAATCGTCGTCTATGTTCGGGTATTCCGTCGCGTTAAAAAGATGCGTCGGAATTTTCCGGCTCCAT
>SHOL01000089.1 GCA_004294945.1 Treponema sp.
TCGTTGCAGCGGTCGTTGCGGTTCTCGCAAGCGGACTGGTATTCGTCGGCTGCGGCAAAAAAGCGAAAGCCGCTGAAAGCGGAAAAGTTACCCTGAAGGTACTTAATTATTTGGACATGACATCCGCAAACAGCGCGGATGAACTTGTTACCGTATGGGAAGCTTTCGAGAAGGCCAATCCCGATATCATTATCGAGCGCGAAGATCTCTTTAACGAGCCCTTCCACCAAAAGGTAGAGGCGTACGCTGCAGCCGGACAGCTTCCCGATGTTCTGTATGCATGGCCGAGCGGACGCTCCAGCACCCTGCACAGCAAAAAACTCCTGAAGGATCTTCGCCCCCTGCTGGAAAAAGACGGCCTTGTCTCCAAGTACACCGAAGTCTCCCTTGCGAACCAGTACGGCGGATACCTGGGCGAGCTCCCGAACGGCGTTACCCAGACTCACGTTCTGTTCGTAAACACTAAAGTGCTCAAGGACTGCGGCCTTACTCCTGCAAAGACCTACTCGGAGCTGAAGGCTCAGGTTCCTGTTCTCAAGGCTAAAGGCTACGAGACCATCCTGATGGCCAATGCCGAACAGTGGGTGATGCAGTCCTGCCTCTTCTCCGACCTTGCCGGACGCTTCGGCGGCACCGACTGGGCAGACAAGATTCTCGCAGGCAAGGCAAAATTCTCCGATGCCGACTTCGTGAACGCCCTCAAGTTCGTCAAGACTCTCTATGACGACGGAGTACTGTCCAAGAACACCCTCGCCACCAACTACGGCGACGTTATTGGTCAGTTCGCTTCCAACAAAGGCGCGTACTATATCGACGGTGACTGGAGAGCAGGCGCGTTCATCACCGACAAGTCCACCGGCCAGGCTCTTATTCCTCCCGCCGTGCAGAAGACCGACATCATGCTGACCGTATTCCCGGACATCGAAGGTGCGAAAGTCAACAAGTCAACCTCTGTCGTAGTTGGAACCGGTTGGGCTATGAGCGCTGCCATCCCCGCAGGATCTGCCAAGGAAGCTGCCGCATGGAAGCTCATCAAGTGGCTTGAAGGCAAGGAAATCCAGACCTGGCGCGTTGAAACAGCCGCTGCACCTTCTCCCAGCCGCAACGATATCGACATGAGCACGCTCAAGATCGAACCGATGCAGCAGATGATGGGCAACTTCAGTAAGCAGTACAACAAGTCCAACTACGTTATCGACGGCGTGTTTGCAGGTCCTGTCTATGAACCCCTCAATGCCGGTCTCCAGGAAATCGGTATGGGAGTAAAGACCCCCGAACAGGTTGCTTCTGCCGTGCAGAAGGCATTCGATGACTGGAAGGCTTCCCAGAAGTAATTCCGCATACTCTGTAAACTAAAAGGGCTGTCCGGCATGTTTGTGTCGGACAGCCCTTTTTTGTATCGGGGATCGAGGATCGTCCCCTCGTTGTTCGCCCGCGGAGGGGCTCCGACCGGAAGGCGTCGCCCCTGGCTGGATGAGCTGCCTCAGGCTTTTAAAAGGAAGGAATTGATGATTTTGTGGACTCCGTTCGAATCGATTTTGATGATGCCCATTTCGCGTTTGGCGTTTTCGGGCGAGTCGGAGGCGTGGGCGGTGTTTACCATGACGTTCGAGCCGAACTCGCGGCGAACGGTGCCTGCCGGGGCTTTTGTGGGATCGGTCGGGCCGAGCACTTCGCGTATCTTGTCTACGGCTTTTTCACCTTCGTAGACCAGCACCATGCACTTGCTTTTTCCCGGTTTTTCGCGGTCTTCGACAGGGCAGGCATCGGGGCGGACTCCGGTCATGAAACCGACGATTTGGTAAAATTGCTCGCGGGCAAAGGTTGAACCGAAGGTGCGCGCAAGAATGTCGGCATCGGATTTGGGAATGGATATGGAAAACTTGCTTTCCAGTTCGCGTACGGCGTTTTCGCCTGCTTTTGGTCCGAGCTTGTCGATAAGGGCTTTTTCCACCGGACCGTAGAACTCGAGCGCTTCGGCAACAGACATCTGGTGGATTTTTGTTCCGATGATACGCAGTCCGGTGCGGCTGAACATGTCGATAATGGTTCCAGGGCGCGAACTGGGGACAATCCAGTTGTCCGGCTTGATGATGACGAGGGTGCGTTCGATTGCGTCGGGGTTTTCGTACGCCATGTTTTCTACAAGGTTCGGTTCGGTCTGGAGAAACTTTGAAAGAAGGGCAAGGTTTGCCAGGCAGTGTTCGTCGGTATTCGGGGTAAATACGACCGGTTCGAAGTATTCGATTTTGTCCGGTTGTTTTTCGTCGTAGAGAATGTCTCCGTATGTGTCGCGGATCGATTCGCCTTTTGCGGATTCCAGGCTTCTTCGTTCGGGAAAGATGGGTCCTGCGACTGCGGCAAGCTTGCGCACGGCATCCTGTCCTTTGAACAGGAGCAGTAAAACCCGATGGCGTCTGCCGTTGCTGGGCGAAAAGGTTCTGAGGATATAGTCGTGCTTCATTCGGGCGGTGATGTCGCCGGGAGATGAAAACGCTGTTTCCGATTCGGCAAAGGCGAGCGCCTGTTCAGCGGTTGGGGCAATCATTTGCGCGCCGACTAGCTCAAGGTCGAGCCGGACCAGCAGTCTGGACAACACGCCTCCGGTGCGTGAACGTGCAATGGTGTACGGGGTAAAAAGGATGTATGCGAGATCGCAACTCATAAAAAATTCCTCCAAACGTTGTAGGCAAAAAGCCGGCTGCTCTTCTTAAATTCTTGCAATTGCGACAAATAATGTATGTGGAGTTCAACAACAAGTCATTATATTATAAAGACTTGTTGTTGAACTCCAAGAGCTTCTTGCAAAAGTAACCGACTTTTGCAAGAAGCTCACAGGATTGGCATGTACAGCAGAACTCAAAAAAAAACTGATTTTTTTTTAAGGCGCTAGTCATGGGCAGCACGTGCATCTCTCGCTGTGTTGTGCTCATTTCGCTGTGTTGTGCTCATTTCGCTGTGTTGTGCCTTGCCACGATAGCAATGCGATTCTTGCGTATTTTTTGATGTATTTCAAGGGCTCCAAACGTTTTGATAACACCGATTTCAAAAGCAACCGCCCTTTGTAATCGGCTGTAATGCTTTTGTTGTGCCGCTGAGGTCCCGGGAAAAAGTCGCTTCGTTTTTCGAAGTGCTCTAGTGGGGATTTTTTCCTGTGTGCTTGATCGTTCAAAACTTTCCGGGGCAAGAACGAATTTTTTCTGTTATCGATTGATACCGTAAAACACGCAGTAAACCGGTTCATCCGAATAAAAAGCTCTTGTTTTTTCAGGTATTTCGAGTATACTTATGTTGGTTGATAAAGGAAACCAACATAAGCGGTAGATGTCCCATTATTGCAGAGGGGCGAACTGCTGTTTTGCTGAAGCGGCGAGTGTGCGAGTTGCGAATCGATGGGCTGGCGATTTGTGAGTTGACGCCTCGGCACATTGCTGGTCAACTGCGCGGGCGAACTGCTGTTTTGCTGAATCGGCGAGTGTGTTAAAATAATTCTTGACAGTGGTTCTGTGAGGTTTTATACTAAGTAGGTACACTGTACGAACGAACTAAACTTTATGAATACCGAAAAGGAAATGTATGCAAATAAACAATAATTTTCAGAAAAATGCAAACATTTCGATGGTCGCTCAGTTGTTGTGGAAATCTCCTGGAATCAGCAGGGTCGAGATTGCACGCCAGCTTGATTTGTACCGGTCAACAGTCTCGAATATCATAAATACGCTGATTGACAACGGTGTTGTTTTCGAAGAGAAAGAAGGCGAATCCATGCCGCAGGGAGGACGAAAACCCATCTGTCTCGGATTGAATGATAAATTCGGTTGCGTGCTTGGGATCGAGGTTCAACCTTCGGGCTTTCATGCAGTTGTCCTAAATATTGTCGGAAATGTTATTTTTTCAAAATCCGGTGGAATCCCTGAACTTCCCTTTGACGATGCCCTGCGCGCTATCTTGGACAGTCTGATGAACGAGATTCTACATCTGGACATCCCGCTGCTTGGAATCTGCTTTGCGCTTCCAGGCATTATTGATTCATCGAAAGGTATCATTATCAAGTCCGATCCGTTTCATCTGGTTAATCATTCGTGCACTGCAAACCTTTCGACCAGATACGGTGTTCCGGTGTTTATGGAAAACGATGCCAACTGTCTTGCATGGCTTGAGCTTGCGAACAATCGCGGCGAAAACAAAAGAAATTTTATCTGTCTGAATGCGGAATTTCATTATAAAGACTCGGTGTTCGGCGAACAAACGGGAATGGGTGTGGGGTTGGGCATAGCGCTCGGCGGTTCTGTGTTTTCCGGAAGCAAGTTCGCTGCGGGTGAGTTCTTCAGCGTTTCATGGCGCGAAGGTGTAGAAGGTCAAACGGGTCTTTCTCCGGAGATAATGCGTACGCTTGAAACCGATAAAAAATCTTTTACCGCTTGGATTGTCGACCTTTTTTCGAGCCTTGTACCTGTCGTATCGGTTCTTGATCCTGAAGTGGTATTCGCTCACGGAGATATTGCCAGACATGCATCCTTTGTCAACGAAATTCTTGATTCCGAGGTGCCGCAATTCCGTTCATTATTGTCCCGTTCGGACTGCGAGCTGATATTTGGAGACGGAAGTGATCTGTCGGTAGCGAGCGGAGCTGCGCAAATGTTTTATCTTCAGCTTTTTACTCTGCCGGTATGCTCCGACCGCGATCCGGGAACCATGATCGAATGGGATGCGGTTTTCAGTCTTTCGACGCGTAAAGTGGCTAAAAATTGAGGCAATTGTACCATTATGACTATGTAATTGTGCAATTGCATGCAGTTCTATTGTTTTGTTGTGCACATCCCTGGCAGATGGTGTTTGTCAGGTACGGTGGTCCGACGGAAAGGTACCGTTTCGGGCAGGCTGCTGAATAGATTCGCAAACAGGCGTTCCCTATACGGGGAGCTGTCTAAAGGGTGTTTTAATGAAGGAGGACTCCGTGGCAGATATTTCTTCCAGGACAGAACAACGATTTTCGTATGTACTGCTTGTTTTACCGGCAGTTTTATTTTATTTCTCGGTAATGGCTTTTCCGACCGTGTTTTCGGTTGTGTTGAGTCTGACCAATTACAATGGCGGAAAAATATTTGGCAATCCAGAAATCGGCTTTGCAGGTTTGATCAGCTATATAAAAACGTTCAAGGATGAATATTTTTATCTGGCATTGAAGAACAATATGTATATTGTCGCAGTGTCGGTTTTTGGCCAGATACCGCTTGGGTTTGTCCTTGCGTATATTCTGTCGCGCGGGCTGGTTAGAGGCTGCGATTTTTTTCAGAGTATGATTTATCTGCCGAATGTTATTTCGACAGTCGTAATCGGTATTCTGTTCCAGAGCTTCTTTCTGAATTCGAACAGCGTATATATGGAAATCGTGCGAATTTTCAAGCCGGGAGCGGAATTTACACTGAACGAAAATCCGATGTTGCCGATTTTGTTTGTTATTTTGTGGATGTACACAGGAATGTATGTAATTATCTTCCTTGCCAATCTGCAAAAAATCGATACAGGAATAATTGAGGCAACAAAGATTGACGGGGCAAACGAGTTGCAGACGCTGGTGTATATTATTATTCCTGCCCTTTCCGGCGTTCTCGTTACCAGCGCCATTCTGGCAATTTCCGGCTCCCTCAAGGCTTTCGACCTGATATATGTCATGACGCAAGGCGGTCCCGCCCGAAGAACGAATGTTCTTTCCATTTATATGTATGACAAGGCATTCCGGGGGGCTCCAAACTATCCCCTGGCAAATGCGATCTCGACCATCATGGTCATCATCAGTTTTATTCTGATTGTCATCACTAAAGCCGTCGAAAAACGGTTCGGCGGTAAGGAGTAAATCATGGCAGACGTTCGCGGTCTCGACAGGAGCGCACTTGTCAGTAAAGTGCTGATTTATATTGTAATGGCTATATTTACCATTTTGGCGATTTATCCAATTCTCTGGCTGGTTATCCAGTCGTTCAAGACTACCCAGGATTATCTGCTGAACAGCAAACTCGGGCTGCCGCAGCAGTGGTTCTTTCAGAACTATCTTCAGTCATGGAAACGGGGTAATTTCTCAATGCTGATCAGCAACAGCCTTATCTATACCAGTGTCACTGTTGTGTCGATTATTGTATTCGGATTCATGGCAGGCTTTGCCTTTGCGAAAATTCCAAATAAGGCGACGCCGTTTCTTTCCGGCAGTTTTATAATCGGTATTCTGCTGACGCTGCAGTCCATCATGGTTCCGCTGTTTCTTATGGTAAATGCCGTCGGGTTGTATAACACCCGTATCGGGATTCTGATTCCGTATATCGGTATCGGACTGCCAATGGGTGTCTACCTGAGTACGGAATATATCCGAAGTATTCCAGATGCGCTTGTCGAATCGGCGCGTATCGACGGAGCCAAATACTTGAAAATATTTTCCGCGATTATCGTACCGATGGCAGCTCCAGTTGCGGTCACAGTTGCTATCATGACAGTCACCGGAACCTGGAATGAATTCATGCTGGTGAATATTCTTGCATCGAGCGACAAGATCAAGTCGATACCAGTTGGTATAGCCCGGTTCTCCGGTGCTCTTGCGTCGGATTACGGCAAGCAGTTCGCAGCTCTCGTAATCGGTTTGATTCCGATGCTTGTGTTCTATATCATTTTCAGAAAGCAAATTACAAAAGGCGTTGCTGCCGGCGCTGTCAAAGGGTGATGGTTCAGTAGCCCGGAAAAGCCATACGTTTGTTCCGGGTTTTTTCACGCTACCTCTCTTTTGGGAACCTCGAAAAACCTAGTTGGTTTTCTTTGTCGCCGTTTAGTTGAGGCAATTGCAAAAATCAGTGATTTTTGTAATTGCAACAAATAATGTATGTGGAGTTCAACAACAAGTCATTATATTATAAAGACTTGTTGTTGAACTCCAAGAGCTTCTTGCAAAAGTAACCGACTTTTGCAAGGAGCTCAGTTGACTAACGGGAGAGAACATAATACCCTCTAGTTGGTACAAAGCTTGTACAAATAAGGAGCATACAATGCAGGATATACATACAATTCTCGCCGAGATGACGCTTGAAGAAAAAGCCGGGCAACTTATTATGTCCAGCTTTGTCGGCAGGAATACTGTTCCCGATGATATGGTGGCTCTACTCGGTTCTGGAGCGGTAGGGTCGATTTTATACTTTTCCGGATGCAATGTTGTTGATCCTGTTCAGCTGCGTGATTTGACCGAAAAGGTTCAGACCGCGGCGCGAACGAACCGGTTTGGAATTCCGGTGTTTGTGGCTATCGATCAGGAAGGCGGACAACTGGCACCGATTACGTGCGGAGTTTCGATTGGCCCGGGGAATATGGCGCTTGCCGCAATCAGAGACGAGAAGGACGCGGTAGAAGCGGCATACGAGAACGGAAGAATAACCGGAGAAGAACTTGCATCGATCGGCATAACTACGTGCTTTGCGCCAGTGGTCGATTTGTGCTTCGAGGAAGGCCTTCCGGTTAAAGATAACCGCTATTTCGGCAGTGATCCGGTACGGGCGGGGAAGCTTGGAGCTGCGTTTATCCGCGGACTCAATTCTGCGGGAGTCATGTCGTGCGCCAAACATTTCCCGGGACAGCGCAATGTCGATATCGACAGTCATTTTGAGCTGGATATTCTTCCAGGCTCCGTTGCAGATATGATGAAGCGAGAATGGATTCCGTTCCAGGAAGCGATCAACGCTGATGTGTCAATGATAATGACGCTTCATGCAGGTTTGACAGCAGTCGATCCGACCAATACGCCGGCAACATTGTCCAAGCCGATTATCGACGGAATGCTCAAAAAAAACCTCGGCTTTGGCGGGCTGGTTGTGTCTGACGACATACAGATGAAACCGATCAAGGATAAGTACGGCATCGATGGTGCGGTGGTGAAGTGCATCGCAGCCGGTGTGGACATTATCATTGTGTCCGGAGGAGTCAGCGAGGCAAATGCCTATATAGCGGATGGCGTTCGCCGGGGCGAAATTTCCATAGAACGGCTGGATGAGGCAGTGCGAAAGGTGCTTGAATACAAGCAGAAATTTATCAGGAACGAAGTTCCTCCCCACGCAGTGACTGACAGGGTATGCGCATCCGCCGACAAGCTCTCGACGATACAGCGCTGCGCAGACAAGTCGATAACACTATTGCGGAATTCGACAGGACTTCTGCCGCTGCGTTCTGTTGCTCCCGATTCGCGGATTGGCATTGTCAGACCGTCCATGGGGCGATTGATGATGAGCGACAACACTAATTTTTATCAGGTTAGTTTTAAGGATGTCTTTTCGGAATATTTTCCTTCTGTTCACGAATATTCGGTTGGGCTTGAACCGAATGAAACCGAATGTCTTGGTGCGAGCGACTGGGCTTTTATGGCGGACTATCTGGTGTTTTGCACCTACAATGCATATAAATGGCCTGCGCAGCTCAAGCTTCTGGATGCGTGCCTCCAGTACGCTGGTCCCGATAAGTTGATAGTGGTCGCTCTGCGCAGTCCGGAGGATCTTGCGATTCTTCCCGAGAATGTGCACACTATTATTGCAACCTATGGCGTAGCCGAATGTTCGATCAGGGCTCTTGCGCGCACAATTCGCGGCGCAGTTCAGCCGACCGGTGTGCTCCCTGTTGGTGTCGGCGGCGGATCTATTGCCAGGGGAGCCGGGTTAACCGTTAGCTGATCGGCCGGAGGGATACAGTGTCAGGCTGCCGTTCGCCGATCTTTGGAAAAGGAGGAAGTAATGAGTGCTCCTGTTTGTTTGCATAATGGTACTCTTGTCACTGGATTTACCGTTATGGAAAACTGTTCTGTATATATACAGGATGGGAAAATCGAGGATGTGTTCAGTGAAAAAAGATTTTTACAGAAGCATTTCGATCCCTCTGTTCGCATTTTCGATGTGGAAGGTGCTTTTATTGTTCCTGGACTCATCGATACACATATCCACGGCTTTGCGGGATTTGGTACCGAGGACAATTCGCCCGAGGCGATCATCGAAATGTCCCGGACTCTTGCGCAATTCGGTGTGACCGCGTTCAATCCGACCCTCTATCCAAGTGAACCCGATACTATGATTGCTTCGATCAAAGCGGTTGTCGATGCGATGGGGAAGGAGTCCGGCGCGCGAATTATGGGCTTGCACTTGGAGGGCCCATTCATATCTCCCGATCGTCTTGGAGTACAGCGGCCTGAAACGCTGAGCTCGGTACACATTGAACTGATGGAACGGCTTTGGACTGCGTCTGAAGGGCATATTGTAAACATGACCGTTGCACCGGAAATAAAGGGAATGCGTGAACTTGCGCTGTACTGCATTAAAAAGAATATTGTGCTGCAGGCCGGCCACACCAACGCAACCTATGAAAATATGGTAGAGGGGATGCAAGCAGGAATTTTGCATTCAACGCATATTTTCAATGCAATGAGCGAAATGCATCACCGGAACCCAGGTGCAGCAGGTGCTATTTTGATTCACCCGGAAATGACATGTGAACTGATTGCCGACGGTTTCCATGTTCATCCCGATCTAATTCGCCTGCTTGTACGGGACAAGCCCCTGGATAAAATAGTCCTGGTAACAGACTCCTTAAAGCCGACAGAACAGCGGACCGGAAATTTGATTGCAAATGGGGAAGAAGTCATTTATCATGATGGATGTTTCCATCGCAAGAAAGACGATGTTATTGCCGGTTCTGCGTTGACCATGATTAATGGTGTCAAGAAT
>SHOL01000090.1 GCA_004294945.1 Treponema sp.
TGGTATCTTTGCCCTCATGGGCCTGGAAGGCCGGGTCAAAGCTGGCGAAAAAACTGTTGAAGTTGAAGTCGCAAAAGTCTGCAAGTGCGAACAGCTTGTCGAACACGACTTCCGTGGATTTCATTGCCGGTGAATCCAGGTATTTTAGAACCAGCGCGAACTGTTTACCCTGTTCCTCTATAACCCGTTCCGGATCGAGCATCGAAGTTGTAAGCGCTTCGCTTCTTTTGGCAAAGGTAAGCGAACCCAGTATGGCGCGTTGTTCTTCCGGCAGTACTAATTCAAACAAAAAGTCCGCGTATTTTTCCGAAACGCGTTTGTCGGTGCTTGCGATTGTTTCATTCAGAAGGTCTTTGACCGGAGTGATAATATTGAAGATTTGATGAAGTCCAGCCGGAAAAGAGGGAAGGATGTAGCCGTCCTGGCGGTATATCGGTGGTTCAATCTGGCGCAGGCTGTTTTTGAGGTTTTTAATGTGGAGCTTCAGTTTGTGTTCGGGCGATGAGGACGCAAATAAAAGAGCAAACAAATCCTGAAAAAAGGTCAAGAGTCTGTCCAAAAAACCCATAGGGTATTGTAGACAGTAGATTCTGTTTTTGCAAGCAGAGTCTGGTGCGACGCCGCTATTCGCGAACGGTAAACCCGAACGCTTCTAGAATTCTGCGGTAATCTGCAATCGTGGAAGCCCTGACCAGTTCGGTTCGCAGCAGTGCGCCACCTTCGATGCCTTTTGAGTAGGCGCTGAACCGTTTTCGCATTTCGCGGCAGGCGACAGGTTCTCCGGAATCGGCAGCAAGCTGGAGGAGTTCGCGCCATCCGGCGTTCATGCGAATTTGCGGAGACACCCCGGAGCAGGAACCCGTCTGCAACAGTGCTTTTGTTTGGGTGAAGATAAAGGGGTTTCCCATGGCTCCCCGCGCAAACATGACGGCGTCGCATCCGGTGCGGGAAAGCATGTCCCGGGCAGACTCGGGGGTAAAGAGGTCTCCCGATCCGAAAACGGGAATTCCGGGGTGTGCAGTGTGCACAAGGTCCGAAAGTTCGGCCAGGAGATCCCAGCGGGATGTCCCTTCATATCCTTGTGCCTTGGTGCGCGGATGCAGGGTGACCGCGGCAGCCCCCGCTTCTATTGCGGCGAGTGCGGCTTCTTTCCAGGTAAGGCGGTGTTCTTCCCACCCCGACCGTATTTTTACGGTAACCGGGACATTCCGGTCCTGACAGGATGAAACAGTCTGAACGACGGTGCGCACCATGCGACCGAGCCGTTCAGGATCGCGCGTAAGTGCCGAACCGGCGCCCGTTTTCCATATTTTTGGTACGGGGCAGCCGGCGTTGATATCGATGCAGTCTGCAGTTGTCGTTTCGAGTACGATCCGGGCAGCATCTGCAACCCGTTCCGGTTCGCTTCCGAAAAGCTGAACTGCGTAGCGTGTTTCGTTCGGGGCCCTGAGCATGAGGGTTCCGGTTCGTCCGGAGCTGCGCACGAGGGCTTCGGAGGAGACCATTTCTGTGTAGGTGAAGGATGCCCCGCACTCAACGCAGAGGGAGCGGAATGCGCGGTCTGAATAGCCTGCTACCGGCGCAAGGAACAGGTTTCCCGGAAGCTCGAGCGCTCCGATTCTGACCGGATGGTAGAGGCTGCGTTCTTCGATGCTCATCAATTCATTCAGGGAGGCGGAACAGGGTGCAACTGTTCTTCCACAGTTGTGCGGCCAGTTCTTCAAGTTCCATTTCGAGCATTTCTGCAAGGAATTTTACGGTTGACGGCGTGTATGAGGGCATGTTCCGCTTGCCGCGGTAGTCTGCAGGAACCATGAACGGGCTTTCCGATTCGACCAGAATGCGGTCCAGCGGGATGGACAAGGCGGTTTCGTGGAGGTTCCGCGCATTTCTGTAGGTCAGGTTTCCGGCAAAAGAGATGTACAGGTTAAGGTCGAGCGCAATGCGTGCATATTCGGCATCTTCCGAATAGCAGTGCAGGACGCCTCCGGCTTCGGGAAGGCGCTCTGCGAGAATGTCGAGCACGTCTTTGCCTGCGTCGCGGTTGTGGATGATGACGGGTACGTCGGCCTTGTTCGCAAGTTCAAGTTGTGTAATAAAAAGCTCAATCTGGGAGCGTTTATCGCCGAATCTACGAAAGTAGTCTAATCCGATTTCGCCCAGAGCGATGACGTTCGGCTGCTTGAGTCCTTCCTCGATCGTCCTGATCCAGTCGCGGCCGGGATTATTCACTTCCGAAGGAGATACTCCTATGGCGTGGTATACTGACGGGGCGGTTTTGAGCGTAGGATACACAACACTGAAGTCATGAAGGCTGTTGCAGATGCTCATGATTCGGGTGACATGGGCTTGTTTGGCTTCCTGTATGACTCGAAGCTGTTCAATAGGATCATCGTATATAAGCCCTATGTGGGCGTGAGTATCAAAAATCTGCATGGCTGACTTCCATAAAGCGAGTAGTAATTGTCCAAGACAGGACACCGGAGAATATATCCAAACTGGATAGGGGGTATACTAAAGATACCACAGCGACCCGCCGGCGTCAACCAAAAAGCAGGTTAGGGGGCTTCCGCGGTTTGACAGGGTTTTTTGTGATATGGTATACTTCACCAGTTAAGGATGCATAAGGGGAGTTACGAGTGCCCAGAACCAGAGGCTATAAAAGGGCTGAAAATAACGCTATCCGTTCAATCGGCCGCTTTTTAAAGAAATGCTGTCTAGCCGTAGGGCATGTCTTTTCCGCCATATTCAGGGGTGGACGGCGCAAGCTGACCATTATGGTTGTGCCGCATTCGCAGAAACAGGTTCTTAATTTTCAGGCTACAATCTTTTCCGTTATTTTTTCCGTCGTGCTTGTGTTCGGGATAATCGCATCGTTTTTCTGGTTTACCCGGAATTCGGTCGTGACAGGGCAGAATATTGCCCGCCTGGAAAAGGAAAGCAGGGAAGCCCGCGCAAGTCTTGACCGGCTCAAGGACGAAACCGGCAACCTGATTAAAGCTGCACAGAATTTTCAGAATGCGTTTTCCGGGACGCTCTCGCTCATCGGGCTTGATTCTTCCGCCGCAACGGCAAAGAGCAATATCCGCAATGGCGACCTGTCTTCCCTCTTCAATATCCGGGAAACCGCGCAGGGTTCGGTCAAGGAAATCGCCGAACTGCAGAAGCTTACCGGGTTTCTTGAGGATTCGGTTCAGCCCATCGAAGAGATCGGGAAGCTGCTGGATTCGCAAAGTACGCTGTTTTCTGATATTCCGAGCCTGTGGCCGATCCGCGGAGGCATCGGTCATGTTTCCATGGTATTCGGGCAGAACAAGCATCCTTTGAACGGACAATGGTATATTCACAAGGGTGTTGATCTTTCGACCTACCGTTCCGGCGATCCGATTGTCGCAACAGCCGACGGTCAGGTGGTCACAATGGACTTTGATCCCGGCTTCGGCAACTATATCATCATCAAACACAAACATGGATTTTATACCCGTTATGCGCATATGCAGTCGTTCCGCATAACCAAGGGGCAGTATGTACAGCAGGGTCAGATACTCGGGTATATCGGAAACACCGGTGTCTCGACGGGGCCGCATTTGCACTATGAAGTACATATTGGTTCAGATGTTGTCGATCCCATGAAATACCTGAATATTCGCGCCTCCTCGGGCAGGTAGGGAGTTCCGGTGGCTGCCATTGCTGATGATATTTCGATAAATACGCTGATCGGATCGGGATCGTTTATTCGCGGAGATATGCGGATTGCGGGCTTTATCCGCATCGACGGAGACCTTGACGGCAACCTTGAAACAACCGGCAGGGTGATAGTCGGTGAAAAAGCAAGAATTCGCGGCGACATCCGTTCGCTGGTTATTACCATCGGCGGCATTGTCCAGGGAGACGTTATTGCTCCCGAAGGCGTCAATATCCTCTCGACCGGTGTTGTTCTGGGAACGGTTATCACCAGAAAGCTGGTTATCGAAGATTCAGTGCTGTTTTCCGGTTCCTGCTTTGCAGTAAATGATCAGGATCTCTTCGATGCAGCGCTTTCCGAATATAACAACCGAAAAGCGCTTTCCCGCTCGCTTGCGTCGGCTGCCCGGAGCCAGATCTGATGGCCGGCCCCGGCGGAGTTGATCCGTCGTCTCCCTTTTTTGCCTCTCTTGCATCTCAGGCTGCAGTCCGAAGCGGGACGGCAAAAACCCGGGAAGATAAAAAAAAGGAAAAGGTTAATTCGCTTCGGTTTGACAGGCTGCTGGACGAACAGGCTGCCGGAGAAACCGCCGCTGCAACCGCCGTGGATATTCCGGAACGGCTTCGGGGGCTTCCCCCGGAAAAAATCCTTGAAGGACTGCTTGACGATGTGCATTCGACCGGGGACGCGCTCAAGGAGCGCACGCATCCCGATAATATAGTTGCGTATAAAAGCGCCGTTCGTTCTTTTGTGCGGTATGTGGTCGACCGGTCTTTTACGGTGACCGAACGGACGTCGGGCGGTAACGTCCTCAGGCGCAAGAAATTTACGCAGGTACAAGTCATTGACGAGAAACTGGAGCAGTTGGCTGCAGGGATCCTTGCAAATCAGAAAAACCAGTTGGCGCTTCTGGCAAAGATCGAAGAGATTAACGGGCTGTTGGTGGATTTGATTTCCTGACAGTCGAAAGGTGAGCACAATGAGCGATGTCTACGACGATATACATGAAGATCTTTCAAGCCTGGAGGATCCGATTGTCGAGTCTCAGTCTGTCTTGCCGGATATCCCCGGCGGGTATGTGTATCCGGAGCCTCTGTTTCATCTGAAACTGGAGTATTCAAGCGAAAGTCTCTATGCGACCTGGCACAGCACCGAGCTTTCCGGAGGCGACTATGTGATTGTCCCCACCCGGTATGGCAGGGATATTGCGCTGGTGATGGGAAAAGTCCGCGTTCCGATCGGCATCAGGCCGGAAGACGTTGTAACTATAGAACGGCGGGCGGAGCCGCTGGATCTTTCGCGGTCTGCAGAGCTTCGCGAAAAGGAAACTCATGCGTTTTCCGTGTTCCGCGAAAAGGTTGCACAACACCGGCTGGACATGAAGCTGATTGCGACACACTATTTGCTGGACGAACCCAAGATTCTCTTTTTTTTCAGTTCAGAGAATCGGGTGGACTTCCGTGACCTGGTAAAAGATCTGGTTTCTATTTTTAAAATGCGCATTGAGCTCCGCCAGATCGGGGTTCGGGATGAATCTCGCATTACCGGTGGGCTTGGCGTCTGCGGAAGGCCGTACTGCTGCCATTCGGTAACTGACCGACTGAAGCCCGTGTCCATCCGCATGGCAAAGGACCAGAACCTCTCGCTGAACTCGCTGAAAATTTCCGGGCAGTGCGGGCGGCTGTTATGCTGCCTTTCCTACGAGCACGACTGGTATTGTGAAGAGCGTAAAAGTCTGCCAAACGAAGGGATTCGCCTTTTCTACGATGAATGCAATTTCCGGGTGACGGAGGTAAATCCGCTTACCCGGATGATTCGGCTCCAGGGTGAAGACGGCCGCGTGCTTGAAATCCCGTCGTCCAGAATGAGTCGCGTGGACGGGAAGTGGCGCATTGTCTGATCGATTCCGGTTGTAAGCCGGCTTTTTATTAAAATCGGCTCCTGTGTCAGCCGAGGACTGCGACGGTGTATTCTCCGTCGCGGTTCCAGGGCGCTCCGTCAAAATTTCCGTACAGCTCGCATGATGTGAAGCCCGCCTCCCTCGACCAATTTTCGATATCTGAGCGAGTAAGGGGGTATAGCTGCGTCGTCCGGGCAAGCTGGAGTATGCGGCCGTTTCCAAGCTGCAGTTCTGCGGCCAGTGTCTTTTTTCCTTCTTCTGCCGGAAGGTGCATGCGCGTGAGCGTTACCCGCAGCGAGGAGCGTTCCGGAAGCTGCAGTGCGCGTGCTGATTCGTTCTCGTCGAAGGTAAATACCTGAATTACCAGCCTGCCGCCGTCGGCCAATAGGTTTTTGGCATCGTAAAAAAACTTTTTAATCAGCGTTTCATCAGCAATATACGGCAGCATATTGTCCAGGCAGGTTATAATGTTGAATGAACCTTCCTTGAGGAATCGCCGCATTTCCAGTGCAGACATTTCGAAAAAGCGGGCAGTCGAGAAGCCACGCTTCATCCGGCGCTTTGCGGTTTCGATCATCTGCGGGTTGCGGTCTATGCCGGTTACATCGAACTGCATGCCGGCGAGCCGGTTTTCGAGCGTGCCGGTTGCGCAACCGATGCCGAGCAACCTGCAGAAGGGAACAGGGGTGTCCGCAGGCTTTTGTTGCGGATCCAGCCCGATCTGTTGCCTCAGGGCAAGGATGAAGCCGGGTATCGACGGATCGAGCGGAAATAATTCGTCATAATATTCCAGTATATCGGAATAAAATTCCTGGAGCGATTCTATTACAACTACAGGATCTTGCTGGTGTGAAGAGTGTCCCATTGTGACTCCTTTTGAGATTGACTGTTTCGATAAATATTTATACAATAAAAACAGGAGAAAGACATGAAAGCATCCGGTTCTGATAAAATTGTAATTACCCTGTGCATGGGCAGCTCCTGTTTTTCCCGCGGAAACAACGTGAATGCCGAGCTGATCGACCGGTTTCTCCGCGAGAACAATCTTGATGCAGCAGTCGAAACGCACGGTTGTCTGTGCGAAGGGAAATGCAAAGCGGGCCCGAATATCAGAATCAATGGTGAACTGGTTCAGGGAGTCGAGCCTGGAATGATTACCGATCTTTTAAAGCACAAACTGTGCGGAGTTCTGCGATGAACTTTCATAATCCCATATACACGGAAAAAACACAATGTCAGGATTGTTATAAATGTATCCGCGAATGCCCTGTTAAGGCAATACGTGTAGAAAACGGGCACGCTACTGTTGTGCCCGAGCTGTGCGTACTCTGCGGTCATTGCGTAATGGTCTGTCCCGCCGGGGCAAAAAAAGTCCGGGACGATCTGTCCAGGGCGAAACAGCTTTTGAAGCTGAAAAACCGCGTGATTTTGTCTCTTGCGCCTTCGTTTGCTGCGGAATTTCCCGGCGTCAATCCGGGAATTTTGGTCGGAGCACTCAAACAGCTTGGATTCTTTGGGGTGTCTGAAACTGCTATTGGAGCGGATTTGGTTTCGGCACAGCTTGCGGAAGATTTTTCCGGCGGCGGCGGGAGAAAACTGTATATATCCTCTGCGTGCCCTTCGGCAGTCGAGTATATCAAGCGATATCTTGGAGAGTATGCTCCGTATATTACGGATCGCGCAAGTCCGTTGCTCGCGCATGCGCGTCTGTTGCGAAAACTGTATGGAGAGGACATCGGAATTGTGTTCGTCGGTCCGTGCATTGCAAAAAAACGCGAGGCTGATGTGTGGGCGCTGCCCGATTGTTCGATAGGCTTTCAGGATTTGCGGCGCTGGTTTGCCTCTGAGGGGATCAATCTTGAAGACGGGACAATACGCGCCGAAGAATACATTCCGTACCGTGCGGCAAAGGGAGCCCTGTATCCGGTTGACGGCGGCATGATCGCGTCCATCAAAAAATATGTCAAGCTCGACCGCTTTGATACAATCTCTGTTGCCGGGATAACCGAAATTGACCGGGCACTTCGCGGGCTCGATCCGGAATCCTTGTCGACACCGCTTTTTATGGAACTTTTGGCCTGCCAAGGAGGGTGCATTAACGGCCCGCTTGCGAGTTCGGGCGAAGCGACTGCGCTCCGGCGCATCCGGCTTCTTGACTATGCCAAGCATTCGGCTGATCGGCTTGTTGAAAAGCGGCCGGATATGGAAGGGACGCTGCCGGTGGAGCAGTCCGAGCAGGTGTTCCATTCGGAAGAGGATGTGCGAGCTGCGCTCCGTCAGGTCGGGAAAAATGAACCGGGCGACGAATTGAACTGCGGAAGCTGCGGCTACGATACCTGTCGCAGCTTTTGCGCGGCGATGCTCGAACATCGTGCTGAAAAAACCATGTGCGTATCGTATATGCGCACGCTTGCCCAGCGCAAGGCGAACGGGCTTATCCGGACGATCCCGTCCGGAGTGGTCATCTGCGGTTCCGATCTGAAAATTATAGAATGCAACGAGAATTTCGCCCGTATGATGGGCCCGGATATTTTGGCAATGTACGAAGCAAAGCCCGGGATGGAAGGCGCCGATCTTGAAAAAATCAGCGCCATGTCGCGTTTTTTTCGGGATGTCCTTGCCCCGGGTGGTCCGGATGTGGTGGAACACGAGCTTCGTGAAAACAAGAAGGTGTTCCAGATTACTGTTTTTTCGATCGAAAAAGGCGAGATTGCCTGCGGCGTTTTACAGGATGTAACAGCTCCGCAAATTCGCAGAGATCGCGTTATCAGGCAGACAAAACGGGTGATCGACAAGAACCTTGCGGTGGTGCAGAAAATTGCCTTTTTGCTTGGAGAAAATGCCGCCGAAACCGAAGCGACGCTCAACTCGATTATTGAATCCTTTTCCGTGGACGAGAGAGAGGGCGAATGAGCGACGCGCAGACACAATCTTCGTTCATCGAGGTCGCTCACTATCAGCTGTACAAGTCCGGGCAGGGTGCCGGCGGCGATACCTTCCTGTCGCAGAAAAATGATTCTGACGGACGCGTCATTACGGTACTGTCTGACGGGCTCGGTTCCGGCATCAAGGCGGGCGTTCTTTCGACACTGACCGCAACGATGGCCATGAAATTCGTTGCCGCGGACATTCCGATTCAGCGCGCGGCAGAAATTATTATGTCGACGCTTCCGGTGTGCAAGGAGCGCGGCATCAGCTATGCAACGTTTACGCTGGTCGATATCGAGCCCAATTCCACGGTAAAAATCATGGAATACGACAATCCCGGCTACGTGCTTGTCAGGCAGGACACCGTCATAGAACCGATCAAAAACTGTGCATCGATCGAGCGGAAAAACCGCAAAACCACACCGCAGCGGGAAGCGGTCGTGTATTACTCCGACTATCGATCCCGGCCGGGCGACCGGCTGGTGTTCTTTTCCGACGGCGTAACCCAGTCAGGCATGGGTACAAAGCCGTATCCCTTGGGATGGGGGGCTGTTCGCGCGCAGGAATTTATTCTGGAAGCTGTCAGGGAAAGCCCGGAGATCAGCGCACGGGAGCTTGCAAAACGCATTGTGCTCAAGGCACAACAGTTGGACTGTTACCGTGCAAAGGACGATATTACCTGCGGAGTTATCTATTTCAGACGTCCGAGGGATTTGCTGATTATGACCGGCCCCCCCATCAATCCTGATCATGACACCGAAATGGTTCGCGTGTTTTCGTCATTCCCCGGAAAAAAGATTGTTTCGGGCGGGACGACGGCAAATATCCTCTCCCGCGAGCTTGGCAGAAAAGTAACACTGAACCTGCGAAACATCGATCCGAACATTCCTCCCGTTTCTCAAATGGACGGCGCGGATCTTGTGACCGAAGGCATTATCACCCTTGGAAGAGTTGCAGAGATTCTCGAACAGGGATCGCGGATCGGCGCGACAGCTTCTACCGAACGGGACCGCGAAAACGGGGCAGGAAAAATTGTCGAGTTTTTGCTCGACAGCGACCGTATCTCGTTTGTGGTAGGAACCCGCATCAATGATGCGCACCAGGATCCGAACATGCCGGTCGAACTGGAAATACGGAGAAACATTGTCAAACGCATACAGATGCTCCTTGCGG
>SHOL01000091.1 GCA_004294945.1 Treponema sp.
CCTCCATACAGGACAGACAGTCCGCGCTCGGCAGCGGATTCCGGATAACCGACACATTGCCTGACGAAAGAGAGGCAAGAATCACTGCCCTGATTGTGTGGCTTTTTGACCCGGGAACGGAGACTGTCCCGGAAAGAGAATGGCGAGAAGCGGTTACGTGCATGGATTAGTTCCTTCTGCGCAAATTGCATGCTTGGCGAGCGGCACTTTATTGCCCGCGGAATCGATGGCAACAAATGTTACCCGGTTAGAAAAAATCAGTTTTTCTGTTTCCTCTCCGGGCTCGTCGGAAAACACATCGACGGAATAGGTCGCCGACGTGGTACCGCAGCCGACCAGCTCGATATGAAACCGGAGAATAGCTCCATTCGATACACTGTGCTTGAACTCACTGTTTTCCATTGCGCGGGTAACAAGTACAGAACCGCAAAAATCCCGCGCAGCCGCGAGCCAGGCATATTCATCCACCCACTTGAGGAGTTGGCCGCCGAACAGTTTCCCGAAATGGTTTAGATGTTCAGTCCGTACAAGCGTAAAAGTATCCACGAAAATCACCTCCGGAACATGCTTCTGAAAATAACAGGATCGTAGGGCTTAAGAATGAAACCGGAAATATATTCCCGGTTTGCCTCGTACTCAGCGTCTTTTTCGCTTGTAGCGGTTACCGCGAGTATAGGACAGTCAATCCCGATTTCCGTTTTAAGAATCCTGGCTGCATCATACCCGTTCATGCGCGGCATGTGAATATCCATCAGAATCATATCGTAATACGATTTTCCCCGGGCACGGCACACATCAAGGGCTGCAAGACCATCGCCTGCATGCTCTACCGCAAAACCCGCCTCCGCAAGCAAACTTTCGGCTATCTCGCTGTTAATCTCGTTGTCTTCGACCACCAGAATAATCCCCGACCGCCGCTGCACCACCGGCAGAAGCTCGCTATCGTCCGCTTCGGTTGCCGGTTCGGGCGTCTTGAGCACCACAACAAAATGAAACGCCGATCCCTTCCCTTCCGTACTGTCCACCCAGATAACACCATGCATCAGTTCGACAAGACGCTTGCATATCGCAAGCCCAAGCCCGGTTCCTTCATGGTTTTTGACGAGAACCTTGCCGAACTGTTCAAAATCCGTAAACAGTTTAGCCATATCGTCCTCGGAAAGCCCGCAGCCGGTGTCGCGGACAGAACACCGCAGTATCACATCATGACCGACAATTTCGTGATTCAGAAAAACCGACACAGACCCTGCATCCGTAAACTTGATCGCGTTGCTCACCAGATTCATAAATATCTGCGTCAGCCGGAACTGATCTCCGAACACAGAGAAATCCTGCGGACAATCGAACGAAACATGAAAATCGAGCCCTTTCTGCACCGCCTTAAGAGAAAACAGATCGTTCAGTATCTTGCGCAGATCGTACAGACAAAAGTTTTCGGGCTTCAGCGAAAACTTGTGTTCCTTCATCTTGGAAAAATCGAGAATATCGTTGACAACCCCGAGCAACAGTTCGGAGGCATTCTCAATTTTGGCAATATAGTCCCGGCACTTGTCCGATTCAACATACATTTTTGCAAAATACGTCATACCGAGAATTGCATTGATCGGTGTCCGTATCTCGTGGCTCATATTCGCAAAAAAATTGTCCTTCGACATCGCGTACCGATGCGTTTCCTCAAGCTGCTGCGAAAGCTTCAGCCGGATCTCGTCCTCTTCGGTCTTGTCCGTAATAGACAAAAACAGGACCGTTCCTAAACCCGGCGCATCAACCGTATTCAGAGAACACCGATAGCAGCGAACCCCCTCGGAAAGAAACACCCTGTATTCGCGGAGAAAGGACTCCCCGGCCGCAACAGCCGAAAGCAGTTTTTCAGCGATCGGCTCCAGTACCGGAGAGACAATATCTGCTAGAGCGCACTGTTCCAGAGACACCTGTGGATCTTTTTTGAGCAACGAGTAGGCAGCCTTATTGATAAACTGAATGATCCCATTTTGACCCAGAATGATAATTCCCGACTCCAGATTCTGGAACACCGTCACGGAAAGCGCCCAAAATTCACGATTTTGCCTGCCAAGCGCACTCACCCGCGCAAGCAGCGTCAAAACGAACGAAAACAGCACAAGGCAGACCAACATAAAGCCAAGGCCGTGCGCCAGAATAACCGGAAAGGAACCGGCGCGCACAGAGTACACCGCAGAGTAACTGCCAATCGAGCCAGAAAAAATCGCCCAGGCAAAAAGAGACAATGATGCACTCATCAGGACAACAAGCAGCACAATGCCCGCGATAATCTTTTTCATCGGACAATCCGGGCGCACACACATCTACCGAAAAAACTCATATGCTCCTAGTATAACTGTCGAGCCCTGCAGATTGCAAAGGTCAAGCACAAAAACGTCCTTGTTTCGAACGGAGCTGCACGTGTATACCTTTACAAACTGAAACCTGACGCTTCACAGCACACACGTGGCTCTAGCCCGGGAAGCATAACTCACTGGTTTTCGCTTCGATTTCCCGGAATACTGCATCCGCAGGGTTTTCGAAAGCTGATCCGGCATGTTCCCTGATGAGATCCACAAAGACCGAACCGGCCACCACGGCATGCACCGCAGGCGAAAGGGCGGCCGCCTGATCGCCGCGCCTGATACCGAATCCCCCGAGAATCTTCGACCCGGAGCCGGACAGGGACGCGAGAAACGCAAGCGTCGCCTCGTCGATAACCGTGTCGGATCCGGTAATTCCGGCCCTGAGGGCAGCATACACATACGGACGGCGGAGCGCGGCAAGGGAAGCAATCCGTTCGGCCGTCATCGATGGGGCCGCAACTGGGATGGACACGAGCCCCCGCTTAAGGCAGGCCGCATGCAAGCCCTCGTCGGTATCGAACGGAAGGTCCGGGATGATCAGACCGAAGGCGCCTGCGCGCGCTGCGCGTTCCGCGAACGCATCGATGCCTGTTTTATAGGCGAGATTCGCGTAGGTCATGATGCACACTGGTATGTCAGGATAGGTTTTCCGCAGGTGCGAGACGAACGCAAAACCCTCGTCGAGCCTGAACCCCTTCGCAAGGGTTTCCGCGCAGGCAGTCTGGATCGCCTTTCCGTCGGCGCTCGGGTCGCTGAACGGAAACTGTATCTCGAAGTAGCTTGCGCCGCCTGCGGCAAGACCGCGCGCAGCCGCCTTCGCGAGCTCGTCGGACGGATAGCCTGCCACCAGATGGGCCATAAGGGGGATTTTGTTCATTTGGAGCCTCCGAAAGAATGGATGTCGGCACCCGACTCGAGCCGGATGAGTTCCGCGCGGAGGAAGGCTTTCCATTCCTCGTACCGGAATACCGGCGACGTGATGAAAATGTCCTTGTCGCCGCGGCCCGACATATTAACGATCACAGCCTTGCCCTTCGGGAGATCCCTTGCGAGGCGCATGCAGGCGGCGCCCGCATGCGCGCTTTCAAGCGCGAAGATGACGCCTTCGGTGCGGGCGAAGAAGCGGACCGCGTCCAGGGCTTCCGAGTCGGAGGCGCTGATGAACTCGATTCGGCCTGATTCGCCGAGGGAAGCAAGCTGGGGGCCTATTCCGGGATAGTCGAGGCCGGCGGAAATCGATCTGGTCTCGGCAACCTGCCCGTCGTCGTCCACGAGAAAGCGACTTTTATAGCCGTGGATGATGCCGTCCGAGGCGGCGGAGCCGGTCATGCGCACCGCATTCTCGCTGCGGCCGGGACCGATGCCGCCGGCTTCCACGCCGACAAGGCGCGGAGACTTTATGCCGATGAAGGGTTCGAAAAAACCTATGGCGTTCGAACCGCCGCCGACACAGGCAATCATGGCTTCCAGGTCAAGACCGCGTTCCCGCGACTGTGCCAGCGTCTCCCGGCCGATGACCGACTGAAAGGTGCGCACCATGTCGGGAAAGGGCGCCGGCCCCAGGGCAGACCCGATGAGGTAGTGGGTGTCCACAAAACTCGCAGCCCAGTCCCGCATGGCTTCGTTGATGGCGTCCTTGAGGGTGCGGCTTCCAGCCATGACCGGAACGACTTTCGCCCCATAGAGCTCCATCGCAGCGACGTTCGGCTGCTGGCGGCGGACGTCCACGTCGCCCATGTAGATGACGCATTCGAGACCGAGCTTTGCGCAGGCAGAAGCGGTCGCAAGCCCGTGCTGGCCGGCGCCGGTTTCGGCGATAACCCGTTTTTTGCCCATGCGCTTCACGAGCAGGGCCTGGCCGATCGCATTGTTTATCTTGTGTGCGCCGGTATGCGCAAGGCCTTCCATCTTGATGTAGACATCGGCGCCGCCGAGTTCGCGCGTCGCGTTGCCGGCAAAGAGAAGCGGCGTCGGACGGCCGATAAAGTCGGCGCGGAGGGTTTCCAGCTCCTTCCCGAAGTCCGGATCGAGCATCGCGTCGGTAAAGGCTCGCTCCAGTTCGTCCAGAGGCCGCCTGAGTACCTCTGCCACGTATCTTCCCCCGAATCTGTCGAAGTATCCATTGTTGTTCATCGGTTGATCTCCCTGAAAAATGATTTGAGCAGCGCCGGATCTTTTTTGCCCGGTCCGGATTCAAGCCCGCTCGAGGCGTCGATAAGCTCCGGTTCGAACTCTTCTATATACATGCGCACGTTTGCCGGGTTGAGGCCGCCTGCAAGCCAGAGGCCGGCCTGAACCGAAGCGCTTCTGACCAGGGATTTCGGAATGGTTTTCCCCGTGCCGCCTGCGATGCCTTCGACCCGGGCGTCGAGCAGGATGCGGGGTTCGCCGGATGCGCGGAGGAATTCGATGCGCTCAAGATCCGCTTCTCCGCCGAGGCGGACGGCCGCGTATCTGCCGATGCCGAAGGATCCCCCTGCTCCGTCTATTTTGGAAAGATCGGTTTCGGGGTGTTCGCCGTGGTACTGGACTGCGTCGAGAACTCCTTCGGCGGCGAGGACGAAGGCTTCTTTCGCTTCCGGCGAATCTGGATCGACGATGACGCCGACGAGAAGCGGGCGGTTCTTGGGCTGTCCGGGAGGAGCGCAGCAGGCGCCGTGGGCGCTCCCGGCAGGAGGCTGCGCGCATTCGTCCGGTTTGGGCTTTGTCGAGGCGGAAAGCCGGGCGTTTATGTCGCGCACAGCCTGGGCGGATGCGCGGCGGGGGCTCGGCGCGAATACGAAGCCGAGGAGGTCGGCTCCAAGGCTCGCGGCAAGGAGGGCGTCCTCGGCATTCGTAAGCCCGCAGATTTTCACCAGGGGGCGGGCCGCGCGCTGTGCGGCGCCGTCGTGCCGGAGAGCGCTGTCAGCACGGCCGAGTTCCGTTCTGCGGCCGAGTTCCGCTCTGCGGCCGATTTCCCGCCAGAATTGTCCGACCCAGTCGGGCCGGGCATCGGCGAATGCGGAAACCAGCTCATGCGCGGTTTCGGGGCTCTTTGCGGCGGCTTCGCCGATCAGGATTCCGTCGAAGCCGAGCCGGCGGGCGAACCGGCACGAGCCGGGGGTGCCGGCCCCCGATTCGAAGACGGCCCGGCAGGGCAGTTTGGTGCGGAGCGTCGCCGGTACGAGGGGGTCGATGCGGAAGGTAGCTAGGTCGCGGGAATTGACTCCTGCAAGCACTGCGCCTTCTCCGCTGGCGGTTCCGGCTTTGCATGCGGCGGCGAGCTTCGCGACGTCAGACTCTTCGCGGACTTCGATAAACGGCGTCATGCCGAACGCGCGGCATTTCGCGGCAAGAGCAAGAAGGAGCGGGGTGTCCAGGATGCGGGCGATCAGGAGCACCGCGTCGGCTCCGCAACGCCAGGCGATTTCTATTTCGTCTTCATACAGAATGAAGTCCTTGCGGAGAAACGAGAGATGGGGATGAGCGTCCGAAACGGCCACGAGGTCTTCAAGCGTTCCTTTGAAGAAATTCGATTCGGTAAGCACGGACACCTGTTTCGCTCCGGCGGCGGCGTATCTGCCGGCGAGAGACACCGGATCAAGATCAGGTGCGATGTCTCCTTTGGATGGAGAGGCGCGCTTTATTTCAAGTATGGCCCCGGGAACGGCGAGGAACGGAACAATCGGGCGCCTGCGATGCGCAGGTATGTCGCAGCCGAATGAGGGGCCGAGCCGCGCGTAGTCGGCGCGGCGGAGCCGGACAATGTCGTCGAGAATGTCAGGCACAACTTGCCTCCCGTACTTCGTCAATTTTTTTAAGTACGGATCCGTCGGCAATGGCGGCTTTTGCGCGGGCGTAGCCTTCCTTGAAGGTGGGCGCGCAGCCAGAAATGTACAGGGTGGCCGCCGCATTGAGAGCGACAGCCTCTACGATTCCCTGTCGACCCCTGCCCTGCAGTGCGTCAAGCGCGAGCGATGCGTTTTCGCGCGAGTCGCCGCCAAGAAGATCGGAGATAGGGCAGTCCCGGATGCCGAAATCTGCAGGATCGATCGTGTATTCGCGAAAGACGCCGTCCTCGCCGATTTCGACCACGTCGGTGACCGCTGCGCAGGAGATTTCGTCCATGCCGTCGCGGCTGACGACGACCATCACCCGGCGGGCGCCGAGCATCTTCGAAGCTTCAGCCACCGGTCGCAGAAGGGATTTCTCGTACACGCCGAGCATCTGGTACTGGGCTCCTGCGGGATTCGAAAGCGGACCGACCAGGTTCATGATGGTCTTGACGCCGAGCAGCTTGCGCACGGGGGCAGCGAAGCGCATGGCGCTATGGTAGACTGGCGCGAAAAGGAAGCCGAAGCCGGTTTTTTCGATAATGGCGGCGGTTTTATCGGCGGAGATGTCGATCTTAATGCCGAGGGCTTCGTAAAAGTCGGCGGAACCCGACTTGCTCGAGACGGCGCGGTTGCCGTGCTTGGCGATCGGAACGCCGCAGGCAGCCGCGACAAGAGCGGCAAGAGAGCTGATATTGAAACTGCCGATGCCGTCTCCGCCTGTCCCGACGATGTCGGTCAGATCCGCCTGTATGGGAACCGGTGTTTTCTTGCGGCACAGGACAGCGGCGCAGCCTGCAATCTCTTCGGCGGACGGTCCCTTCGCAGATATCGCGGTCAATATTGCGCTCGTCTGGCGTTCGTCGAGAGAGCCTTCGGTAAGGTCTTCCATGAAAAGTTCGGCAGTTTCGCGACTCATGCTTTTTCCCGCCATCAGGGAGGAAAGGACCTTGCTGAAGCTCAAGCCCTCGCGGCGGTACGAAAGGAAGGCGCGGAGCACCGCTTCGCCCTGGGTTGACGCAATGGATTCGGGGTGGAACTGGACTCCTTCGACATCGAATTGCTTGTGCCGGACGCCCATGATGTCGCCGTCTACGGCGCGGGCGGTGACCTCGAGGCAGTCGGGAAGGCTCGCTTCTTCGATTACGAGGCTGTGGTAGCGGGTAAAGGTTCCCTTCGTGCCGACCGTGCGGAACACGCCCCTGCCGTCGAGACTCATTTCCTCGGCGATGCCGTGCTTGATGAACTTGGCGCCGACGATCTTGCCGCCGAAGGCGCAGCCGATCGCCTGATGGCCGAGGCAGACGCCGAGCACCGGAATTTTGCCGGCGAAATGCCGGATCGCTTCGACGCTGATGCCGGCGTCCTCGGGACGGCCGGGTCCGGGAGAGACGACAAGGCGGCTCGGGGAGAGCTTCTCGAGATCGGCGATCGTAACGCTGTCGTTGCGGACGACGCGGATTTCCTCGCGCGAAAGGCGGGCGAGGTACTGGTATACGTTATAGGTGAATGAATCGTAGTTGTCGATCAGCACTATCATTTGGCATCTCCTTCAAGCACGCTGCGCATGGCCATCAGCTTTTCGTTCGTTTCTTCCCATTCGCGGTCGGGATCGGAGGCGTGGACAATGCCCGCTCCGGCCTGAAGCACCCACTTCTTTCCTTTTTTAAGCGCGCAGCGGATGGCGATGCAGAAGTCGAGGTCGCCGTCGGGCTCGACGTAGCCGACCGCTCCGGCATAGAAGCCCCGCTTTTCCTTTTCCAGGCGTGACAGGGTTTCGATGGCAATGATTTTGGGAGCGCCGGAGACGGTTCCCGCAGGAAAGGCGGAGCGGAGCACGTCGATGCCCCGCCCTAAAGGACGCCCGGAGGAGGCTGAGGGGCCGGTTCCGGCCGGAGCCAAACCCGCGGGGGGAAGCTGGCCGGTTACGTCCGACACGATGTGCATGACATGGCTGAACAGCTCCACATCCATGGTGCGGGTAAGGCGGACCGAACCCGGCTGGCAGACGCGGCCGAGGTCGTTGCGGGCAAGGTCGACCAGCATCAGATGCTCGGCGCGCTCCTTGGGATCGGCGAGAAGCTCCGCCTTGAGCGCGGCGTCTTCTTCGGCGTTTTTACCGCGCCGCCGGGTGCCGGCGATCGGGCGAATGGAAGCGACCGAGTCGCGGACGCGGACGAGGCTTTCCGGAGAGGCGCCGACGAGCTGGTAGGTGCCGAAATCAAGGTAGAAAAGATAGGGCGAAGGGCTTTTTGACCTGAGCCGCCGGTAGACTTCGAGGGCGGTTTCCGCGGACTCCAGGACAAGACGGCGCGACATGACGCACTGGAGCAGGTTTCCCGCGACGATATCTTCCTTGATGGAACGCACGCCCGCGACGAAATTTTCGCGGCTTGCGCGCTCGTCGGAAACCACGGCGCAGGGCGCCGACGCGGTGGGAGGCGCAAGGTACGAAAAGTCCAGATCGCCCAGTCTCGTTTTGATGTCGGACACTGCTTCGTCAAGGTCTATCTCGTGCTGGTCGTAGTTGAGTGCGAAGATATGGATGGTGTCGGTGAAGTGGTCGAACACGAGGTAGACATGGCCGACGATGAACTCCGATTCGGGAATGCCGAGGCCGTCGGCCTGTGAGCTCAGTGTTATGGTATCGCAGCGGGCGCAGAATTCGTAGCCGAGGAAGCCGATGCCTGCGCCGGGAAGCGGGATGCCGTCGGGAGGAAGGACGTTCTGCGAGGCGATATCGAGCTGGCAGTCGAGGATGTCCCCGCCCGTATAGGGGATTTCCTGGCCGTCGATGACAAAGAATACTCCGTCTGCGTTCTGCCGGATGCGGAAGGCTTCGCGCACCAGTATGAGCGAGTAGCGGTCGCGCCCGTGGGTAAAGGACGCGGATTCGAGTATGGCGAGCGCGCCCAGTTTTTTGGCGAGAGCGAAAGGAGTGTACCGTTCGCCGGGAATCGATGAGGCGACCGAGTCGCTTCTGGGTATGTTCATGACCGCTGCTCCTGTTCTGCCGTGCCGGGCTGGGTTGGCTGTGCCGGTTTAGCTGTGCCGTGCCGGGTTGGTTCTGCCGGATATGTTGCTATTCGTAGTAACAATTTCAGCTTACAGGAGCCTTTGTGTTTCTGTCAATAGAAACAAACAAAAAAAAGAATTTTTTTATTTCAGGGTGCGGCGGGCTGGGTGGTGCGCGGGTGCACAGGTGGTCCGCGGACGCGCGGGCGTTGGGGCGCAGGGTGGTACGCCCGCGCGGGGGGTTACTGGTGCGCCCGCCCGCGCTGCAGGGTGCGGCGGGCTGGGTGGTGCGCGGGTCCGCGGGTGCACAGGTGGTCCGCGGACGCATAGAACTATTTATCC
>SHOL01000092.1 GCA_004294945.1 Treponema sp.
ATCTTAAAAACGCCGACCCGCTCCATAAAGTAACCATTGTGCCCCGCGGACAGGCTCTCGGCCTTGCGGTGTCGCTTCCCGAAACCGATTCCTATTCGCGCACCAAGGGCTGGCTTTCCGACCGGATATGCATCTGCTACGGCGGTTTCGTTGCCGAAACACTGGTGTACGGCGAGACGACGACCGGCACCCGAGCCGATCTTCAGACTGCGACCGACATTGCCCGCCGTATGGTTTGCGAGTTTGGCATGTCGCCCGAAATCGGCCCCGTTGCCTGGGGGCAGGAAGACGAGCCTGTATTCATCGGAAAGGAAATTGCCCGGAAAAAAGACTTTTCGGAGGAAACCGCACGGACAATCGATGCAGCGGTGAAATCGATACTCGACCAGAGTCGCGCTCTCGCCGAGTCCGTTATTCGATCTCACCGCGAAGAGCTTGACCGTCTTTCCGAAGAGTTGCTTCTTCGTGAAACGCTCGAGGACTCCGAAGTGCGCAAGCTGCTCGGTCTTCCCGAGAAAAACGGAGGAGCTGCTGAATGAACCGAAGGCCTGGAATACTTGCGGACAGGAAAGTCGCATGTTGGGCGCTGTTCGCTCTGTGTACCGGAATTATGTGCGGGGCGGAAACTGCTTCCGAACAGGTACAGTCGGTCAACGCCGCTGCTGCGGTTGCCGCTCTGGAACGCGCTTCGTCGCTGGCCGGAGCAGGCGAGTGGGAACAGGCTTCCTTTGAAGCACAGTTAGGCGCTTCTTACGATCCGACCCTTGCCGATTTTCCGTATATCGAGGCGTTGACCTCCGCCGCTTCCGGGAAACCCCGCGCTGAAACTATTGCACGCCTTGAACAGGCTCTTTCCCGCGGACTCAAATGGCGTGTCTACGAGCGGACCGAAGCGGTGCTTCTGTGCGCCCGTATGTATGCCGAAACCCTTCGCTATGCAGACTCGCTGGCTCTTCTGGCGTCGCTCGGAAAGTATCCTTCGGCAGATGCAGACTTTATCAGGGCCTGGTGTCTGTACGGACAGAAGAAAAATGGCGAAGCCCGGGAAATTATCGCATCGGCGCTTGACCGGTGGCCGTTCGACAGCAGATTTCCCCGCTTGTTCCTTGAGCGTTCGGCTTCTGCTGCCGCCGACGAACGGGGCGTATCGATCGCTCATACGATTTTGTCCCGGCTGTATGTCTGGGAAAACGAGGATCGGTCGCTGTTGCTTCTGGCTGTGCCGTTTGAATCAGATCCTTCTGTGAGGGATCGGAATATCCGTACCTGGCGGAGCATGGGATCTTCAGATTCGGTGCATTCCAAGGATTCCGATCTCGCTCCGAAAGCTGCCGCTCTTGCGCTCGAGTACGGAATTATCGGCGAGCTGGACGCAGTCACAGAGGTGTTCGGTTCGGCTGATTCGATACTCGATCTGGATGCCGTCGGCACTCTGTTCTCGCTGGTTGCCACCGATGAGGCCAGAATCCTGTTGTTTTCGCGGTTGGGCGGTTTTTCGGGTGCGGTGTTTTCAGATCGGAACAATGACGGCATTTCGGATTCTCTCTTGCAGTATGCGCACGGTCGTCCCGAGTTGGCCGTTTTCGATACGAATCAGGACGGTGTGGAAGATTACCGTGTGGAATGCGATCTTGGCGCTCCACGCACTGTTTTTATGCACAGTGGTACGACAGAAGTCCGGTACAGTGTGTATCCCTCTGTCCGGAGCGTTCGTTCGGGAAGCCGCGAATATACCCTCAAGCCCGAATCGCTGTACTGGGCTCCTGTAGAATGGGTGCCGCTCTATACCGGACCTGATTCGCAGCCCTTTTTTGAAGTTGTGCTGACCGAAACTGAGCCGGTTCTGTCCGAACGGCTCCTTATACAGAATGCATCGTTTTATACCGAGCCTGATCCGGACAATTCTGCCGGAATTGTCCGGTTTGTTCTGGACTCCGGAATTCCGGTGTCGGCAGAAGCCCGGGAACAGGGAGCTGTGTACCGGCATACGACGTATCTTGACGGCTATCCGTCGGTTTCAAAGCTGGACCGGGACGGCGACGGTCGGTTCGAAACGGTTGTGTATTACAGCAGGAACAGTTCGGCACGCACTGTCTTGGTGGATGCCAACGGAAACCGTACTGCGGAATACCGGGAAACGATAGCGGTCGATGGCTCTCTTTTGGTGGAATGGGACAGTGATGAAGATGGCCGAGCGGAAGTGTCCTGGAAGGAAGGACCGGGGGCTGCGGGTGTGCTTTCCTGGGTGCATCCGGTGAGCGGACAGATTGTATCTGTCGATACCGACAACGGATTCCCCCGTTCCGTACGGTATTCCGGAAAAAAAACCGACGTGCTGAAAGATCCGTTTACGGATATCTGGTGGGTCGGAAAAATTCCTTCTGCAGTCCGTTCTCTTTCCGCGGAGATTGAAGCTTTTTTTAACCGTTCCGGGTCTTCGGTTGTTTCCGGTATAATCGCTTCCGGTTCTGGCCGCGTGTTTGCCGTCAGATCCGGAGGACTTATATATGCGGAGCTGCTTGATGAGTAACTGTCAGCGTAGATTCTTCCGTCTGCTTGTATCAGCGTGCGCTGGTATTCTTGCGGTATTGTACGCATCCTGCGCGACTGCAGGCGACCCTCCCCGGATCGACTATTCGGATGAAAAGAGCATCCTCTACGAGATTGAGACTGCGAGCAAAACGCTGAACACCGACCCCCTTGAGGGTTTAGTGCGTTCACGGGCGCTACTGGACAATACAAACGGATTTCCAGAGGTTCAAAATCTGTTTAATCAGGCCTCTGAACGGAGCAGGGCTGAATTTGACATCGCAGTTGCTGCAGGCCGCTGGTCCGACGCTCTGGTGCTATTCCGCTCCCTGAAAGCGCTCGGTATCGCTCCTCTTGAATGGTCGGAAGCATTGCTTCTGGAAAACCGTTTGCTTGCCTGGAAGAATGAAGGCAACCTGACGCTTGCACATCTGGATGAACCGGTACAGTCGACTCCGGAGGACGAAGCGCCCCCCTCTGTGATTGTTTCCAATATGATCAAGGGAACCGTTACGGTTTGGGTTGACAAGGGTTTGAGAATCGAGAACGGGGTAGGGTATGCCGACCGCGTGATCGGTTCAGGTTTTTTTATTGACCACCGGGGCTATCTGATAACCAACTATCATGTTATCGAAAGCGAGGTGAATCCCGAGTATGAAGGATATTCCCGCCTGTTCATCAAGACGGGCGACGATCCTGATGCGCGTATTCCTGCACGGGTTATTGGCTGGGATCCGGTTCTCGATATCGCACTTTTAAAAACCGAGATCAAGCCGCAGGCGGTATTTTCGTTGGGCACTTCCGAAGATCTGAAAATCGGCAACCGAATATACGCAATCGGGTCTCCTGCCGGGCTGGAGCAGACGCTTACCTCCGGCATTGTATCCGCGCAAAAACGGCGTCTCCTTTCACTGGGGAATGTTCTCCAGATCGATGCACCGATCAATCATGGCAATTCGGGAGGTCCGATTGTCGACGAGGCTGGCCGCGTGCAGGCAGTCGTTTTTGCAGGTATTGAACCCTACGAAGGTCTCAATTTTGCAATACCAGTTGAATTTCTGCGTATTATCCTCCCTGCGCTGTATGCCGGCGGAAAGGTAACGCATCCATGGACCGGCAGTTTTGGAAAAACCGCACAGCTTGCAGGATCAACAGCAGCGATGGGCGTTTCGGTAGTGTACACCCTGACGAACGGGCCTCTTTCTGTTGCCGGGATGCCGGCCGGAACTGTTGTAACTTCTGTAAACGGAGTCCGCGTACGCACGCTCGAGGAGCTTCAGGGGGTCCTGATTCGGGAACGGCCGGGCACTATCATAAAAATAGCCGGTATTCCGCCGGAACTGCTGGACGAATCCCGTTTTGATTCGTTTACCGAAACAGAATGGTACATCCGATTGTCTCAGCGACCAGAGCTGCCCGGGAAGAAGATTTTTACAACCGATGTTGAAAGCCGTGCGCTGCTTCCCGTCTTCGGACTCGATGTGGAACGGGTTGGAGCGACCAAAAAATATCTGGTACGTTCTGTCGTCAGAGGGAGCATAGCAGACGAATCAGGGTTTTCCGAGCAGGATGTCGTGGAAATAAGAGAAGTGCTATTCGACGACGAAAACAAGGCTGTCTCGATTCAGTTGTATACTAAACGCCGAAAAAGCGGATATCTTGATGCGTTTATCGGTTTGGCCGCATCTCTGGACAGTCCCTCATATTTCTAATATCATTCGACCATGACCGATCCTCAATACATACGAAATTTTTGCATTGTTGCCCATATAGATCATGGGAAATCTACTCTTGCAGACCGGTTGATCGAGAAGGCGAAAGTCGTCGATTCCCGTTTTTATCACGCCCAGATGACCGACAATATGGATATCGAGCGCGAGCGTGGAATAACCATAAAGAGCCAGGCTGTTACCATTCCATATACTGCCAAAAACGGAAAGCAGTATTTGCTCAATTTCGTCGATACTCCGGGACATGTCGACTTCACGTACGAAGTATCAAGGGCAATCGCTTCCTGCGAAGGCGCCCTGCTGTTGGTTGATGCCTCACAGGGTGTGGAGTCCCAGACCTTGTCCAATATGTATCTTGCCCTCGAGCACAATCTGGAGATCCTGCCGGTCATCAATAAAATTGACCTTCCGGCCGCCGATGTGGAATCTGCAAAACAGCAGATTGACCACGATTTGGGCCTTGATTCTTCTATCGCAGTTCCTGTTTCCGCAAAACTGGGTACGGGCGTTGACGAACTGTTCGAAGCTATTGTCGAACGGGTTCCTCCCCCTGTCGGACTTGCCTCTGATCCGTTGCAGGCGCTTATATTCGATTGCCATTATGATTCCTACCGCGGCGTAATTATTCATATCCGTGTTTTCTCCGGAACAATAAAGGCCGGTCAGGTTATCCGGTTCATGAACAATAAATCGGAGTATAAGGTTGAAGAAACCGGTATTTTCATACTGAAGCTGGTCCCTTCTCCAGAGTTGGCCGCTGGCGATGTCGGGTACATTATTGCCGGAATCAAGACAATAGCGGATGTCGGCGTCGGCGACACGATTACTTCTGCCGAGCGTCCCTGCGCCAATGCTCTTCCCGGTTTCAAAGAAGTCAAGCCGGTTGTATTTTCTTCCATTTACCCCATGGATACGAACGATTATGAAGAACTGAAACAGGCGCTTGATAAACTTAAACTGAATGATGCGAGCCTCAGCTGGGAAAAAGACTCTTCGATTGCGCTTGGTCATGGATTTCGCTGCGGATTTTTGGGCTTGTTGCATCTTGAAGTTGTACAGGAACGCCTCGAACGCGAATTCGATCAATCTGTCATTTTTACCGCCCCGTCCGTACAGTACAAGATTTTACTGCGCAGCGGAGAAGAAATACTGTGCGACAATCCTGCCGACTATCCAGACGAAGGAAAGATCGAAAGTGCGGAAGAGCCGTATATCAAGGCGAGTATCATAACCCCGACAACCTATCTGGGGAATATTATGTCCCTGTGCGTGGAAAAACGGGGTGTGCAGACGAATATGCAGTATTTGGACCAGAAGCGCGTTGAAATCTGGTATGAAATGCCTTTGGCGGAAGTCCTCTTTGATTTTTATGACCGTCTCAAGAGTGTCAGCCGCGGGTATGCGTCGTTCGACTACGAAGTGATTGGTTTTCGGTCCACAGATCTGGTCAAGATTGATATTCTTATTAACGGAAAATCTGTAGATGCGTTGTCCCAGCTCTGTTTTAGGGGAAATTCGTACGACAAGGCTCGCCATATTTGCGAACAGCTCAAGGAAGAAATTTCGCGGGAGCAGTTCAAGATTGCGATACAGGGAGCAATCGGCGGGCAGATTATTGCCCGGGAAACCGTCAATGCGCTGCGAAAAGACGTTCTGGCAAAGTGTTACGGCGGCGATATTACCCGAAAGCGCAAGCTGCTTGAAAAACAGAAAGAGGGTAAAAAACGCATGAAAATGGTTGGCGATGTCGAACTTCCGCAGTCTGCCTTCCTTGCGGTGCTGAAAACAAAAGAAAGCTGATTCGCCTGCGATTTCCGGACCGGATACGGTCGAACAGAGTGAAAGTCAGACAGATTATAGGGTGACCGACTGCAGATCGGTCAATGCATTCCGTATTGTCTTGACGAATACGTCAATTTCTATCCGTACGCGTTTAAGAAACGCCTGTTCGCCGGAAAAGCCCCGGTGACCGTCCGGGAAGTGCATATACAGATAGTCCATGGATTCTGCCAGATCCCGAATGCATTGCTCTTTCCGCCTGCCGAGATCCGGGGTTTCTCCGGTCAGAATGCCGCGGAGTTCAAGCAGCCCAGAAAGCTCGTTTTCCAGAAAACAGGCAATAGCCTGGCTGAACTGTTCGGTCTGAGCTGTGTCTGTTTTGGAGACCGGAAACGTTTCCGGTGCATGTGCATCGATCAGGGCGCGGAACTTATCAGCATTCAGGCAGGGAATCCCGATATCCAGACCAGTTTGCCCCAGTACATAACATTCTGAAAAATATCCTGCGCGGGCAAACTGGACGGATAATTCTGCATAGCCTGACAAAGCCGGATCTGTTTCGATCGGGGTATTTCGCATGCCGGTTCGTCCGATTTTTCCAGGCTTCACTGAAGGGCAAGCCGATGACACCGGGAAAAGCCTCGTGGAAGCACAAAAAATATCCCGAACAGGAGAAGTTCCGCGGGCATGGGAAAAGGCTTTTCCCCAACTAAAATCGAGTCCCGACGCAATGACCGGTACACTGTCAGCCGCAATTTTTCGTGCAAGCAAAAGAGCGGCAATCCCGACTGATCCCATTGCCGGAAGTCGTGCTGGAGCAAACGGAGTTTCAAGAAATCGGCGCGTAAACCTGGTGTCGGCAAATTCGGTGAAGAACAAATATACCGGGCCGGATAAAACT
Source organism: Treponema sp. (assembly GCA_004294945.1). Lineage (GTDB taxonomy): Bacteria > Spirochaetota > Spirochaetia > Treponematales > Treponemataceae > Teretinema. The sequence continues at coordinate 6,940 of SHOL01000092.1, forward strand.
GAAAAAGCACCTTTTCTTGCTGTCATATCGGCGAACACGGGAATACCGGAACAGGTTGCGCCGATAAATGAATGTTCGATCCAGAGTTGCGATTCCAAAATTACGATCGCATCGGGCTTCAAACTGTGGTCCAGAAGCAAGGGAAGGGCTGTATCGACTGCGAGGAGATACAGCTTTTCGCGGTATTCGCGTATAAATGGCAGTGCGTTTTCCGCAGACGGACCAGCGCCGAGCACCATGACCGGACGATTGACTGAACCGTACGGCAGTTTCAGAGAATTGCATAACAAGGGAGTATTCCTGAATACATTGCGCGTGTAGTTTCTGCCGAGCTTTATCAGGGTTATCCGGTTTTTCCAGTAACATGAGATCCAGTTGTCCAATACAGATACTGTTGAGTCGTATACATCCGCGTGTAATGCCGAGCCTCCGGACATATCGATTCTGAGACAGCGTCTAAATGGTGCTTGAGATAATTTTGCCGCTTCCTGCAGTACAAGGTTCGCTGAGGAGGTTCTGATATATCGAAACCGGGGGTTTTGGAGTATTGATGGCTGAATGTGGGACACAGAAAATTTCATGAGTTCTTCATCGGCTTCGAGTCCAAGAATAACGGATTTTTCAGGAAGCTTGTCGAGTAGCAGGTCTAAACCGTAGCCAAGAAGAGGAGAAATACACAAAACAAGCGTTTCGGGAAGTATTTTGGCAGATGAAGCAGTAGCGACAGGGTGTTTTTGCGGATCATACCGCGAATACAGGAAGCGTTTCCTGTATTCGACCGTATATCCCCGGGCTGTGTTGAATAGAATCGGCAACCCGGAGTTCACGTCAGTTTAAAAAATATTTGATGTAGGTTTGCATAAAGTTATCTTCCAGCTTGTCGCTTTCGAGGAAAGCGGAAGAAAGAGCGTCCTGCGACCAGGAATTAGCATAGTAGTTGTAGAACAGCGGCATCATTTCGAGTGTCTGCTGATCAGCTGCTTTTTCTTCGAGCAGCTGGAGAACAATAACGTATGATCCGACAAGCAGCGGATCGGAGACCGCGCCGGGTTCAAGTGAAAAAGCGGCGGTAAAGAAATTTTCGCTGTTGACTGCGCCGGATAGCTCGGTATTTGTCTCCACCGGTACAGGACTCAGGATGTCGGAATTTCCGTAGTTGACGGCAAAGGAAGCCGTCGTTTTTTTCTCCAGCCGGTTTGCTGATGCGGCCGAGTCGAAACCGGAAATCCGCGCCTGTTCGGCGAATGATGCACCCTGAGCCATGTAGTAGTCCTGGATGATGCCGGCTTCGGAAGTTTTCATGTAGGTTTTAACAGCGGCCAACACAGATGAATCGGAAAAATCAGGCTGGGACGCTGCTTTGTCGCAGCGCACGATGGCGAAATTATTCCCGGCCTTTACAATCGGGCTGATTGATCCCGGTTCAAGAGTTGTAATGGTTTCCAGATCGGTAGATTCTGTAAAGAGTGTCTGCAAGTCGTACGCAAAGGAACGGGTAAGAATTCCGGACGCATCGGTTCCGGATCGGTTCGAGTAGGTTGTTACAGCGTCTTCGAAGGTTATTTCGTTTTTTGCAATGCCGGAAGCAGCTTTTTTCGCTGTTGCTTCGGAATCCGTCATAATGGCCGAAAGCGCATACTTGACGAATTTCTGGCTGTTTGCTGCGCCGTATTTTGCGGCTTCTGAATCGGGATAGGAATCTGTTGACAGGGCAATATAGGAAAAGCTTCGTTCCGGGCTTGACATGGTCTTGATGAAGTCAGTCTCTTTTCCGGAAGTTTTCAAACCGAACAGGCCGGACTGTTTTCCAAAGATATCGCTGATATAACGCTGTGCCGTAAGTTCTTCCTGAAGAGTCGAACGGCGGGATGCACGTATATTTTCCGGAGTCTGTTCGAACAGGGTGCTGGAGTACTTGCCGCTTGAATCGAGGTAATAGTTTACGAGGCTTTTATTCACGAGCGTGTCGGGAATTACGTATCCGGCGGATTCAAGCTCCTGAAGTATGCCCAAGCGTACCACGGCTGAATTGAAGGCAGATTGCATAACCTGATAATACGTAAACTGATTGACTTCCTGCCCCTGATTCTGCATCTGTTCAGACAGATTCTGAATCTGGCGGACAAAGAACGTGTCCTGGGCATATTCGATAGGAGTACCGTCCCACTTGCCGAAGACCGGAGTGGTATTTCCTGAAACTCCTCCTACCGTGGGGATAAAGACAAAAGTAATTACGGAGAGAACAAGAATGAACACAGCTCCGAACCAAAGCAGATTTTTCTTTGCGGACATGACAAACTTCCTTGATAGTAGCAATTTGTTAGTACAAAAGAATACCATGCGCGATACCCTCTGTCAACGAGCGCAGAAAATGCAATTTGCATTTTTTTCAATCGAGGTGATTGACACAAATCAGTCCTTTATATATAGTAATCAACGTAACGGGGGCGTAGCGAAGCTGGTTTATCGCGCCGGCCTGTCAAGCCGGAGATCGCGGGTTCAAGCCCCGTCGCTCCCGCAAAAGCCCGTCTGATTCAGACGGGCTTTTTCTTTGCCGCCGCAGCAGGATCCGTCATAGCGGCTTATATAC
>SHOL01000278.1 GCA_004294945.1 Treponema sp.
GCGTTGGCCCAGACGAACTGTTCCGCTTCGGCGACGAGTTCCTTGGCCGAAAACTCCGGGCTTTCGGCCAAGGAACTCGTCGCCGAAGCGGAACAGTTCGTCTGGGCCAACGCAATCACAGAAACTGAATATCTCCAGGATATGATACCCAGAACCGGACGCAAAACACCCCTGTCCCTGGAAAAAAGAAAACCAGTCTGGGCTGCAATCGTTGCTTTCGGGGACAGCCTTCTTTCAAGCGGCACCGCCACCCGCTGTCAGGCGGCGAATCTTGTTCTTGAACATTCCCCGGAACCGGTCGTAGACTATCTGTTTATCGACGAAGCCCAGGATCTCCCGGCAGCTGTCATCAGGGCATGCAAGAATCTAACCCGAAAAGCAGTGATTCTCGCAGGTGACGCTGACCAGTCGATCTACCAGAATGGCTTTACATTCAAGCGGGCGGGCATCGATATAACCGGCAAAACGCGCATACTCCGTTCAAATTTCCGAAACACAGTGCAGGTTCATGCCCTTGCCGAACGCTACCGGAACTCGACCGGCGGCGACACGGAAACCGGAGCATCTGCCTGGCGGGAAGGACCCGAACCAGCCCATATCCAGGCGCCGAACGGTACCGATCTGACAGATGCGCTTGCAAGACGCGCCCGCTTGTACATCAACGACCTTGGCTATGAACCGCACAACCTGTGCATCCTTGCCTCTACCGGAAAAGACATCGAACGAATCATCGAAACCCTCGGCAGTTTCGGACTTCCATGCACCGACATCCGCAACCGCGAGTTTGACTTCGGAACCAGGGGCAGCATCCGCGTCTCGACCCTGCATTCTGCAAAGGGTCTCGACTTCCCGATTGTACTGCTGTACCTCAACCGGCTTCCGGGTTACTCCCACAACAGCGAAGAACCCAATACCGACCAGGACCGCATGACCAGAAACCTCATCTATGTTTCGCTCACCCGTGCAATGGAACATCTCGACATCTTCACGCTGGAAAATCCTTCGGCGGCACCTATAGCAGATCTGGTAGCACTTGTGGAACAATCCGATCACGGAGCCTCAAAAACCTTCAACATCTCTTAAATAGCGTTCGTCCGTGCTCATACTCGTTCGCCAGCCAACATCTTCTTCCCGAATCAGATTATGGTCTTGTATTATTGACAAATACAACTGTTGTATATTACAACTAAATCATGAACCAACACGCAATGAGAGGTTTCAGGAGGGCGATGCGTTCGCTCGAACGGGAGACAGGCATGCTGCTGGCCGGCGAAACAGCCTGCTGTTCGGTTACTGTGGCTCAGTGTCACCTTTTGCTCGAGATGGAAGCGCGCGGAACGTCGAACCTGCAGGAACTGGCGGACGCCCTTGCGCTCGATAAAAGCACACTGAGCCGTACTGTCGATTCACTGGTCCGCGAAGGATGGGCCGAACGCAGAGCAGATCCGTCAAACCGGCGGAAGGTGTCGCTCTCGCTGACAGCTTCCGGCCAGGAAAAGTGCAACCATATCAATGCCAAGTGTGATGACGAATACCGTTCACTGCTTGCGCGCATTCCTGCAGACAAGCATGCACTGATTCTCGAAGCAGTCGGCAGTATTGCCCATGCAATGGAAGAAGCCCGAAAAGAAAAAGCCGAATCAGGCAACGGAGGCAGTCCCCTATGCTGCGCCCGGTAATCAGCTCGAACGGGCACTTGTCCAAACACTCCCGTCGGCAGATCCCGCACACTCCGCTTGTTCACACTCCGCTTGTTCACGCTCCGTTTGTTCGCGCTCCCCTTGCC
>SHOL01000093.1 GCA_004294945.1 Treponema sp.
CTATTCGCTTATCAATCCCCCGAACTGGATGAACTTCTATTCGAACTTCACGGACATTCACGGACTGACGCGAAAAGACGTTTAGAACGCCCCGTCTTTTCAATGCTCCATGATTGTCTCGCGCAAGAAATGGCCGGGACTGCCGAACCACAAGTTGAACACAGTCAGCGCCTTTCAGGGGATAGAGCTCAACCATCATAAAGCCCTGAGCGACGCTATTGCCTGCTCCCGCATATTCGTCGAAGCAGCTGCAGATGGATCCTGAATAACGCGCGCTCATGCGGTGAATGCAGTTGCCGCCCCTGCAAGGACTCCGGGGGCGGCGGCTCCGCCCGTTGAGCGTTCGCCCGGCGTGCATCGCGGTGCCTCGCACAGTCTTGTATTGATTTCATGGCTGTCTGCGTATACCATGATATGCATATAAACGCTGAATTATGGGGGCATCGCTATGGCACCAGGCAGTAATTTATTTGCACACTACGGATATGCACAGGCAGACATCGATGGGAAAATCGATCAGGTATGGAAGACGATCTTCGAGGGACCAGAAGAAGAACGGTTTTATTTCGAGGCGCAGGATGAAACCGGTTTTTTGATGGACACCGGAAATTTCGATGTGCGGACGGAAGGGATGTCGTACGGTATGATGATGGCGCTGCTGATGGACCGGAAGGATATTTTCGACCGGCTCTGGAAATGGAGTCGGCTGAACATGAGTATGACCGACGGGCCACAGGCAGGATATTTTGCCTGGTCGTGCGCTCCTGACGGACGGAAAAATGCGCAGGGCGCGGCTCCGGACGGCGAAGAATATTTTATTATGGATCTGATTTTGGCTTCGCGAAAGTGGGGCAATGGAACCGGTATTTTTGATTATGCAGCAGAAGCCAGGACCCTGATGAAGCGATGCTTGCACGGGCCGCTCCCGATGTGGAACAAGGATAATACGTATATTCGCTTTGTTCCCGACTGCGAGTTCACCGATCCGTCGTACCATCTGCCCCATTTTTACGAACAGTTTGCAGAGTTTTCGGCCGACTCGGATTCGGCATTCTGGAAACAGGCTGCCAAAGAAAGCAGAACGTTTTTTACGGTGTGCTGCCATCCCGCGACGGGCTTTGCGCCCGAATACAGTTATTACGACGGCAAACCGAATCCCTGGGGACCGCCCGAAGGACACGGATATTTTTTTAGCGATGCGTACCGGGTTGCGGCGACGATCGGGCTGGACGCGCTGTGGTGCGGCAAGACACCGGAGCTTTCGCGCATTGCGGCAAACATGCAGGCGTTTTTCGTTGACATTCCGGTAGAGGACTACATGACCTACGAAATCGATGGCACGGTTGTCCCGCAAAAAGCGCTCCATCCGGTCGGCCTCCTGGCGACTCTTGCGCAGAGTTCGCTTGCGGTCTGGGATGACCCCGATCCCGCTGTCGCGGCGAACGCAGAAAAATTTGTCCGCCGCTTCTGGGACACGCCCCTGCGTACCGGCGAGCGCCGCTACTATGATAACTGCCTGTATTTTTTTGCGCTCCTCGCGCTTGGGGGAAAATGTACGGCGTATCAGGCCGGGAGGTAAAAGTACTTGGCCCTTCGGGAATGAATACCCGCTTCCCGAATTCCTGAAATCGCATTGACACTGAATCCGGAAACGAAGTCATTCAAATGATGAACCTTCAAAAACAATTTCCGGAGGATGGATATGAAAAAGATTTTAGCGATTCTGTCGATTGCCGCGCTCGCCGCGGTTTCGGTATGCGCGGAAGAGGCACTTGTCGACTCCAGCATCGGCGGTCTGAACGTTACGGTATATGGCGACGCCAACGGACGGCTCGGAATGCAGGCGATGAATGCGGACAATACCGACATGTGGTCATCGATGCTCATGGCAAACCTGAGCGGAAACGGAGATGCGTTCATGTCATTTTTACAGTCGCCCGACATGATGGCTGCACAGACGAAATTCGGCACGGAACTGGTCACAAAGATACTGACCGCTGCCCAGACAGGCGGAGATTTTTCTGCGGTAAGCGGAAAAGAAAAAGATCTTGCCGGGAAGGCGGGCTTCAGCCAGACCGAGGCAACCGCGATTGTAAACGCCTATATGGGTGCCATCATGGCAGAGGGCGACGCGGCGGCAGCGCAGACAGCGGCTGCGGGCGCATACCAAACGTGGGCCGCAACAAACGCCCCGGCGATGCTCCTCAGCGACACAAGCCTTGCCGGCTATCTTAACCTGCCCGACTACACGTCCAGCACTTTATACACCGGACTCAAAAACGAGAATGCGGTCAAGCTCGGTGCGAAAGTATCGTCGGCCGACGGAAAACTCACAGCAGATGCGTCGGCAAAGCTGAGTTCGAACGGAGAAAAACCCGTAGACATTCAGAATGCCTGGATCAGATACGACTTTGGACCGATTGCGGTAACCTACAACAGCGTTGGCGGCTGCGAACACTGGGACACCGATATTCTGTACGTCGGCGACGCTTCGCTCGAAAATGCGCTCGACTTCGAGATCAAACCGATCGAAGGCCTTGGAAGTCTTTTCGTTACATTCATGAGCGACGAAGCGGTCACCAGCGGAGTACGCTATACCAACGTAGAGCGAAGAACGCTCCCCCTGATGCAAGCGGCTTACTCCTGGAGCGGAAACATAGCGGACGGCCTGAAACTTTCAGCTGCCGCCGGCGGCGCACTGGACTTATATATAGAAAAAAACAACGACTACACCGGCTATATCGCATTCGGAAAGGCAAGTATTGAAAAAGGCGCAATGGCTTTGCAGCAGGGAGCCTTCCTTGCGGGAATCAGCGGTCTGTACGGACAGAACACCAACACACTTTCGGGCATGAACACCGGCGACATGGAACAGGCAACCCTTGGCATCTACAATTTAAGTGCAGTACTGTCTTCCGGAGCCGATCTCGTGTTTAACGCACCATTCGCCACCGCCGACGGCGATTCAATCGTAGCAGGCGGCCGCATATACGGAGGAGTTACTGCATGGACAGGAGGAATTCTGTCCGCAGACGTGCGATACTCAAACGTAAAGCTCTACGGATCATCGGACGCCTACTCGGCGCAACGCTATACCGCGGCAGTCACCCAGTTCCTGAACCAGCATTTCAACGCAAGCCTCGGATTCGGCTATGAACAATATTCGGTACATGCCGGAAACAAAAATCACAAACCTGCAGACGGCTACGAAATTACACTGGACATCGGATTCCGGTTCTAACCGGAAGCACCCTGCTGTACGATACAAGATAATCCTTGCGCCGGAGCTCCCGGCGCGGGAGCCTATTGATGGGTGCACGCCGATTTCACCGGTGTTGTTTTCTACAGCGTGACAGTGTTGCGCTCGAAAAAAAGCTTGAGTACAACGATACAGTAATCAGTCAATTGCATCCGTCGCTGCAGGGGGCATCGGAGTCTGCGTATCGGGCCGACTCGGCATCGTGCGGCTTTGTGCACACACAGGAAGTGGCCGCCGTTATCAGGCAATCGGTTTCATGGTTACTCATGTTAGAACCTCCTAACTATTCATACCCTAAATATACTGCCGATGCAGCCGAAAAGCAAGCATTTTGTTAGACTTTTCTTACTTTCGTGCCGGGGATCGATGCCTCCAATTGGTGATCGAGGATCGAAGTACGATTTTCGCGCATGAACGTATTGAAAATTGCCGTATTCAGGCTCAGGCAGAAGGCCCTGCGCGCTGCGTCGTATTTTGTGCATTGGCACGTTCCCGCCGCGTTCCAGGGAGATTCGGCGCTTGCGGATCTTGCAGCTTTCATTGCGCGCAGAAAGATTTCCAGGGTTCTGGTCGTTACCGACCGCATGATGGTTTCGCTCGGCATCGCAAGAAAATTGTTCGACGCATTAGGCTCGAGCGGGATTGAGCACAGTGTTTTCGCGGAGGCCATGAGCGATCCGACTACCGAAGCTGCGTACGCTGCCGCTGCGCAATACAAAGACTCGGGGTGCGCGGCCGTCATCGCGATCGGAGGAGGGTCTGCAATAGACTGCGCAAAGGCGGCATCTGCGGTGTTGTCCAGGCCGGGAATGCCGCTTGAGCGCATGGCGGGCATTTTAAAAGTCCTTCGAAGGAGAGTTCCTCTTTTCGCAGTGCCGACGACGGCCGGAACAATACGCGCGAAACGCGGCAGCTCGCCGAAAGCGCCGCCCGTACGATATTTTCAACCTTGGATTATTCCGCTTCGAATCCTGCCGACACAGCCGCCCGGGCGGCGATGCAACAGGCAGCGTTCCAGGGAGGCAGGGCGTTCACCCGGGCGTACATCGGCTACGCCCATGCAATCGCCCATGCCCTTGGAGGAGCGTACCGCCTTCCGCACGGTCTTGCCTGCGCCGTATCGCTGCCGGCGGTTCTCGAAGGCTACGGGAGCGCCGCGCGGCGGCCGCTTGAACGGCTTGCCGAAAGCGCAGGATTCCCCGCTTCGGCCGACTGCTTCATTTCCCAACTGCGCGCGCTCAACGAACGGCTCGGACTCCCCTCTTCTCTTTCGTGCATACGGCCGGAAGATATCGAAAGCCTTTCGCAGACCGCGCTCCGCGAAGCGAATCCTGCATATCCGGTTCCCCGCATATTCGACCACGCGGAAATGACGGAGGTTCTTCGAAAGATTGCCGGGAACCAGACCTCGAAAGCAGGCTCGACGGCATAAAAAAACCGGCTGAGGCTCGCCCTGTACGGGGCCCCCGTTACGGGGCTCCGTCCTGGAGCACACGGTACGGGGCCCGCAGCCGGCAGAAGGAGAGCTGTTATTTTTGGCCGTAGTAGGCGCCGCTTCCGTGCTTGCGGTTGTAATGCTTGGAAACGATGTATGCAGGGAGCGGTACCGCCGCCGGGTTGAGCTCGAGCGTCATCAGCGCCATGCGGGCGATTTCTTCCAAAACCCTTCCATTATATACCGCCTTCGAGGCATCCTTTCCCCAGGCAAACGGACCGTGCCCGCCGACAAGCACCATTGTAACTTCGGCAGGATCAAGCGAGCGCTCCCCGAAGTGCCGGACGATCAGGTGTCCCGTTTCCAGTTCGTAGTCGCGTTTCACCGCTTCCTCGGAGAGGAACGGAGTGCACGGCACCGGCGTCTGGATATGGTCGGCGTGGGTAGTGCCGAAAAGCGGGATGTCAAGACCGGCCTGAGCCCAGGCGACGGCATGCGCAGAATGTGTATGGATGATTCCGCCGATCGGCGAACGCTGCCCGTCCGAGCCCATTCCGGCACCCCATTCGCAGTAGAGCACCCGGTGCGTGGACGTGTCCGACGAAGGATTGAGGCGGCCTTCCACCCGCGCGCCGTCCAGGTCGATCACCACCATGTCCTCGGCGCAAAGTTCGTTGTACGGAACGCCCGACGGCTTTATCGCGAAGACTCCCGATGCGGGATCGAACGCCGAGACGTTCCCCCAGGTGTAAAGCGCAAGGCCCCGCGCAGGTATCTCGACGTTTGCGAGCCAGGCTTCTTCCTTGAGCTGTGCGTACGGCGACGCCATTATTTGCTCCAGGCCGCGGCGTTCCAGCGCAGTTCGTCCCTGAACCGCCGGACGTCCGTATTGCGGTCGATCGCAATACACTCGATGCCGGAAATCTCGGCCCAGTCCCGGATGATATCGGTGGTCAGAATGTTGGAGAACGCGGTGTGATGGCCGCCGCCGGCGAGTATCCAGGCTTCCGCGGAAGTGCGGAGGTTGGGCTCGGGCTTCCACAGCACGCGCGCGACGGGCAGCTTCGGGAACGGAGCGGGCGCGTCGACGACGTTCACTTCGTTGATTACGCAGCGGAACCGGCTGCCGAAATCGACGACTGCGGCGCAGATCGCAGGACCGCTCTTGCCGTCAAACACGAGGCGGGCGGGATCTTCGCGGCCGCCGATGCCGAGCTGGTGCACCTCAAGCGTGGGCTTGCCTGCGGCGATGGACGGGCACACTTCGAGCATGTGCGCGCCGAGGTTCATCTCGTTGCCGGGCTCGAAGTGGTAGGTGTAGTCTTCCATGAACGAATCGCCCTTTCCAATTTCTCCTTTCGAGAGTCCTGCGGACATCACCTTGAAGGTGCGGACCATCGCAGCGGTTTTCCAGTCGCCTTCGCCGGCGAATCCGTAGCCGTCGGCCATCAGGCGCTGGCATGCAAGACCCGGCAGCTGCTTCATGCCGTGGAGGTCCTGGAAGTTGGTCGTAAAGGCGTTGATGTCCCGCTCTTCGAAGAAGCGGCGCATGGCGGTCTCGATGCGGGCCTGTTCGCGGATGTGCGAAAGGGCGAAAGCGCGGTCGGCACCCCACTTGATGTCGTACTCGGCTTCGTAGCGCTTGACCAGCGCGTCGATGTCAGCGTCCGAAACCGTATTCATGTACTCGACCAGATCGCCGATGCCGTAGTACGGAACCGACCAGCCGAGCTGAATCATCGCCTCGACCTTGTCGCCGTCGGTCACCGCCACGTCGCGCATGTTGTCGCCGAAGCGGGCAACCTTAAGCTTCTTGCCGTCTGCCGCGGCAAGGCCTGCGCGCATCCAATCAGCGATGCGGCCCCGCGTTTCATCGCAGCCCCAATGCCCGACGATCACCTTGCGTCTCAAGTCCATGCGCGCGGTGATGAAGCCGAACTCGCGGTCTCCGTGCGCCGACTGGTTCAGATTCATAAAGTCCATATCAATGCTCGCGTACGGGATGTCACGGTTGAACTGCGTATTGAGCTGAAGGAGCGGCTTGCGGTAGGACGACAGACCCGCAATCCACATCTTTGCCGGGCTGAACGTATGCATCCAGGCAATGATGCCGGCGCAGGAATCGCTTGCGTTCGCCTCTTCGAGAAGAGCCCGGATTCCGTCGGAGGTAAGCACGGTCGGCTTCCATACAATCTTGCACGGCATGCGCGCGTCAGCGTTCAAGCCCTCGACCACCTTGCGCGAATCTTCGGCAACCTGCCGCAGCGTCTCGTCCCCGTACAGATCCTGACTTCCGGTAACAAACCAGAATTCGTATTTCTTCAAATCGATCATTTCGTTTCTCCTTCAATAAAACTTCCGAGCTTCTTGTATTTCTGGTAGAGCGTTTCGTAGAGGGCAGCGCGTTTCGGGTCCGGTTTGTGCACGCGTTCGGTGCCGGCCGAGAGCGCTTTCTGAGCAGCGAACACATCGGCATACAGGCCCGCTGCGGTAGCGGCGAACACTGCCCCGCCGATCGCGCACGACTGGTCGCCTGCAGTCACGTGGATGTCGCGGTTGGTCACGTCGGCAAGGATTTGCATCCCAAGTTTGCTTTTTCTGGCGACGCCGCCGATAGCCATGATTTTTTCAATACCGATGCCTCCATCCTCAAAGGCTTCGATAATCGCACGGGACCCGAAGGCTGTAGCCTCGAGCAGCGATCGCATCAGCGTCGGCGCATCCGTGCCCAATGTGATGCCGGTTATGGCCGCAGTGAGCTTCTGGTTTGCCCAGGGAGTCCTTCTGCCGTTTACCCAGTCGAGGGCGACCGGCGACGACACTGTCGGTTCGACGGAGGCGGCGGCTTCTTCGAGCTTGCGCAGGAGATTCTTCTCGATTGATTCCACGGCGTCAGGCGAAAGCGCACGCGCAGGATCGGCGCGCTCGGGATCGGAGGCGACAGCTTCGCGCAGCGGCCACATCAGGAGGTTTCTGAACCAGGCGTAGTAGTCGCCATAAGCAGACTGCCCCGCTTCGTAGCCGATCCAGTCGGCAATAACCGAACCGTCGACCTGGCCGCAAATACCGCCGATCAGTTTTTCCTCGGCGCCTGATTCTGGCTTCGGCCCGATGATCACGTCGCAGGTGGAAGTGCCGATGCTCTTGACCAGCGTTCCCGGAGCGGCGTCCCCGCCGACGGCGCCGATGTGCGCATCGTAGGCGCCGACGCACACGATCACTGTTTCGCTCAGGCCGAGCCGCGCAGCCCATTCGGGAGTCAGCGTTCCCGCCGGCGTGTCAGTGGTCCAGGTTTCGCTGCCGAGCGAGTCGCGGATGTCGGAAAGCTTGGGATCGAAGCGGTCGAAGAAGGTCCGCGGCGGATAGCCACCCCAGGACGCATGCCACATAATTTTGTGTCCGGCAGCACAGCGGCTTCGCTTGATTTTTGAAGGATCAGTCGTTCCGGTCAGCTCGGCTGTTATCCAGTCGCAATGCTCCACCGCCGTGTATGCCGCCGAAGCAGCTTTTTTGTTTTTCTGTATCGTGTGCAGAATCTTTGCCCAAAACCATTCCGAAGAATAGACGCCGCCCATGTACTGGGTGTAGTCGGTTCCGCCCCAGGTGCGGGAAACCCGGTTGATTTCATCGGCTTCCGCCACCGCGGTATGGTCCTTCCACAAAATGAACATCGCATCCGGGTCCTCGGCAAACTCGCTCAAGAGCGCAAGCGGAGTTCCCTGCCGGTCGGCAAGAACCGGCGTCGAACCGGTCGTATCAATGCTGAACGCGCGGATTTTGTCCGCGATCGAACCGTTCTTTCCGGCATCCTTGATAGAGCCGTCCGCCTGAGCGACAGCCGCGCGCACTGCCTCGGTCAAGCTTTCCGTATAGTCCAGCGGATGCTGGCGGAACCGGTTTTCGCGCGGTTCGCAGTATAAGCCCTTCTTCCAGCGCGGATAGTACACCACATGCTGTCCCGCGACCGAACCGTTCGCCGCGTCGAGAATTACTACCCGCACGGAGTCCGATCCGAAATCCGCTCCTGCAACAAAATGCTCGCCAGGTTTGATCATATACACCTCACTTATGGCACACTTTTAGACCGCTGTCGGTTCAGCATCGACTGCGTTAACGTACACGCTCAAAGCGGTATGCGGGCAGAACAATTTAAAAAACCGTGTCTTGCGTGTACCTACACTCAAAGAGTAGCAGAGGTTAGCGGAAGCTGTCAACTTAATTCGTGTATGAAGTTTCGCGGATCGAGAATCGAACCAGTCGGTTCGTTCGCTTGAGGGCGCCGAACCTGGCGTTTTCGCCCGGCTTGCAGCGCTTTCCTGCATCAGGTCGCTTATACTGAAGTGCATGGACAACATATTTGAAGAAAAATCAAAATCGGTATTTCTGCGTGCCAGTTTGGAAGCAGGGTGCGATATAACGGGAAGGGTCTGGACGCGACGCGGCTACTCGGGCGGGAACGCGCAGATTTTATTTGGCACCCGGTTTGTCCCGAGGTGCTGAGCGGGATGGGCGTGCCCAGGAATCCGGTAAGTTTGCGCGGCGGCAACGGCGACAATTTTTGGAACGGAAAGGCCGACATTAAATCGCGGCTCGGGGTCGAAATGAACGAATGGATGCGCGAAGGCTGCGAAGCGAGTCTGGCCTCCTTACAGAGGGCCGGGGTCCGAGCGTTCATCTTCATGGAGGGAAGCCCTTCCTGCGGCGTGTACCGCACTTCGCTAAAAAACAAGCGCCTCGGTCATCCCCCGGGAATTTTCGGGTCGCTTTTGCTGCGGGAGGGGTTGTTTTTAATTCCT
>SHOL01000094.1 GCA_004294945.1 Treponema sp.
AAGATTCCTGACATTGATTATAAAATCGAGAATTCGGTAATGTGTGTCATGCTGAGGGGCGCTCTGTTGCCGTCGATGATTATGTCCAAGGAAATAGAGGAATATTCTTCGCACGGGTATGTGACTCCGTTCGCCCTGTTCAAGATTAAACGGGATGATTCCAAGAAAGAAAAAAATATGGAATATATTCTTGATTTGGATAAATCCTTTTTTAATATCGAAGATATGAACGGTAAGGATCTGATTTTTGCGGATCCAATGAACGCAACCGGAGGCAGTCTGGTTACGGTTGTAAAATATCTGATCGATCATGGAGTTAAGCCGAAATCGATCAGTTTTTTCAATGTTATTTCCGCTCTTAAGGGGGCATTACGCGTTGTTCGGGCCCTGGAAAACTGTACAGTGTATACACTCTGGATGGACCCGGTTCTGAACGCTTCCGCATATATCATGCCGGGTCTCGGCGATGCCGGAGACCGGATTAACGGCAAGGACACGGATGAATCTCCGCGAAACATTATTCAGCTTGTTGCCGATTATGGTTCGGACATTGCCGGCTTGTACCGGTCTCAATTGCGCAAGATTGAGCAGACGGTTCTTGGTTCGCATTAATGACATTACGGCCTGTGTTCCCGATCTTCTGCGCTTTTGTCTGTTCTCTGCTGGTGATCTGTTCGGTTTCATGCACCTCGGTAGCCGATGCACCGGGCAGCGAGGTGTATTCAGAGTATTACCAGATTGCTGAAAGCTGGGCAGAACTCGGCAAGTATGACAAGGCGATTCCTTACTACAAAAAAGCAGGTCAAGCAGATAATTTTCGGAATGCTGCACATTGGGGGCTTGCCAGAGTGTATGCATTGTCCGGAAAATGGGCGGACTCGCAGGTGCTTCTGGAAGAAATGCATGTAGCCGAACCGGAAAATATACGCATAGCTGCTGCTCTTGCGTACGTGCTGGCTAAAAACAAGAAATCAGACCAGGCTGCAGCACTGTACAAGGCAATTTTCGAAAAAAATCCTGACAATCCCGATGTTGGTCTGAACTACGGCGAGATTTTGTTTGCTGCAGGACAGTTTTCGGAAACGGTTGCGCTGATGGATTCTCTGAAGAGTGCATTTCCCGGCGATGAAAAAATGTCTTCTTTCCAGTCTCTGGAACAGCGCGCCCGCGAGGCTCTTTCGGCTGAAGAAGCCAGGAAGAGTGCAGAAGGGCAGATCAGTACAGAGAACCTTTCCGAGTTTTGAAAAAGCCTCAGTAGCAAAACCGTTCTGTTCCTCTGCGTACAAATCACAGCCTGTTTCTGAATCCGAAGCGTTTGTGCTCCCTATTGTTGAATGCTTCCAGAAGCATTTCGTCTATCTCCATTTTATTGTAGATTTCCATGCATACAGCCGGATCGGCACGAAGTATCGGATGTTTCGGAGAAAAAAGGACGCAGCAATCTTCGTAGGGAAGAATAGAGATGTCGTATGTTCCGATCTGCTTCGCAGTAGCGATGATTTCTTCTTTGTCCAAACCGATCAAGGGTCTCAGAACTGGATACGCTGCAGACGAATTGGTGACGGTCAGGTTTTCAATAGTTTGGCTTGCGACCTGTCCGAGACTTTCTCCGGTTATTATCGCTTTTGCGGAAACGACCGGACAGAGCATGTTTGCGACTTTCATCATACAGATACGCAACAACACAGTTGCATGGTCGGGCGGGGCAGAGTCTCGTATTCTCTGCTGCACAGCAGTAAAAGGTACAATGTTCAGATGTGTGCCCAATCCGTATAGTGCCAGATTTTGGGCGAGATCTTCTACTTTTTGTTGGGCTTCAGGAGAGGTATAGGGATGGGAATGAAAATACAGGCAGTCTATCTTCATGCCTCTGCGAATCATACGGTATCCTGCTACCGGAGAATCGATGCCACCCGACAACAGTAACAATGCCTTTCCCCCGGTTCCCGGAGGCAAGCCTCGGTGTCCTTTGTGCTCGTTTCCATAGACAAAGCACCGTTCGCGTACCTCCACTGCGATCTCGATTTCCGGATGATGAACATCGACTGCCATAATGCCCCGGTCATAGACCGCTTCACCGGCCAAACGTGCAATTTCGTAGGAATTAAGAGCAAAGCTTTTGTCGGAACGTCGGGCTTCTATCTTGAACGTTTTATACCCGGCTTCTTTTGCCTTGAGGGCTTCTGCAAGAACAGCTTCTTTTATAGAGTCGATATCTTTGGAAACTACTGTTGCCCGGGCCCATCCGGTTATTCCGACAAGATGGTTTAACATAAACTCGATTGAAGCTGCAGCTTGTTCAGGGCCTTCGACATACATCCTGCCAGCCCTCAGCGACACTCTGGAACCAGTCCCCTCTATCAGCAGCCGTGCATTCTGGACCAGACGTTGTTCAAAATCCTTCAGGTTGCCACTTTTCAGCATCAATTCGCCGATTTTTACCAAATATACCGCTTCATTCATACTTTCTTCCTTTTCTGCTCATCCATTCAATGCAAGGCTATCTGCAGGGCACTGTAAAGACATGTTTTTTTAGAGGCGTCTGCAAATTTCTTTCAGGGCATGGTACAGCTGTTCGATGTCCGATTCGTCCGTGGTTGGACCGATCGACAGCCTGAACGCATTCTGCTGTATATTTTTAGGTACTCGCATTGCGTCGAGTACTGGCCTGCTTTTTTTTCTGGATGAACAGGCCGATCCAGTAGAAATACTGATATCGTAAGCAGATAGAGAACGAACCAGAACTTCGCCGGGAATTGAGCTGTTAGAGAGCTGAATTATCCAGGGTGAAAAACGTGAATCTGAAAGCGTGCGGGATTCCGGTATGGTTGTAAAACCTCCGAGCGATCCCAGGCGTTCAATTATCATATCCATCATTTTCATTCCATGATCAATATCCAGTCCGCAAATCGCTGCATCAAGAGCTGCTGCTAGTGCAACTGCGCCCGGGACATTTTCAGTCCCCGGCCTGATTCCGCTCTCTTGGCCTCCGCCTCGTATAAACGGTTCGATTCGCCGTGCCAGATACAGGAGCCCTATGCCTCTTGGACCGCCAATTTTATGGCCGCTTATCGCTCCTGAATCGATTCCGGTACTGGTGAACGAAACAGGGATTTTACCGATCGCCTGAACGGCATCAACATGAAAATGGGGTTTTTTTCGTCCTTTGCATGATTGTACTAATGCCTCGGCAATCTGCTCCACAGGCTGGATCGCTCCTGTTTCATTGTTTACCGCCATAACGGCAACATACGCAGTATCTTCCCGAATGGTGGACAGGACTGCCTCGGGCGAGACAAAACCGTCGCGATCGGCGGGAATCACAAGGGTTTCCCATCCTGTGTGCGAAAGCATTTTTGCCTGTTCAGCAATCGCAGGATGCTCTATTGCCGAAATTGCGACAGAGCCCCGGACAGGTCGCTGCAAAAGGGCGAGCAAGGGTACATAATCGCTTTCAGTACCGCCGGAGGTAAAATAAAGGGTTGACGGCGACGTACCCAGAATGCGTGCGCAATCGGTTCGTGCCTGTTCGAGTGTTTGTGCCGCTTTCTTACCGTCAGAATGAACGCTCGACGGATTTGCGTATACAGAAACAGCTATCTTGTTGGCCAATTCCAGGATTTCAGGATTGGGACGGGTTGTCGCCGCCCAGTCGAAATACGCACTCATTGCAGTACTGCCAGTACATCGGCATCCGGTACCGTCATAACAAGGGTAGAGTTTATTTCTCTTTGAAGAACAAACCGGATTTCGCCCGACCGTTTTTTCTTGTCGCGTTTCATATGCCCAAGCAACTGCAGCGCAATTTCCTCTGCGCCAAGATATTTAAGAGTCGACCGGTTCCGGCATACGCTGTGTACAGAGCCTGTTTCCCACCCATACAACTCCAGCACCGAAAATACTTCGTCGATGTACGAAGGATCAGTTATGCCGAGTCTTTTTCCGAGCGTAAGTGCCCTCGCGATTCCCCAGGCTACGGCATCTCCGTGGGCAACTGTTCCGAATCCCGCAAGGCTCTCCAGCGCATGGCCGAATGTATGGCCAAGATTCAAAAACATTCGTTCGCCTGACTCATGCAGGTCTCTTTCGATAACGTGCGCCTTGGCCTGTACGCAACGTTTAACGATTTCGAGCAGCAGGGCAGGATCACGAGACATAATTGGTTCTTTTTTTTCGGTCAGAATCTGGAACAGTTTTGGTGCGTACAACAGAGCTGTTTTCAGCGTCTCTGCCAGGCCTGAACGGAATTCCTGCTCGCTGAGTGTCGAAAGGTACCCGATCGATATATGGATTTTTTGAGCCGGATAAAAAGTCCCAATACAGTTCTTTGTGTCCTGAAAGTCGATGCCGGTTTTTCCGCCGATCGACGCGTCAGCCATTGCGAGCAGCGTTGTCGGAACCAGTTCGACCCGGGTTCCTCTCATATAAAGCGATGCGGCGAAAGCGGTCATATCGGTAATAACGCCGCCACCAAAACCGATAAAAAGACTGTCACGGGCGAGTCCTGCGGAGAGTGCGCAGGAAAGAATTGTGCTGATAGAATCCGGATTTTTGTGTTCTTCTCCGGCATCAAGTACAACCAGTGGAGCGTGCGGATTGAAGTTTTTCGATTTTCTCAGCAGTTCTACGGTATTGGAATCAGCAACATACATCCCGCCCGTTTCGGGAAGTTGCGGAACGTACGGCTCTGTATGAAACAGAATCTGACAAGGTCCGGTTGGCAGGTTGAAGGTAAACATGTCCATTTCGCTATATTAGTAAGTATTTTCATCCATTGCAAGGAAGGCAGATCGTACAGAAGCCAGCCGCGCAAGTTCTCTCTGAATAGTTCTGTTATAATCGAGAGAGCCGTCGGCAATGCGTTCTCGCTCGTCTTCCCAGAATTGGAGATCTGTCAGAAATCGAAACTGAAATTCGCGGACATTCGCCTTTTCTGCCCAGATGACGGCTTCGTTCCAGTAATAAAGAGCTGTCTTGTAGCATGTTTCGGCAGTTTCGAGACTCTCCAGATTCTGTTTTTTCCAGGGTGCATTATAAAAATACGCCTTCTGTTTATCCCATTTTGAGCCGAGACGCACATGCTGTTCTGCAAGCTTCAGATTCAGATGCATCATGAACAAGTACCGGTATTTCTCCCAGTCTTTTTCATCAGAAATTGTTCCGACAGCATACAACGGGTTGCAAAAATCTGCTTCTATCGCACGTTCAAGCCAATAGATGTTTTCCATTGTATCGTCGGGATGTTGATTGTAGTGGATATGATATAACTCGTAAAACTGTTCCTTGTACCGTACGACATAGGCCGAAAGGCTTGAAACAGTGAAACACAGAAGGATTGCGATGCTGGCGAATTGTACTGGTCGATGCTTCATCCCTTACAGTTTCGGCAGGTTTTTTGCTGTACTCCAGATATAATCAGAAATTTCACCGACACTTTGTGAAGCATCGATCCAGATAACTTGCAGGTCGGAATGCGAAGATTGCAAATCGGTCATAATCTTCTGATAACGGGATCTGACCAGTATCTGAAAATCCAGTTTCTCATAAATTTCCTTTTTCCCCGCACGCTGATCTACCCGTGCCATTGCAGAAACAGGATCAATATCAAAATAGAAAACATACTCCGGAAGCGGAAATTTGTCGTTCAGCTCGGCTGCAAGATCTGCACCAGCTTTTTCCCCCTGATAAGCAAGACTTGAAAAAAGGTAGCGGTCGGAGAAAACTGCTTTCCCGTTTTGCAAATGTTCCAGAATGCCATGCATACCGTACACGTGTTCGGCACGATCCGCCGCGAAAAGTCGTGCGATTGTCTGTTCATGGTATTGAATTTCACCGGAAAGCGCTTTGCGGATAAGGGTGCCTATTTCGTTTCCAGTCGGTTCGCAGGTAATGTGCAATACATCTGCAGAACCGGACCGGGATTCTGCAAAGCGCCTGGAAAGCAGATTGAGTTGCGTTGTGGTGCCGGTTCCGTCAATGCCTTCGAAAACTGCAAAATTCTTCAGAATCATTGTTTGATACTAGCTCATTTTCTGATATGATTCTACATTGAAATGAAGCAGCTTTGGCAAATATACGTAATGGAAATACTCCTGTTCATAGTGCTGCTCGCCGGTTCGGTGTGGATTTCCGTTCCGTTGTCTACAGAACTCGACAAGAGGCTTGCTCAAACTGCACAAGGCTTTGTTCAGAAATTCGAAGATAACACCGGATTATCTCTTTCGTACTCGGCTCTTTCACCCTCGATTTTCAGAAAAATTGTAATTACCGGTTTGCGAATCACCGATACACGAACCGGTTTTGTGCTTGCAAATATACACCAGGTATCCCTTACCTATGATCTGTACACCTTGCTCAGAGGAAAAATCGATACTTCACTCAAGAAAATAACCGTAAAAAATGGCGTTCTTCATGTAAATACTGTAATTCACAAGGATACTCTTGAGCGTCTGTCTTCCCGTTCTGATACCGGCAACAGCAGTTTTTCCGGTCTCGGTATGAAAATCGGTCTTCAGGCAACCAACCTTCGGGTACTCGTATCTGATCCTTTCCTTTCCCTGGACTCCCAGATTTCATCCGGCTCCTTTTCTCTTGGAAATGGCCAGATCGGAGGAAAGCTCGAGGCATCGCTTTCAGTGCTGTTTCCGACATTCGAACAGGCGGGAACGGTACGGTGCAGCGTTTCTCTGGACACTGTTATGGATCTTGAAACGGGTTCGGGAAATTCTCGCGTGCGGCTTAAATCGATCGACAGTAAAATTGCTTCCTTGTCCAGTCTTGCCTTCGTGCTTTCTGTCAAGGACGGCGTAGTCGGAATAGATTCAGTCCAGAATATTCAACCCTTTGATATTCATAGTTCCTGGTTCCCGCAGTCGCGTACGCTTACCGCATCGTTTGTGTGCGACCGATTGCAGCCGTTTCGCTGGATCGAGCTGAAGAATACCGATGCGATGATCCGAAAACTGAACAAGTCGTTTGTCTCTGGTTCTGTCGATGTGGTCTGGAAACCGGAATCTGGCCTGGAATATACCGTGGATCTTTCTTCGGTGCTTCCCACCGTTTTTTTTGGGGGCGGGAGCATCGACTGTTCCCTTGCCGGAACCGGTGATTCGATTGATATCTCTTCGCTGTTTTTGCAAGGCTTGTCCGGATCTGCTTTTCTGACAGGCTCCTATGACCTGGGAAATCATATACCAGAAGGATATGTATCTATAAACGGACTGGCGTTTCCCGGATTACCGGCTGTCTCCGCTGATGTCTATGTTCAGGGTGCTGCAGATCAGATAGAACTTTTACTTCCCGAACTTGCGTTCGGAGATTCGAATTGGACTTCGGTCTCAGTACAAGCGGGGCTTGCAGGGAACCGCATAGATTTTTCTGCTTCTGCCTACGACTCCTCCGGAAAACTGGGTTTTGAGGGTTCCTGGCTTACCGGTACGCAATCATTTTTTGAGGCATACGCGTCCCTCGATTCGGTGAGCGTATCTGACTCCCTCGCAGCCGTATTCGAAATTCCTGCACTTCGCCCGTTTCCCTCACAGTCGCGATTGATGTCATTATTCAAAGAGTACGAACTGACAACCGAAGTGTACATATCATCGGATTTTTCCAGCTTTTCGTATAATCTGCCGCGTCTTGTTCTCGCTTCTACGGTACGGGATGGATATTACGTATTGTTATCGTCCAACGGTACCGAAAACGGTATTGAACTGCACGATATCGAAGTGTCCCTGGGTTCAAAGCTGATAACCGGCGGGATCAACGCCAGCAGAAATTCATTCAACGATATCGTATTCAGCAGTACATTTCTGTATGGCTCGCTGCCCTATGAAATTTCCGGTCTGTACAGCAACAGGACACTCTCGTTGTTCGGGTCTTATAATCTCTCCAGTACTGTTTTCTTCGATGTCATGGGAGGTATCAATGGTCGTGCTTCCTGTACCGGCTTCCCCATTTCTTCGGATCCATTCCTGTTCTCGATCAATCTGGAATCTGATTTCACCGTGCAGCCGGACCAGACCTGGAAATTACATATTCAAAGTGCTTCGGTGGAAGAGATGGGTTCTGTTCTCCCCTTGTCGACTGTTTTAAGCCTTTCCGGTTCGGTTGATCCTTCGGGAGCTTTTTTTGATTCAGTTGTTATGTCCGACTCTGCTTCTGAAGTGTCCGGATCTGTGTCACTGACGTTGATCCCCTCGATCGACGGCACTCAGCGGGTGACGTTCGATACAAATCTGGAATCCGGTTCTGGTGCAGAACGATACCGGATCTCCGGACAATTGTTCAAATCGGCAGACCTTTTTTTCGAAGGACGCGGTCATTTCGAGCATATTCCCTTATCGCGTTTTCTCAAGAGACAAACTGATTCAAATTATGCGTCGCTTGATTTCACCCTCTCCGGTACTCCAGGAAATATACTTGCAACCGCACACATTTCAGACATTGTGTACCGTATCGGTGAATTCGATCTTGATGCGCAAACAAGCATTGTTCTTGAGGACGGGTCTGTATCTTTTTCTGAGGGTGTCGGGAGCTGGCACGGAAATACGTTTTCCAATGTAAACGGAGTTTTTTCTCTCGAAAGTTTTTCCGGTTCGATGAGCGCATCCTATCAAGGCGTCCTCGGTAAACGGGGTCTCTCGGCTCTCGTTTCTGTTGCAGTTGATTCCCCTGACCATGTGATACGTTCGGAATCCCGGTCCCTATCGCAACTTGTGCGTATTCCGGAAATGTTTACCGTAAAAGCTGACTTGTCCAGTCTTTCCTGGGGCGGTTACGCATTCAAAAATCCGATAACCTGCATGTTTGTACGCCAGCCGGGAATTACTGAAGTGTTTGCCGGGAAAAATCGTTCAGTATCCGGTTATTTGATTGACGATGGAACCTTTTCCCTCTCGTCAACCGGAGACAGTCCGCTCCTTTTCCAGGCCGACGGATATCTCGATTTTTCTACAGTAGATATAACTGTAAATGGAATCCACAGCGACTTGCCGCGTTTGACCGCTTCGGGAGCATTCGACCGCTTTTCCGTCCTTGAGGGAACACTGGACGGAGAATTACAGATTTCCGGGATAATGAATGATCCTGATTTTTCCGGAAACATTCAGGCCCGCAACATCAGGATAGCCGTTCCGTCAGTGTTTTCCGATGTACTTGGCCCATTCAGTTTTACCCTCGACGGCCAGGGTAAAAACATCGCAATTCCAGCTTTCACAGTGCCCATCGGAACCGGCATGTGCTCAGTCGATGCAGCTATCGAATTCGACCGGTGGATACCGTCAGGTTTTTCATTTCATATAGCCACAGACCCGAAGAGATTGATTCCCCTCGATATTACGAGCAGTCTTGTCCGCATAAAATCGTTTTTTTGGGCCGATCTGTCAGCCAGATACGATTCGGCAGGTCTCGTTTTTTCCGGAAAATCCGGTATCGAGCGAGGCTATATTGCTGTTTCAATGGCTCCTGATGGAAGAAG
>SHOL01000279.1 GCA_004294945.1 Treponema sp.
GGATTGGAGCGGCCGGACAAGGGGTGCAGGTATCGGCGCAGGCTGTGCGCGCACCGGCGCGGAGGACGCGATTTCCGTGTGCGAATCCTTTTCCGGTTTGTATGAACGGACCGTTCTCGCCGCCGCACGCGAAACCGGCGAATACGCGCAGGCGTTCCGTTCGCTTGCACAACGGCAGCGCAGACAAGCCGGGCAGGATTTTTCCGCGTTGCAAAAAGTAACAGAACCCGTCATTACCGCAATCACTGGAATCACGATTCTGATTCTGGTCTCTACAGTATTTATCCCGCTCATACTCCAGGGAGGTGCACTTGTATGAACAGCAGAGATCCGGGCTACTCGTTTCTTGAAACGCTCATAGTACTGGCAATCACGATCATCATGTCCGCTGGCGTCGGCATTCCCGCGCTCAGACACATTGAACGGGCCCGGCGTGCATCGGCGCGAGCGGGAATCGAAACGTTCCGGCTGGCACTGGACAGCTACTACATCGATTGCGGCATGTATCCGGAAACCATGCAGGGCTTGTCTGCACTGGTTGAAAAGCCGGTGATCCATCCTGTCCCGGAACACTGGAACGGGCCGTATCTAACCCGCCCGCCGGGAAAAGACCCCTGGGGCACCGAATGGCAGTACACAAAACCGGGCAGCAACGGATACCCGTTCGAAATTTTGTCGTACGGGAAAAATGGCATAGAAGGAGGAGACGGTGACGACCTGGATATCGCATCGAACAACTGACCGGGGGTCTGCAGGAATTGCCTCGTGTGCAGCATTCTTTGCGCTCACGATTGTGCTTGTCGGAGCGGCGGAAATGTCGTCCGCCCTGTCGCGACGGGCAGCCGAAACCGAGCAGCGCCTTGCGGAAAGCATCCATGAAGCGAACAGTCAAACCCTTTCCGACTACCCGCTGCGGGAAGGAGGCGCAAAATGAAGCTTTTGGACGCAGTTATCCCGTTGTTGTGCATAAGTTTGCTCGCTGCCCCGCTGGCCGCTCTTGCGGTTTCAGTATCGGCTTCGTGGCAACAAAGTCTTGAACGGCTTGCTGCGGCGAACCGCGGGGCGGAACTGATGCATTCGTTCAGCGAAGCGTGCGCCGCACACCTGACAACGGCAGAACTTGCAGCGAGATTCGGGACAACGGTGCAAGAACATGCCTGCCGCGAACCGGGCGACCGGGTCTGGAGCGTGCGCATCGGAACCGGAATGGCTTTTATGACGTACTATGCAGGAGCCGAACAATGAATTCCGTCCTGCTCGACCGGAGTGCATACCAGACATATATTATGAGCGTCCGTAACCGCGCGCCCGGGAAATCGGTACTGGTCGATCTTCTTACAAAGTCGCACCCCTTTTTCAGCAGCTACCGGACCGACGTGCGCAGAGTCACGATTGCAGGAAATACCTACATTCTGGCCACCGTGTTTATTCAACCTGCGGGAACCGGAACGCAGCGACTTTTTACCAGAGAGCTCGTGTACTTTTCTATTAAACAAGCCGCGGAAAATTTTCGGAACTTTTCACACACTGCAATTACGGAGGAACGTTTTACAGCAGTCGAGGCTCCCGAAAACTTTTCCGCATTCAACGCCGTGCCGCAGCTGCGCAAAACAAAACCGCTTACCCATTCTTTTGCACCTTTGACAGTTACAAAGAAAGTGCAGATCGGACTCGCGTGTGCCGCCCTGCCCTTTTTTGGCGCAACCCTGTCAGGTTTTTTTTCCGGCCCACAAGTTGTAACACCGACAGTTGCACAGACGATTGTTACAGAA
>SHOL01000280.1 GCA_004294945.1 Treponema sp.
GGATTGTCCGGTCCGAGGGGCTGCCGCCAAGGAGCGAAACTGTCCCGGAATCTGGGCGCGCAAGGCCGAGCATAATTCTGATTGTCGTTGTTTTTCCTGCACCGTTCGGGCCGATGAAGCCCAGCACTTCGCCTTTGGGCAGGGTGAAGCTGACGCCGTCCAACGAAAAACTCCGGTATGTCTTGCGCAGATTGCGTACTTCAATTGCTGTTTCCATGTGTATCCTCCAGCAACAAAATATCGAGTGCCTTTTTAATGTCTTTTGCGTCGATTCTCGCCTGTTTAGCTGCTTCGATTGCGCGGGCGAGATGCGCCTCTATCTCTGTCATTTTTCGTTCACGGAATGCGTTCTGATTCCGCACTGCCACGAAGCTGCCGCGCCCCGGGACTGTCTGCAAAATCCCTTCGGCTTCAAGGTCGTCGTAGGCGCGCTTGACGGTGATGACGGAGACTCGCAGTTCTGCTGCGAGCTGCCGGATCGACGGTAGCTGTTCTCCTTCCGTAAGTGTGCCGTCGAGGGCCTGGTTGCGGATTTGGTCTTCTATCTGGGCGTAAATTGGACGCGGCGATGCGTTTTGAATAAGAACGTTGATCCTGTGCCTCCTGTGCGCTGGTTGATGATCTGTTCGTGCTTGAATATTACTGTTATATAACGAATATATACAGACAGTGCGCAGCTTGTCAAGCTTGGAGATGCGCTTTCAGACAATACGCCGCCGGAAGATGCGCCGCCAGGCGATGGGCCGCCAGGCGATGGGCCGCCTGCTGATGCACCGCCAAACGATGCACGTCGGCTGCCGGAGGAAAACTCCTGCAGGAGGCTACACAATTTCCAGGATCGTGCTCTTCAAGTTTCCGATGCGGGAGTCGTGGCCGACGAGTATGTCGAACTCCCCGGGTTCAAGGACGGTCTTTCCGTTTCTGTCGACAAGCGAGAGCGCGTCGGTTTCGAGCGTAATCTCCACTGTGGCTGTCTGACCGGCAGGTATGAATACTCGCTTGAAGCCTTTCAGCTCGCGCACCGGTGTTACGACCGAAGCGATTCTGTCGGCGGCATAGAGCTGGACAGTTTCAGTACCATCAAGGCTTCCGGTGTTTGTAACAGAGACAGTTACCGTGACGGTGTCGCCGGCAGAGGCGCGAGAAGCAGAAAGCTTTGGCGTTTCATAGCTGAATGTTGTCCAGCCGAGTCCTTCGCCGAAGGCGAACAGCGGATCCCGGGGGCAATCGCAATAGGCGCCGTCGTGCCAGCCGGGGAGCTGGTTGTAATACACCGGAAGCTGGCCGGTTTTACGGGGAAACGATATGGGAAGCCTTCCCCGGGGCTCGGAGAGTCCGAAGATGATTTCGGCAATCGCTTGTCCGCCATAGATGCCGGGATTGAATGCTTCGATAACTGCATTCGATGCGCACGCGACCCTTTCGAACTCCAGCGGTTTGCCGTTGATCAGTACTGCGGTGAGCGGAATCTTCCGTACCGAAGCGACTTTGGACAGCGATTCGACCAGTCTGTCCTGGGCGCCGGTGAGCGCCAGATCGGAGCGGTCGTGCGTTTCACCGTTCAGGATAAGGGTGTCGCCAACGCACACTATTATTGCATCGGCGCGTGCAGCAATTTCGCAGGCTTCCGCTATCTGCTCCTTTGCAGGATCGAGGATGTCGCAGCCTTTGTGCCACAGAACTTCGACGCCGAAGTGTCCGGCAATATCCCTGACTCCTTCGAGCAGCGTGGTAACCCTAAGCTCTGGTATGGAATCAAGGG
>SHOL01000281.1 GCA_004294945.1 Treponema sp.
ATTACACCATATAGAGGTATTTTAAAATAGCCTTAAGAATCGCTCACGTTAGGTACTATTTTTGTTAAACCGCTTACCCGAATGACTCTTGATCAGCTGCTAGAACAGCAGGGAACCGTAAAAACAAGCTGCTACCTTCGCGTGGGCGGTGTCAAGGCTTCGGTCAAGTCGGCAGAAGGTGTCAAACAGGATTTTAAGGTTCAGTCGCCGTATTCTACTGCTTCGGTGCGCGGAACTGTTTTTGAATATGACGGACTAAAACTGAACGTAATTGAAGGTCTGGTTTCGCTGAAGGCGGGCAGACCGGCGAGAACTATACAGCTTCCGACGCCGGACACCGAAGACGACGTCGAAGGGGAAACAGAAGCAATAGAGCCTGATTTGAGCGCCGACTTTATCGGTTCTCCGGAACAAGGAGACATGGATTCTCAGGAAGTATTCGTTCCTGCCGGCAATACAGCCGAACTGAAAATTCAGCGGGGCGGATCGATGAGCTCTGCATTCTCCGGTGATGAATCGGAAAAGAAAAAAACTGCCTCTGTAGCGACAACTGATTCTGCTGTTGCGGCTTCCGGTTCTGTACAGAAAGCCAATGCCGGCACAAAATATGGAACTGTAATCATTACGGTTACAGCTCCCGAAAAGTGAGGTTTGCTATGAAAAAATCAATAATGGGCAACTCGAAACAATCGGTCATCTTTCCTCGGGGCCTTTGTAAATCGTTACAGGATTTACGTCTGCATCATGATTGGCCTGTAAAGACTGAAGTTCCAAGAAATTCCCTGATTCCTGTGTTATCTGCTCTGGCTGTTTCCCTTCTGTTGTTTTTTTCCTGCTCATTGACAGAAACTGCTGGTTCCGGAAGTCTTCAGCTGCCCGATGCACGTTCCATTACGACAACCGACAGCGGCACTCCGTATGTGATGCGCTACTCTCTCGCGCGCAACGGCAATACCGTCAAAATGAACGGCTCGGAAATAATCGAGGCGCGAGCTTCCGAAAAGATAACGGTAGAGAATCTGGTTCCCGGCTCGGGCTACGTACTATCCCTTTCGGTAGGCGAACAGCAGGGAAAAAACCTGATGGTGAAGTATCTCGGTTCGTCCGAATCATTCGCCATCACCGAAGGCTCGACAACCGCTGTGTCCTTGAAGCTCCGCAATGCCCCCGAGTACGCATTCCTGACCAAAAACGGAGCTGTTTCATCGGCCGTTCAGGTGGGCCGGGGCGAGACCGCGCGCCTCTACGTGCTCGACGGCATGATGCTGCGTGCGTACAGGAGAACGGAAGGCGGGGGCCCCTTCGATGCAGAATCTGCGGAGTCGCTTGATCTGAGCACAACGACTTTATCGGGCCTCCGGGTCAATTCGCTTTCCAGGGGCCTGTTCTTTGCCTCGGAGGAGGATCCGGGGACAATCGGCGAAGAATTGTGGCTCAATACTTCGGCGGGCTTGTATAGAATGCCTTGGCCTTCGGCGCAAGACGGGTCCGCGACTCTCGCCACAGCCAAATTCGAGCCGAACATGCCGTTTTCGCTCAAGCCTTCGGTCCAGTTATCCGACGCGGTCCAGATCGGTACCGAGATTCTTGCGCTTTATTCTGCAGGAATGACGGACTTCGGCTTGCTTTTTGCAAAAGAGCAGGATAATTTTACTGGCGGTACCTGGGAATCGATCGCAACCGCCAAGGACGATTATCCAGAAATCGAGGATTTGATTTCGACCATCACGAAAGATATCATCCTTGATCTGTCCGTGAAC
>SHOL01000095.1 GCA_004294945.1 Treponema sp.
CAGATGCTCCTTGCGGAGCATTATCTAAAGGAAGTAACAATCCGGTATCTGTGATCCGGGGAAGAGGAGTGTACATGTCCGATAAAATCAAGGTTGTTGTCTGCTCGGGTACTGCATGTTTCGTTATGGGGGCTTCGGATATTCTTCTGCTTGAAGAAAATCTTCCGGAAGACCTCCAGGGCAGGATCGAGCTCGAGGGCGCAAACTGCCTGGGCTACTGCAAGGATGGGGCAAACGGCAAGGCGCCGTACGTGACGGTGAACGGAGAGCTCATTTCCGGGGCGACAGTACTTTCGGTAATGAACAAAATCAGGGAGATTGCCTATGCTTAACATAAACAATGGCGCGTCCAAAATAAAACGGGAAATCCTGGTCAGGATTGCAAAACTCCAGCTGGAGGGCAATCTTGAAGAAGGCGTCCACTACATTCCGCGGGAAATGGCGCCCCGCAATTCGGAATCCTTCCGGTGCTGCGTGTACCACGACCGTGAAGTACTCCGCCTGCGCGTGATGGCCCGGCTTGGCCACAGCGTCGAGGATTACGACGATGAAAAAAAGCTGTCCGAATTCGCCCGCGAGGCGCTCGAGCGCGAAAAGCCCACCGACCCCATGCTCACCGTGCTCGATGACGCCTGCAATGCGTGCGTACGCGCCCACTACATGGTAACCAACGCGTGCCAGGCCTGCGTCGCCCGCCCGTGCATGATGAACTGCCCCAAGAACTGCATCGCCATTACCGGCGGCCGCGCGCATATCGATCCGGAAGCGTGCGTCAACTGCGGCATCTGCATGCAAAACTGTCCGTACCATGCGATCATTCGCATCCCCGTCCCGTGCGAGGAAGCGTGCCCGGTTGATGCCATCAGCAAGGACGAAAACGGGAAGGAGCGCATCGACTATTCCAAGTGCACCTTCTGCGGCGCGTGTATGCGCGAGTGCCCCTTCGGCGCCATGATGGACAAGGGCCAGATTGTCGACGTGATACGAAAAATAATGGAGGGCAAAAAAGTCGTTGCCCTGTATGCTCCGGCAATAGCCGCACAGTTCCGCGCAGTGCCCGGACAGCTGGAAGCAGCACTCCTGAAAGCCGGCTTTAGCAAAACCTTCGAAGTCGCCCATGGAGCAGACATAACGGCAGACAAGGAAGCCGAGGAGTTTGAAGAGCGCATGGAGCGGGGGGATGCTCTAATGACGACCTCCTGCTGCCCCGCCTATGTGCGTGCGGTCAGAATACATGCGCCGGAGCTGAATCCCTGCGTGTCGGAGACCCGTTCTCCCATGCACTACACGGCCGAAATGGCCAAAAAGGAAGATTCCGGCTACGTGACCGTTTTTATCGGTCCGTGCCTTGCAAAGCGCAAGGAAGGACTGGACGATCCGTATGTCGACTATGTGCTGTCCGCCGAAGAACTCGGAGCCCTGTTCATGGCAAAAGAAATCGACCTTGGCTCATGCGAACCGCTTTCGTGCAGCTCCGGGCCGACCGCCAGCGGACGAAATTTTGCCCAGTCAGGAGGCGTTGCAGAAGCGGTGCGGATACGGCTCAAGCATCCGGAGCGGCTAAAACCATTCGTCATCAACGGCCTCGACGCAGCAGGGATGAAGCAGCTCAAAGCCTTTGGAAAAGCTGCTGCCGAAGGAAAGAGCGCCGAAGCGAACCTCGTTGAAGTCATGGCCTGTCCGGGTGGATGCATCGCCGGCCCTTCGGTTATCACAAACCCGAAAGTTGCCGCAGTGCAGCTCAAAAAATACGTGAGCACCGGAAAATAAAAAAAAGCCCCGAAACGCTCTGGCGTTTTCGGGGTTTCAAGACCGAGCGGGCACGTCCGGCGTGGGGCGAACGTGGTCAGCCCGATTGGGCGTCCGGACAGGGTTCGATGCTCGATCCGGACCGTCCGGTTTATGATTCCGGGGCATCCGGTTTGGCGGGCAGTATTTTATTCAGATATTCCTGGAGCCGTTCGGCAGTTTCCTTGCTGATCGTATGCTCCATCCGGCATGCGTCATGTTCGGCCGTTTCCTGGGAAACGCCCAGCACGTCCGATAAAAACAGCTTGATTGCGTTGTGCCGGGCACGGATTGCCCGCGCAGCCTTGAGCCCCTTTTCTGTCAGCTTGACGTCTCCGTAATGTTCGTGTTCTACGAGCCCAGTTTCTTTCAGGACACCAAGCGACTTGTTGACGCTCGCGCGTGAAACGCCGAGGCTTCGTGCGATGTCGATGGACCGCACCTGGCCTGATTCGGCTGTGAAATCGAGAATGGTTTCCAGGTAATCCTGTTTGGACGCGCTTAAAGCATCTGGCATAGTATGTATCATATCGTATTTTTGTCTGCAGAACAATCACAAGTCTTTAGTAACCGACGTATGTTCATTGCATATAAAGCCGGTTTCCGGGTATTCTTTTGTCCTATGACCGAACTGATCGACCAGATACACAAACGGCTTACGTTTGCGATTATTTCGCACCCCGACGCGGGTAAAACCACCATAACCGAGAAGCTCCTCCTGTTCGGAGGCGCGATACACATTGCAGGAGCTGTAAAAAGCGGCAAGACGGCGCGCACGGCTGTGTCCGACTTTATGAAAATGGAACAGGAACGCGGTATTTCGATCAGCACGTCGGTAATGGGCTTTGAGTACAAGGGTCGGAAGATAAATCTGCTGGATACGCCCGGTCACGCCGACTTTTCGGAAGACACGTACCGCGGTCTTTCCGCCGTCGACAGTTCGCTCATCGTCATCGATTCCGTAAAAGGCGTCGAGGAACGAACCAGGCAGCTGTGCGTTGTGTGCCGCATGCGCAGTACACCGGTCGCGACCTTCGTCAACAAGCTCGACCGCGAAGGCAAGGATCCCATGGAACTGCTGGACGAAATCGAGCGCGAGCTCGCGGTAGAAGTCCGTCCGGTTACCTGGCCGGTAGGTCAGGGGAGGCAGTTCCGCGGCGTATATAACCTTGTCGAGAACAAGCTCTACCTTTTCAGGCCCGGGGAAGACCAGCTGCCGACCGATATTATCGCGATTTCCGGGGTCGAAGATCCGAAACTCGATGAAGCAGTAGGACCGTCCCTGGCAAAAAAGCTTCGCGAGGATGTCGCGATGATTGTCGGGGTGTATCCTCCGTTCGATCATGACGAGTACATCGCCGGAAAGGCGACCCCGGTATTTTTCGGTTCTGCACTGAACAACTTCGGGGTTCGGGAGCTGTTGGAGAACATGGTTGCCCTTGCGCCGTATCCGACGCCCAAACAGGCGGACGAGCGCGTGGTCGCGCCCGAAGAGCAGAAATTTACGGGCTTCGTGTTCAAGATCCACGCGAACATGAACCCGCGCCACCGGGACCGCATCGCGTTCCTCCGCATTGTATCCGGCAAATTTGAACGGAACACGCTGTACTACCATGTGCGCACGGGCAAGACCTTCCGGGCCTCGAATCCGACCGCCTTCATGAGCCAGGACCGCGAGATAATCGACGAAGCCTGGCCCGGGGACATCATCGGGCTCCACGACACCGGAACGTTCAAGATTGGCGATACGCTCACCGAGGGCGAGTTTGTCAACTTCAAGGGAATCCCGAGCTTTGCTCCGCAGATTTTCAGGCTCATCATGAACGCCGATCCCCTCAAGGAAAAGCAGTTCCACAAGGGCTTGAACCAGCTTGCGGAGGAAGGCGTCGTGCAGATTTTCTCCAAGCTCCACCAGCCGAACGCCCGTGTGCTCGGCGTCGTCGGACAGCTCCAGCTTGAAGTGCTGCAGTCCCGGCTGGTGGAAGAATACAACGCTTCGTGCAAGTACGAGCCGATAGATCTTTCCATCGCACACTGGATTACGAGCGACGATCCGAAGATCCTGAAAGAGTTTGTCGACACGAATACCCGGCGCGTGCTTGTGGATATCCGGGGCAACTTTGTGTACGTTTCGGATTCCGAATGGAGCGTGAACCGCATCATGCAGCAGAATCCGAAAATCAGGTTCTATACCACCTCGGAAATGGTGGACAAGCGGGCGTGAACGACCGGCCAGCACCGGCCGGCGCGTAATCCCGGGCAATCCGGGTCTGCCCCTCCCCTCGCCGGTTTTTTTCCGGTATACTCGTTCTCATGGCGACACATGATTCAAAACCGGGCATTCGTACGCCCGAAGAGGCGCTCAAGGCTGCGTTCGGCTACGATTCCTTCAGGCCGCTCCAGCGAGAAATCATCGGCAAGGTGCTCGAAAAGCGCGACACCCTTGCCGTCATGCCCACCGGCGGCGGGAAATCCCTGTGCTACCAGATTCCCGCCCTCATCTTTCCGGGGCTGACCGTCGTCGTGTCTCCGCTCATTGCGCTCATGCAGGACCAGGTGAACGCGCTCGAGGCCCGGGGTATCGGCTCCCTGGTGCTCAACAGCGCGATCGCGCGCGAAGAATACTATGTAAACATGGAACGCGTCCGCTCAGGCACCGTGCGCCTTCTCTACCTTGCGCCGGAAACCCTCGTCACCCCGCGGGTGCAGGAACTCTTGGCCGCCGTCCGCGTTGACTGCCTCGCCGTAGACGAAGCCCACTGTATTTCCGACTGGGGGCACGACTTCCGCCCCGAATACCGCAAGCTTGCCGAAATACGCGCGCTTTTTCCCCATGCCGTCTGCCTTGCCATGACCGCAACCGCCACCGCCCGTGTGCGGAAAGACATCGCCAAAAACCTTGCCCTTGAGAATCCCGCCCAGTTTGTCGCAAGTTTCGACCGCGCGAACATTTACCTTGAAGTTATGCGAAAACAGAAAAGCCTCGACCAGATTGCCCGCTTTATCGAAGAGCGCCCCGGCGAAAGCGGCATCGTGTACTGCTTTTCCCGGAGCAGCGCGGAAAAAGTCGCTTCAGAACTCTCGGACCGCGGCATTCCCTCCCTGCCGTATCACGCCGGGCTTCCCGACAAAACCCGCGCCGACAATCAGGAGAAGTTTCTCCGCGACGACATCCGCGTCATGGCGGCGACGGTCGCCTTCGGCATGGGCATCGACAAACCCAACGTCCGCTTTGTAATCCACCACGACCTTCCCAAAAGCGTCGAGCAGTACTACCAGGAAATCGGCCGCGCAGGCCGCGACGGAAAAGCCTCCCATGCCCTCCTCCTCTACGGCTACGGCGACGCGCGCAAAATCCGCTTCCTCATGGAAGACAAAAGTGCGAGCGAATCCCGCAAGGCCGAAACCCAGCTCAAGGACATGATGACCTTTGCCGAATCGACCACCTGCCGGAGGAAAACACTTCTTGCCTATTTTGGCGAGATCGGGACGGCCCGGGCGAAAACTGCCTCTGCTCGCGCAGAGGCTTCAGGGGCGCTCTTCGATTCCTCCGCATCGGCGTCCGCACGTGCGGACGCCTCGACCAGGCTTCCCGATCCGGCTCTCCGGTTACCCTGTTGCGATGTGTGCGAGCGGGGCGCCGCGCCGGAGGACACCGACGTTACGGTGATTGCCCAGAAATTTCTTTCGTGCGTGCTCAGAACCGGCGAACGCTTTGGCGCGGCCTACGTGATCGACGTGCTTCTCGGTTCGCGCCAGAAGCGGATCGTGGACAACGGCCATACGGCTGTTTCCACCTGGGGTATCGGCCGGGAGCTTGCGAAAGAAGACTGGTTCGAGCTTGTCCGCCTCCTTTTGGAAGCGGGGTATCTTCGCAAGGACGAGGAGTACGGGGTGCTGTCCCTTTCGCAGGAAGGCCGTGACGTCCTCCGCTCCCGCGCTTCGGTGCTGCTGCCGTTCGCGCGGCTTCCCGCCGGCATCGGTTCGGACGGCCTGGTTTCTCCTGCGGGAACCGCTGTGCCCGGCTCGGTGTGCCGTGGCATGTCCGGTTCAGCCGGAGTCCGGAAAAGCGGGAATCAAACGCGTGCAGACCGGAACGCTCCGGCTGCCGCAGCCGGTCCTCTTTCCGAAGACTCCCGAAAGCTTGCGGATGCCTTGCGTGCTCTGCGCAAGCGCATCGCCGAGGAAGAGCGCATTGCGCCCTTTATGGTGTTTTCGGAGCGGACGCTCGAAGAACTGGCAGCCGTTATGCCCAGGACCCGGCGCGAGCTTCTTTCCGTTCGGGGAATTGGAGAAGTCAGGGCGGATCGCCTGGGAGGTGCTATACTCTCGCTCGTAGAAGAAATTGTTGATAACGAGTGAGGTAAGCTGCCTATGCTGACTGTTGCGGACGATGTCCAGGGCGAGCGGACAATTCGTCTGGTAAACGACTGGGGTTCTGCCGATATTGCGCTGTACGGCGCGCAGGTGCATTCCTGGAAAAATGCGGAGGGCGCCGAATACCTGTTTGTCAGCGGCCGCCGCTACCGGGAGGCAGGCAAGGCTGTCCGGGGCGGAATTCCCGTATGTTGGCCCTGGTTCGGCCTCCATTCTGCCGACCCGTCTCTTGGCAGGCACGGGTTTGTCCGTACCTTGGTGTGGAAGCCCGGTCCGGTATGCGAAATCGGTGATCGGACCCGGATAGTGCTTTCGTGCTTCGACGACGATCGAACCCGCGTGATCTGGAATTTCAGTTTCCGTCTTGATTTAGAAATCACGCTTGGTCCTTCGCTCGATTTGGTTTTGTACTCTACCAATATGGACTCTGTGGCGTTTGAGCTTACCGATGCGTTTCATGCGTATTTTTTGGTGGATTCGGCCTCTCGGGCTCGAATTTCCGGCTTTTCGGGGGCGGAATGTACCGATTCACGTGCCGGGTCGGGCTCTGCGGAGGCGGTTTGGATTGGTTCTGGCGATGTGGCGGACTTGGGTTCGCACGTTGACCGGGTGTACCATTGCGAAACTGCGTCCGTGCTGTATGGAATTTCGGCTGGAGGCGGGGTTCGGCTTTCTAAGGAAGGTTTTCCCGAGACGGTGGTGTGGAATCCGGGGCCTGTGCTTGCGGACGCTCTGGCGGATTTGGGGAGTATGGAAGCGGGGCGGATGGTGTGTATGGAAGCGGTGTGCGGTTCTCCGAAAACGGTAGCGCCCGGGGAAACGGTTGTTCAGAAGATGATGCTTTCGCCGGTTTTCTGAAGCTTTTGCTCAAGGGGTCTGAACGCACGATTTTACAGAGTTGCTGCTTGCCAGATACCGTTTTCGGCTGTTTCGTGGGGGCGGAACCGGTCTTTGTAGTCCATGGTAGGGCTGCCCGGAACCCAAAATCCGAGGTAGTACCACCGTTTGCCCAAGCTGCGCAAAAAGTTCGATTCTGCGAATACGGACCAGGTTCCGAGGCTCCGGGAAGAAAAATCGGGATGAAATGCAAAATAGACGCTTGAAAGTCCGTTCGGGAGTATGTCGAGGTAGCTGACTGCGGCCAGGGCGCCGCCGGGTGTGCGGTAGCGAATCAGGGCGTTCGGCACAGGGCTGCGGATGTAGGCGGAAAAATAGTCTGTTTCGGTAAGCTGATTTGATTCGTCCGGATGGCGCGATGCCTGGTAGGCGGTGAAAAGTTCGTAGTCTTCGCGCTCGAAGGATGCTGGTGCAAAGGAGAGCGTGATGTCTTCGTTTTTTTTGATACTCCGGCGCTGGCTTTTTGTTGGCACAAGTGTTTCTGCGTCAATTCTGAGCGGGATGCATGCGCGGCAGCCGGGGCAGCGGTTTCGGTAGAAGACGATGCTGGAACGCCTCCAGCCGGTTTCTAGCGCCTGTTCGTAGTCCCGGGGGTCGCACCGGGAGGCGGAGAAAAGTTCGAGTATCTGGGGCCCGGGTTTTCCGTAGGGACACTGAGATGGCCTGGTTAACGACCGTATGGACTGGTTTGCAAATAGTCCCGCAGGTTCTGTGCTGTCCGTTGTGCTCATTGTGATTTGCTCATTGTGATTTGCTCATCGTGTTCTGCCTGCCATCCCCCGATTTTTAGTACTGGGCGAATTCGTTGATACTGA
Organism: Treponema sp.; assembly: GCA_004294945.1. Lineage (GTDB taxonomy): Bacteria > Spirochaetota > Spirochaetia > Treponematales > Treponemataceae > Teretinema. Next base: position 7,878 of record SHOL01000095.1, read on the forward strand.
TGAATCCTTCCGGTCCGTATTCCCCGGCTATCCACACATTCGGTTCGTTTCTTTCGCGGTCGTAGATGGGTTCTGCTGGCCAGTCTGTGTCGTCAGCCGGGATGTCCAGCACGCCTGCAAGTCCTGCCGCATCGTACACTCTGAGCCGGGCGGCGGAAAAGAACAGGGAAGATTCGCCCGAGTAGTTGTGTACGCCCACCTTGTATGTTTTTCCCTCTGCAGGAGTGAGGATGACCGATTCGATGCGGTTTCCGTTTGTTGCCGGGATGTCGTCTCCGTCCGGAGAGATCAGGTGCAAGTCGAGATCTGCAAGAGGTGTTTCCCACGTGAGGACAAAGCTGACTTCTGTTCTTCCGAGCAGGGGATGAGCGAGCGCGCCGTCGAAGGGGAGCGCCGACTGCCGTTTGCTTTCCGCTTCGACAGGAAACGGCGGGATTGCGTAGCCTTCAAGGTCAAAAGAGATGATGCGGTCGCCTTCCTGAACCGTAAGGGCAAAGTATCCGTCCGAGCCGGAAAGGGTTTCGGCGGAGGCGGTGTCGTCGGTTATCCGGACGTCTGCAAGACCTTTTCCGCTTGTCGCGTCGAGTACGAAGCCGGTTACAAGGCCGAATCCTTCGGTTGTCTGTGCGACGGGTTTCTCGGGTACGGCGGGGACGGCGGGCGCGGCGGAGTCGGCGGAGTCGGCGGATGCGGTTGGTTCGATTGGCGCGGCAGGTGCGACCGGTTCTGACTCGGCGGATTCTGCTGCGGCGGGTGACGGTGATGCGGCGGGGGTGGTAGATGCGGTTGGTGCGTCAGGCGCGGGCGGCACAGCTTTTGCGGGCGGCGCCTTGACTGTAGGTGAGGCAGGTGGTATGCCCGGGGAGGCGAGTATCCACAAATCCTTGCCTGCTTTTCCGGCAAATAGTGTTGTTTTTCTCAGAGATTCAATTTTTTTGAGTGCGGCTTCCTTGGTTACAAAGGTTTCGCCGAGTAGTACGCGGGTGAACACTTTCCCCTGCACGCGAGCAAGTTCCGAAACAGCCTTGTTTCCGGTTTGTGCGGTTTTCTCGATGAGGGTTATGGCGTTTTCTGGTTTGATGAAGGACCCGAGGCATATCCGGTATTCCTGTGCGGAAATCGCCGCAGTTGCGAGTAGTGTCAAGGCAAGCGCTGTGGCTCTGGTGCGGTGTCTGAAGAGTTTCATACTTTTTCTTCCTTATTAAACGGGAATAAAACAGTATAGGTTCTCTTTTTGCGCCTTGTCAAATTATGCAGCGGGTTAGCTGCTAGTCCTGCTTGGCGCACCGGTACGGTTGCGCCGATAAGCTTGCGCGCGCTGGGCTGTGCCGGCAGGATTGGGCCTGAAAGCTTGTATGCATGGGATGGTTCAGGCAGGAATCCGCCGGTACGGTTGCTCCCGGGGCAAAAAAACCGGAACGGCGGGATGCCGTTCCGGGATGATTCAAACGTGTAAGCCGCTGTCTGCTCAGTCGGCCTGTTCCTCTTCGTTTCCGGCTAGATAGTCGTTGATGCTTTTTGC
>SHOL01000096.1 GCA_004294945.1 Treponema sp.
CTCCTGCAGGAATGCGCTTGTCCAGCCGGATGGCAATCCCGTCAGTTATACCGGTCGCGATCCGAAACTGCTCAACAGCCTTTGAAACAGTATTGACTTCCGGAAGATCAAATCCCGGGCAGACAACGGAACAGCCCCCCCGATTGCCATCCAGCGAAACAGTCAGGGTATCGGAAAGAGATATCTGTTGAAAGATACTCTCAATCGAATGATATCCGTCATTCCGGCGTTCCCGCACCCGCAAATGAAGATTCAGTTTGCAAGGCGCCTCGGCTGTAACAGTGCGCTTCATAAAGGAACTGTATTATACAAATAATCGCCACTTTGTCAAAGGGAGGTGCTTTTTATACGCCTTTTCATCCGGAAAGCAGCAAGAACGCATCAAACTGGAAAAAACTTCATCAGGATAGTTGACAGAGAATAACTGTCTCAATTATGTTTCAAGGGAACTACACAATCAAACCCCCCACATATAATTCAGAGGGAAACGGACGGAACTGAGCGAATGTTTACAGACACTGACCTAGAACAAGACACGTACTCCAGATCTTGGGCTTTTGAAGATGCCTACGACGATTACGAGGACGACGATTTCGAAGATGATTCGGAAGACGGTTTCGATGATTACGAGGAAGACGACGTGTTTGACGACGACAGCGATGTGGACGATGATTTCGACGATTTTGACGACGAAGGCGATTTCAGCGACGAAGATGAAGACTTCGATTATGAAGACGACGATCTGGAGTACGATGATTTCGACGAATGAGCGCACAAAACCCTGATTTCATGCGTAGAAAAACGCCTGTTCCGCGATTCCGGACAGGCGTTTTTTTTAACTTCCAGCGCGCGCACTACCCCGCGCGCGCACTAACCCGCGCGCGCACTACCCCGCGCGTTCAGCCAACCCGCGCGTTCAGCCAACCCGCGCGCTCAGCCTACCCGCGCGTTCAGCCAACCCGCGCGCGCACTAACCCGTGCGCTCAGCCTACCCGTGCGCGCACTACCCCGCGCGCTCGTTCTGCATCAGACAACAAGATTCGGCGCGCCGAACCACAGTTTTTCAAGATCATAAAAAGAACGGGCTGTTTCGGACATCAGATGTACAATCACATCCCCCAGATCGATCAGCACCCAATCATCACCATCGGGCAGTTTCCTGCGCGCAGGACGCACTTCAAGCCCAAGATCCTTTAGTGCCCCCAAAACCTGCTTCTGCAAGCCCTGCGACTGCGTCGCGCTTGCAGCGGTAGCGATCACAAAAAAATCCGCAAAGGAATTTTTTCCGGTAATGTCCAGAACAACTACATCCGAAGCTTTCCCTTCGCGCAACAATCTGCCGATCGCCACAGCGGCATCAGCCATTTTCGTGTTTGTTTCCATATAACCCCTATCGTACATACCTGCCGTCGAAATCCTTGCCAAGAATAATAGTAAAATCAACCGAAGCTTCAGTTCCAAAGCTGCCTGGGTCCTCGCCCTCGAAGGATTCCAGACTTGCAGTTTGTATATTATCGCATTGAATTACCTGCGCGATTGACTTTGACACCGCATCGTTTCCTATCCGGTCGATCAATACAGTTTCTTCATATTCCGCCGTATCGGCATTTCTGACAGCGATCACATCATAGCCAAAGCTCTGATACAATTCCGAAGTTTTTCTGGCAAGCCCCTGCTTTCGCGTACCGTTCAGAATTTCAAGCGCGTAAATCCGCTCCTGCGCCCCTGCAACCTCTGAAGCAAGACCACCAAGAGTCTGACGGACAATATCCTTCAAAAGCTGCCCATCGTAGAACGGAAACAGCAACTCCTTGCCGTCAACCTCGCGCAGAGAACCGGTTACGCGCTGAGGAACCAGGCGCTCTGCGTCGATCCTGGACAGTTCTGCAAGCAAATCCTTCTTCGATTTTTCCGGCACATTCGATTCGAGGCAGGAAGACAACACCGGAAAAATGCGGTCAGAAAAAACTTTCGACGAATTATCGTTCAGTTTCTTGAAAAAAGCGAGCACAGCACGCTGCTTCCTGGCGGCACTTTCACCCTCCTGATCCAGCGAATCGGTATACGTCATGTACGAAATAACTTTATCGCCATCAAGCGTCACTGCGCCGGAAGGCAAAAGAACGCGTTCGCTTCCGGACACTGTATCTACAGGAGTCGGGATAAAAACCTCAAGACCGCCTACCAGATCGGTCAAGCGCGCAAAATTGTCCAAGGTCGCCGTCAGATAAAAGGGAACGGATATACCGGTAATCCCTTCAATTTCCGTTTTATAATTGCGGATTCCTTTTTCTGCGAACACAGCATCAATCCGGTCAACGCGTCCCAGACTTTTAAGAATCAAACCAGTCTCGCCGGGAATATCGAACATTGCCGCACGGTTACTCCCGGGATAATAGGCCAGAATGTGCGACGATACCGGCATTTTCTCGTGCTCGATAACAACAAGCACCTTCAGCAGACTGTCCTGCGAAAGCGATTCCTGAAGCGGATCGGTTTTCATGGAGAAAATCAAAACAGCTCCCGTCACAAGCAGGACGGTAAAAATAATCAAAAGAAACAGAATACTGCGATCAAGCCTGATGGATTTCACAGCGTGCTCCTTGTTTAAGAGTTTCAAGCGTCAAAAGAGTCATCGAAGCCACTTCTTTCCCTTTTGCTTTCAGATAGGCAATATTATCTTCAATAACCAGCCGGGCCATCGCATCCAAATCCGATGCAAACACTTTTTCACGAAAGCCGGGATTGATACCGCTTCTGCCCGGTTCAACCTTGTCGGAAACAAAAACAACCTTGCCCAGTGCATCCATCCCCGGAGCGCCAAAAGTATGATTTTTAACAGCTTCAAGAATGGACAAGTCCGATACCCCATACTCACCGGCAAGCAAAATGGCGGCTGCTCTCCCGTGCAATAACGACGGTTTTTCATTCTCGATCCGGCTGATCGGCGCATCATCCCGTGACGCCAATGCCAAAAGCCAGCGGTCTTTTCCCGACTTGCACATATCATGCGCAATACCCGCCAGATACCCGCAGCGCGGAGGCAAACCGAACTGTACGCATAATTCCTGAGCCATAACCGCAACCCGGACAGAATGTTCATAGCGCGAAGCGGACAACACTGCCGAACAGTACACATCGACGCGTACTATTGCTTCTTCAATTTGTTCGTCATTCATAGACACTGCAGGCTGTAATATACCGATATACGGGATCGGATACAAGATAACGCCAGCTGCCCCCGTTGCGGATCGCTTCGCGTATCGCCGTGGACGATATCGAAAGTTCAGTATTGGACAGATGCGTGTGCGGCCAAAAGAACCCGCACCCGTGAACACACGATCCGGAGAGCGCCGGAGTGCCGAGTTTCCCGCCTGCCGGTACAGGAGCCACAGGACGCGACGCAAGTATAATATCTGCGGTTTCGGCAATCGCATCAGGATTCTTCCAGCGTGAAAACCCTGGAATCAAGTCTGCTCCGATCACCAGCCCCGGTTTTCCCTCCAGGACAGATTCAAATTTCTTTCGGACAGTGTTAAGCGTATCTATCGTATAGGAAACGCCGCCCCGCTCAAGCTCGCAGGGTTCAACAGCAAAACCGGAACTGCCTTCCAGTGCCCGAGAAAGCATATCCAGACGTATGGAAGCCGGGAGCGGTTTTTCGTCTGCTTTATGCGGCGAAATATATGCCGGTACAAAGAGTACCAAATCATAGCCAAGTTCTGTGCGTACGGCGTCGGCAAGGGCCAGATGACCGATGTGTACCGGATCGAACGATCCCCCGAAAACCGCGATTTTCACTTGCGTCGACCTTTTCGCTTTCGGTTCAGGCTCACTGTCGCCCCGTAATCGCCTTCCTCCGGTTGAACGTACGGAACATCTTCAAGATCTGCCTTCATGAAATCGTCAGGCGCAGAAGACTGTTCCGAAGCCAAGAACGGCCCGGTAGCCTGAAACAGCCCGGAGCCCGGAGAATCCTGCACGGGCTGCACATCGGCGGCGTTTACCATAGAGATAAACGCATCGCGTACGGCATCGAGTCCCCAGCGGTTGTGTATCGAAATTCCGAAAATTGTCAGGTCGGGATGCCGGGCTTTCAGCAGTTCAAATCGCTCGCCCGTTCCGGGAATATCGAGCTTGTTCGCAATAATGACGCGATTTTTCCTGGCCAGTTCCGGCGAAAAGTTCGCCAGTTCGCCCTGGAGTTTTTCGTAGGACTCAAGAAAATCGTCATCCGAAAGATCGATCATAAAAGCCAGCCCGACCGAACGGGAAATATGCTTGAGAAACCGGATACCAAGGCCCAGTCCTTCGGACGCACCTTCGATGATTCCGGGTATGTCCGCAAGGATAATATCCTGTTCGTCGTCAACCCGGAGAACGCCAAGGTTCGGTATTTTTGTGGTGAACGGATACGGGGCAATCTTGGGACGTGCATTGGTAAAGTAATCGAGCAGCGACGATTTTCCTGCATTCGGAAATCCGACGAAGCCTATATCTGCTATGATATTCAGTTCGACTTTTATGCGCCTCGTTTCGCCGCTCTGGCCAGGAAGCGCGGTACGGGGAGCCTGATTGACCGAAGTCTTGAAATGAACGTTTCCCCAGCCACCGTTTCCACCTTTGAGGAAAACGAAGCGGCCTTCTGTTTCCAGTCCAAAATCGTGGATAATGTCGTTGGTTTCAGCGTCGCGGATTATCGTACCCGGAGGCAGCGGGACGATACAGTCCTCGCCATCCTTGCCGTAACGTTTGCTTCCCATGCCGTCGCCGCCGTTTTTAGCCTTGAAGGTATGCGAATACCGCAGATGCACGAGCGTACGAAGGTTCCTCCTGATTTCAAATACCAGATCGCCTCCGCGTCCCCCGTCGCCGCCCGCCGGGCCGCCCAGCGGAACATACTTTTCCCGGCGGAAGGCAGCGCATCCGTTGCCGCCCTTGCCGGAGGCTACATCGATAACCGCCTCGTCCGCAAATTTAACCATACTGAAACTCCGCTACAAAGAAAAAAAAAGCCGGCGAACATGCGCCGGCCTACTTCCGCTACAGATCAAGCCTGAACCGGCTCGACGGATGCAAGGTTTCTGCCCTTGCGGCTGTGGTATTTTACCACACCGTCGATGGTCGAGAACAGGGTGTCGTCCCCGCCAAGACCTACGTTGTTGCCCGGGTGAATCTTTGTTCCCCGCTGGCGTACGAGAATTGAACCGGCGGTCACAACCTGGCCGCTGAACACTTTAACTCCGAGATATTTCGGATTTGACCTGCGGCCGTTCTTGGCACCGCTACCACCTTTACTGCGTCCCATATCAATCCTCCAAGATTAGCTTTGTGCGTTCAACCCGCATGAGTACCGCATCCGGATATTCTTTTTGCAAAGAGCCGATGCCCTCCAGCAAAAAAACCGCTGCGTATCGCAAAAGAGCGATTGTCTCTTCTGCTGCTGCCGGTGCGCGGAATGCGAGCGATCCGCGTCCGGTAGATGCGGCGGAGATTCCGGGGACAGCCCCTTCAAGCACCGCCAAGGTCGTCCGGAGAAGCACGGTCACGGCTGCGCATACAGGATCCGAACCGCGAACGCCTTTCCCGGCATGTCCGTTCGCTTCGACAGATGACAGGCATCCATCAGCGTCAAGGACAAGTACGACATCTATCACCTGTCAAACCCCGACAATATCCTCGACGGTTACCATCGTAAACTGCTGGCGGTGACCGATTGTCCGGTGATAGTCTTTCTTGCGCTTGTACTTGTAGACAATCACTTTCGGATCGCGAACGTTATCCCCTACTACGATCTGGACTTTTGCGCCCTTGACGTAGGGAGTGCCTACGGTTGCCTTTCCGTCTCCGGAAACCATCAAAACGGAATCGATATCGATCTTGGAGCCCTTCTCGGCGTCGATGAGATCGACTTTGAGCTGGGCGCCTTTTTCGGCTTTATACTGTTTACCCTTATACTCGACAAGTGCGTACATCATGAACCTCTATAATAATAAATTACACGTTTCTTCGGCATATTAACGGGTGTACACCGAAGGCACATTACAACACGTATTAAATGTTATAGTATGGATCCGGGCAAAGAGTCAATAGAGCGCACACCGGGCGAAATTAGTCCGTTTGTATTCCCGGTCCACTGGAAACGCTTTCAGGACAAAATCCGTGTCCATCAAACAAAAAAGCCCGGACACACGTTCCGGGCTTCAGTACTCACACGCAAAAAAGCTGCGGGCAGTCGCCACAACCGGCCCGCCGGACAATCTCTACAGCCGCTACATCTGCCACAGCCGGACCGTGTTATCTGGCGGCTTTCAGCGCTTCCGCTGCAAGAGCTACTCCGGTGACATGAATTGAAGCACCCGATATTGCATCGGAATATCCGTCTGCCTTGACCGCAATTTTTGCCGGATCCTGCGCCTTGATTATGGCATCCTGCACAGCAGCAGCCTGAATATGCCATTCGCCCTTCTTTGCGGCTTTTGCCATTCCGTAGCGTCCCTCGACAGCTTCCACAAGCTTGGACTTTTTAGAGGCGTCTTTGCTGATTCCGTTCCACAGAACATCAACAACCGTTCCGTTTACCACGGAAACCAGTATGGTTTCTTTCCAGCCGCTCTTGGGATCGAAGTCGGCAGATTCCTTGTAATACCAGCCGTCTTTAGCATACATCCCCTTTGCAACCGGAGCGGAGGCGAGCGCTTTGTTCGCCAGCGTGAAAAACTCGGTAAGGGTGATAGAAGCTCCGGAGATTGCATCGGTTTTGCCGTCTTTGTTCAAACCCTTGAAACCGACATCCTGGGTTTTAACCAGCCAGGCCTCGGCAGCCGCCGCCTGCTTGTCCCATTCGCCCTGTTTTGCAGCCTTGGCCATACCGTAGTTTCCGGCTTTCGCCCAGCTTTTCTTGTCTGTAGCCCCTGCGATATTGGATACGCCGTTCCATTCAGCACGAACAATTTTCCCGCCCCTGACTTCAAGGACAACCTGCGACTTCCAGCCTGATGAGCCGAACGAGTCGCCCTGGGCAAAATATACGCCGTCTTTCGCTTTTACCTGGGCAAAAACAGAAACGACCGCAAGCAGAATCAGCGAACATACAACCGCACACCTTTTCATAGATTACTCCTGTACACAGCTTGAATACAATTTTCCGCGCGCATGTCGAGCATGCGAACAGATGCACTGCAGCCTCAGGATGTATTTCAAGCGAACATCCTGAAACCGATGCATACTCTAATTGTAATCAAACTGCAACAAAAGAGCAAGATTCTTGTACACAGCACGCACCAGAGCTGCTGCATTCGGAATCGGGATGGCTACATTACTTCAAGGAAGGGAACGAGCACCAGCTCCATCGCATTTTTCAGCACAATGCGGGTTGCCCGGACCAGATCAAGACGGGACCGTGCAAGCGAGGCTGTGCCGGCCGCAAGAATCGGGCAGTCGTGATAAAAACGGCTAAAGCAGCGCGAAACATCGTAGAGGTACGAGACCAGGACGCTCGGATCAAGATGTGCCGCGGCGCGTTCTGCCTGTTTTGGAAATTCCGACAACGTCTTAAGAAGTTCCCACTCGGCTTCGTGCACAAGTAAACCGGGATCTGCTGTTCCGGCTGCCAGAGCGGGATCGGATTCGGCTTTTCGCAAGATTGACGAAATACGCGCTCCCATGTACTGAAGATACGGTCCGGTATTCCCCTGGAACGACAGGGATTCCTTCGGATTGAAAATCATGTCCTTGGTAGGACTTACCTGCAACAGGAAATAATGCAGGGCGGCGAGCGCAATCTTTTCCGCGACTGCTTCCGGTTCGCCGACTTCTTCCTCGCGGCCCTTTGCCTGAATTTCTTCCAGAGCGCCGTCCCTGAGGCTGTTAATCAGATCGTCGCCGTCGACAACCGTCCCCTCGCGGCTTTTCATCTTTCCTTCCGGGAGATTCACCATACCGTAGGACAGATGGAACAAATCCTTCGACCAGTCGTAGCCGAGCTGCCTGAGCACGTAGAACAGCACCTTGAAGTGATACTGCTGCTCGCTTCCGACGACGTACACCAGTTGGTTGAACGCCCAGTCGCCATGACGGTAAATTGCCGTGCCGATATCCTGCGTCATATAGAGTGCGGTGCCGTCCTTGCGCAGCAGCACCTTTTTGTCAAGACCGATCGGTTCAAGATCCACCCAGACTGATCCGTCTTCTTCCCGGTAAAAGATACCCCGGTCAAGTCCGGCAAGGATTTCTTCCCTGCCTTTGAGATAGGTATCACTTTCGTAATAAATTTTATCGAATGAAATGCCCGTACGCACGTAGGTTTGCTGGATTCCCTTTTCGGCCCAGGCATTCATCTGTTTCCACAGAGCGAGGGTTTCATCGTCACCGGCTTCCCAGGCGCGCAGCATATCCTGGGCTTCGGCTTCGGCCTGCTCCGGATGCTCTTTGGAATAGTTGTTGAACGCTACGTAGCAGTCGCCGACAAAGCGGTCGCTTTTGACGCCTTCAGATTCGGGTGTCTTGCCGGCGAAGAACTTGCGGTAGGCGAGCATGGATTTGCAAATGTGGATGCCGCGGTTGTTGATTATATTGACCTTGAATACATCGGCCCCGCAGAATTTGACGATGCGGGACACGCTTTCGCCGAGCGCGTCGTTTCGCAAATGCCCGAGGTGCAGCGGCTTGTTGGTGTTCGGACTGGAGAACTCGATCATTATGCGGCGGCCGGCCAGGCTGCCCGTCCTGCCCCAGGATTCGCCGGCGGCAAGAATGTCGGAGAGGATTTTCCCGGCAACTGTGCCTTTGGCAAGGAATACGTTGACATAGGGACCGACCGTTTTGACGCTGCCGATCACTGCGGTTTCAGGCTTTGCCTCCAGAATCCTGACGACTTCCGCTGCGATAGCCGGAGGCGCCATTTTGAGGCTCCTGGCGAACGAAAACATCGGAAAGCCGATATCGCCCATTTTGGGATCGGGAGGAACTTCCGCCGCAACCGACTCCGCGGAGACGGGCTCAGCACCGGGCAGCTTCGAAGCGATGATTTCGGTCAGTGCGGCGGCGACATGAGCGCGCCATTCGGTTCGTATATCAGACATAGTATGCTCCAGATTCGAAAATGATGTATCGGAAGGTGTATTTCCGGGTGAATGATTGTACCCGAATAGAAGGGCTGTTTCAACACAGGGCAGCGGGCAAAAAAAAGCCGGAGCGCCACAACCTGCGCGCCGCGCGAGCTGTGCGCCGCGAGCTGTGCGAGATAAGCCGGAGCGCCACAACCTGCGCGCCGCGCGAGCTGTGCGAGATAAGCCGGAGCGCCGCAACCTGCGCGCCGCGAGCTGCGCGCTGCGCAACCTGCTCCTTACAGACGGCGAATAAACGCCGCCATGTGTGTAAAGGAG
>SHOL01000097.1 GCA_004294945.1 Treponema sp.
GTGGAGGACGAGCCGCTGCAGCTGTCCGCCCGAAAGAGTCGAAGTTTTTCGCGAAAGTGGGGCGTTGATATGTTCTTCCTCAAGAATTTTCTTTGCAAAATCGTTGATTGTCCGGCGTTCGTGAATAAAACGGGGCATGCGGTAGGCACAAAGCATTTGGCCGATTGTGAGGTCCGGATTCGACCCGCGGAAGGTGCGGTTTGACGGAACGAACGCAATGCCCGCGTGTCGCAGAGCCGCTGGCGTCATGTTAACCGCGTCGAGTGTGGCGCTTCCGGTGGTGACCGAGCCGGAACTGCATTTCAGCATTCCGGAAAGCGCGTCTTCGAGGGTCGAAAGCCCGCTTCCGGGAAGGCCGTAAATTGCGGTGATGCGTCCGGCCGGCGCAGAAAAGGATATATTGGAAAGTGGTGTCCGGTTGGGGCTTTTTGCCGCAAGCAGCTGCACGGTGAGGCCGGCACCCCCTGCGCCTCGTGCAACTCCGGCGCCCCCTGCGGCAAGCTCGGGTGCGCCAGGTGCGGATGCGGTGACGCTGGCAGTGTGCGTGCGCTCCGTGTTGCGTGCGCCGCGGCGGGAAAGTCCTTCGGGATCTATCAGCGTTTCAAGCTCGCCGGCCGCGGGCGGGGTGCCAGTAAAAACTAGCCGCCCTTCCCTGAGCACCGAAATCCGGTCCGACCAGGCAATCGCTTCCGCAACGCGGTGGGTAATCAGTACAACGCCCAGTCCGCGCGAACAGTGCCCGCGAAGGGCGGTAAAAAAGGAGGTATACTCTCCGGCGGACAGAATGGATGCCGGTTCGTCGAGGATCAGAAAATCAGGGGTTCGCACCAGCGCTGCGAGCACGGCAGTATAAAAGCGTTCCGCCGGATCGAGCGAACGGGTTTTTCGCGAAAGATCCAGTTCGATGCCCCAGTTTTCGGCGATCGCGCGTATACCGGCTTCTGCCTTTTTCAACTGTGCGCAAAAGCCGCCTGTGCCGAGCAGAATGTTTTCTGTCACAGTCAGTTCGTCGCACAACAGCGGCCGCTGATGCACCATCGCAATGCCGTTTCCGATAGCCTCGGACGGCGTCACTCCCGCGAACTCGCTTTCACCTATGGCAATTACGCCGCTCGTCGGCTGGTGAAGACCCGACAGAATGTGCACCAGGGTAGATTTCCCTGCGCCGTTTTCGCCGAGAATGGTGTGCACTTCGCCGGGATTGAACGCAAGCGTGACGTCGTCGAGCGCGGCCAGGCTGTGTATTTCTTCGCCTGAATCTCCCCGCGTCTGGAATATTTTCCGAATGTGCCGGAGTTCTGCTTTTTTCATTTTACGGGGAGTGCGAGTTCTCCGTTTTTCAGTCTGGCAAGGAGCGCAGCCTGTTGTTCGCGCAAGGCAACCGGTACGGTTTCGACATACAGCGGATCGTCGGACACAAAATCGACATAGCCGTCTGCAATGCCCACAGTTCCGGCCGTGCCCTCCGGCAGCGTTCCCTGTATCCATTCCCGTGTTTTTTCGTATGCGAGCCGTTCCTGCGCCATAATCGAGCTGGAAACCACATAGCCCGGAGCCTTCGCGTAGCCGTTGTCGTCGAACCAGGCCACATAAAAGCCCTTTTCCCGGGCTGCCGCAACAACGCCCTGATTCGCTCCGCCGGAAATCGGCATAATAACGTCCACACCCGATTCGAACATCGCCCGGGCAAGCTCCGCTCCTTTCGCCGCATCGTACCAGTTGCCGACTACCCGGAAATCCACCTCGAATTCCGGATCGACTGCCTGGGCGCCTTCAAGGTATGCCGGAAGGATTACAGAAAGCATTGCCGGATATTCTTGCCCCGCAACAAGCCCGATCTTTTTCGCCTTGTTCGCATATTTCATCGAACTTGAACTTGCAAGCGCTGCCATATAGCCGGAAAGGTACCCCTGTTCGCGCTGGTTGTAGCGGTATGTCGTTATAGACGGATTCCCTTCGAAGAACGAATCAAATATAACGAATCTTTGCGCGGGAAACTGCTTTGAAATCGGATCGACAATTTCGGGCAGGGCGGGGTTCGAAGAGACGATCAGCGAATATTTTTGGCTTGCCGCAAGGGTTGTCATCTTTGCGCCCCAGTCTGCCTGTTTGGTTCCGGCTTCGATAACCTGGACCCGGATCGAAGCGCCGGCTTCCGCTGCCTCGTCTACCGCTTTCGAGACGCCGGCGACCAGCATTTCGTAGACCGGACTGCCGGATACAATGCCCGGCACGAAGACGGCGATTATCCGTTCCGGTGCCGTGTTTCCGGCCGGTTCGGCTTGTGCTGCTGCGGGTTGAGCCTTTTTGGAGCACGATGCGGATGCGATGGATGCAGCAGCAATCAGGGCAATCAGTACAGTTCTTGCTGTAGTGTGTTGGTTGTGGGTACGTTTTTTCATTGTTCCTCCAGTTCGTAAAAAGACAATGCGGAAGCCGGATCGGTGTAACCGCAATGCACCTAATATAGTAAAATCAGGTTGCTTGTGCTACTATACCGTCATGATTGGATTTTTTATCAAGAAAGCATTTTACGACGGATGGGACAACCTGCTGTCTATACTGGTGATGAATGTCGCGATCCTTGCGGTCGCCTTTGGCGGCTGGTTTCTTGCGGGAGCGACGCTCTTTTTTCTGCCCCTTTCCATTTTCATGCTCGTTCTTTCTGCTGCCGCAGAAGGCGTGCTGTTTTTGACCATTTCAGCCCTGATGGCAAAGGTGTCAAAGTACGAAAGCTTTTCTGCTTCGGACATCGGCGAGGCCTTTGGCGCTTCCTGGAAACATGGCGCCCTCTTTGGTCTTCTGATTGCCGCAATCGTGTTCGTCGCTTCCGTCGCTTTTCCGTATTACTTTTCCCTGGGCAACATGATCGGTCTTGCCCTCTCCATCGTCATTTTTTGGGTGACCGTCGTCGTCGCGCTGTCTCTCCAGTGGTTTCTGCCGATCCGCAGCCAGCTCGATACCAACTTTGTCAAATGCCTGAAAAAGTCCTTCATTATCTTTTTCGACAATCCCGGTTTTTCGCTGTTCATGTTCTTGTACAGTCTTGTACTGACGGTCTTGTCTCTCGTCATGGTTATGCTGATGCCGGGTTTTGCCGGTATGATTCTTGCGCATAACAACGCGTTCCGTCTGCGCATGTATAAATACGACTGGCTCGAAGAGCACCCCGAACTGGACGTCCGCGAAGCGCGAAAGTCTGTTCCCTGGGCCGAACTGCTGTCCGAGGATGAAGATACGGTCGGACACCGGACGCTCAAGAGCTTTATCTTTCCTTGGAAGGACTGACGTTCGCCCAACCCGAAATCTGTATTGTCAGGGCGCTTTTTATCTGCACACAGTAACACCACCGCTCGATCTGCGTGTTATACTTCCCGTATCCATGGGGAGTATAACACATGAACGAACACACTGATTTTAGCGCCGAAAAGTCCGGTGCCGAAAAGTCCGGTGCCGAAAAGTCCGGCGCCGAAAAGGCCGGCGCCGAAAAGTCCGGCGCGCCCGTTAGCGATCCGCTCAAACTGATCATCGGCGTCGTCTGTCTTTTTCTGGGAGGCCTTCTTCTGGCGGACACCGTATTCCGCCTTAACTTTTTTTCCATGCACAATTTTTGGCCTCTGTTCATCCTGGTTCCCGGACTCTGTTTTGAAGCGGCCTTTTTTGCCAAACGCGACGCGCCAGGCCTTCTGGTTCCCGGCGGCATTCTGACCGTTATCGGCCTCCTGTTCTTTTTCGAAGTCTTTACCGGTTGGCGTTTTTCCGCCTCTACCTGGCCAGTGTACCTCCTGGCCGTTATGGTTGGCCTGTATCAGCTGTATCTGTATACCGGCCGTCCCCAGCCCCTGCTCGTGGCAATTACGGTGCTCGGCGCAGTCGCGGGAGTCTCGTTTGCGTGCATACTGATGGGCAGCTTTTTCCGGTTCCTCGAAGCGAACCGACTTATCCTGCCTCTCGTTCTTGTCGGAATCGGCGTTATCTTGATAGCGCGCGGCTTCAAACCAAAGAAATAATGGAGGAAATTATGAGTGACTGTTGTGAAAAGCCGGAAAAATCCGGCGGCGGAGCGGCGCCTGCAGGCGCTGTGTACGGACTCGGCTTTATCGGCGCTGCGGTGTATTTTATCTCGCATGCGACCGGCTTCTGGATTGGCGTCCTCGGCTTTCTCAAGGCGATTGTCTGGCCGGCCTTTGTCGTGTACGGTCTTCTGGACTTGATTGCAAAATAAGACATGCGTTCCGGGACAGAAATCCCGGAAACAGCAGGCAAAGGCTGGGACGCCCTGCGTTTCCGAGCCTTTTTTCTTGTCCAATGCGCCGCAATCCTGGTATATTTAAACCCGTCATGGAACAGAATAAAAACATCGACTGGGCTCTGGGAGCATTCTCGGCCCTGAAATCCGGCATGGCAAAAGCTATCGTCGGCCACGAAGAACTGATCGAAGCTCTCTCGCTCGCCCTCGTATCCGGCCAGCACGTCCTTCTCGAAGGCGTTCCCGGCGTCGCGAAAACCCTCGCAGTGCGCACCCTCGGCCGCCTCATGTCGCTGGAATTCAGCCGCATCCAGTTTACCCCGGACCTTCTGCCGTCGGACCTGGTCGGTACCCAGATCTACAATCCCCAGACCGGACAGTTCTCCGTGCATACCGGTCCCGTGTTCGCTAACCTCGTCCTCGCCGACGAAATTAACCGCGCGCCGGCAAAAGTCCAGTCTGCCCTGCTCGAATCGATGGAAGAAAAGCAGGTAACCCTTGGCGGCGCCACCCATGCGCTGCCGAAACCCTTTATGGTACTTGCCACCCAGAACCCCATCGAGCAGGAAGGAACCTATCCTCTGCCTGAAGCCCAGCTGGACCGCTTCATGTTCAAAATCCTGGTTGGCTACCCCTCTCGTGACGAAGAGCTCGCGGTACTCCGCCTGAAAAAGGAAGCTGATCCGGAAATCTACCCCGTCCTGACCGGCGAAGACATCGCAGCTCTGCGCGAGCTCGCCGCAACAGTGCATGTCGACCCGAAAATCGAAGAATACATTGTCGATCTCGTGCGCACCACCCGCAATCCTGGCTCCATCGATCCTGAGCTCGCGGAAACTGTCCGCTGGGGCGCCGGTCCCCGCGCCGTCGTCTTTTTTCTACGTGCAGCCCGCGCCCGCGCGCTCATGCAGGGCCGCTCCTTCGTGCTTCCCGCAGACGTGCAGGCGGTCGCCCCCTGGATTCTCCGCCACCGCATCCTTTTAAGCTACGAAGCCCTCGCCGACGGCATGACACCCGATCAGGCAGTCGCGCGCATCGTAGCAGGAGTTCCCGCGCCATGATCGACGCCGCCCTCCGGCAGCGCGTCAAAGAGCTGGAAGTGCGGGCGCTCCGCCTGGTTTCGCACCGGTTCATGGGCGAATGGGAGTCCAACATGCGGGGGCAGGGGCTCGAGTTCCGCGACCTCCGCGAGTACGTGATCGGCGACGACATCCGCCGCATCGATTGGAAAGCCACTGCCCGCTCCGGACGCGCGCAGCTCAGACAGTTTACCGAAGAACGCCAGCAACGCATCTGGTTCGCCCTGGACCGCTCCGCTTCCATGAACGGCCCAAAAGCGCGTCTTGCCGGAGAAATCCTTGCAGTGCTCGGCTGGGCCGCCGTCACCCAGGGAGACCCCTTTGGCCTGGTAACCTTTACCGATACCATCGAAAAAACAATCCAGCCAGCGCGCGGAGAAGCAGCCCTCTGGGCGGCAATCGAACTGTCCGTATCCGACGAACCGTCGTCGGCGCGCACATCTTTTGCGCCCCTTTTCAACTTTTTCATGAACAGCGTCCGCACACGGTCGACCGTCATCATTCTCAGCGACTGGACAGGCACCGATTCCCCGTCCACCGCTACTGCCGCCTCTGCCGCCACCGCCACTGCCGTAAAACGCCTCGGCGCCCTTGCCCTTGCGCACGACGTTATTGCCCTCCGCCTTCGCGATCCGGTAGTGCAGGGCAGCGTTCACGCAGGCCTTGCACCCGTCGTCGACCCCGAAACCGGCGCCCGCTTCTGGGTAGACCTTTCTTCCCGACAAAACCTCGACCTCCTGCGCACCGCCGAAAAAAACCGCTCCGCCGCTCTTGCCCTCGCTTTCCGCAAGGCAGGAGTCCGCAATCAAACCTTCGACGCCGGCACTGACTGTATCCCGCCCCTCATGGACCTCTTCCGGAGGCGAACCCGTGCATAAAACGCTCGTGCCGTTCCTGCCGCTCTTGCCGCTTTCGATCGCGCTCTGCCTCTGTGCCGTTTCGTGCGCACCCCGGCATGCCGAACTCCAACTGCCCGACGGAGCCTTAGTCCACTGGAGTCCCGAACAGCCGCGCATTGGTGATCTTGTAGCAGTCATATATCGAAGCGGGACATCCGGAATCAGCCCTGAAATCCTATCCCCGGGGGGCAAGACCATAGCAGCTTCGATTCTCGATCACGAGCGATCCGGAACCGGATCGCGCCTGTATTTCAGGATAACAGAATCAGGCGACTGGATCCTTGTACCCGACGGTACTTCCGGCAGAAACGAAATCGTTCTCTTTACCGTCGCCTCCGAAGCGGGAGATCGCACCGAGCCCCTTACGCTCGACGCACAGAAGCTCTATACGGGAACAGGGGAGGCTGCACAATGAGCTTTTTGCCCTCGACAAACTTTGCGCATCCCGCGCTGTTTCTTCTATTAATACCCGCATCTATTGCGGTGTTTGCGCGCTTCCGCGCGCGCACGCCCTCGTTCTCCTCGGGCGACGCTCCGCTTCTCTCTGCTGCTTCCCGTTCCTGGCGCGTGCGCCTCCGTTCTCTGCCCGAAGTATTCGAAGCGCTCGCGCTCTTTCTTTCGGTCTGGCTCCTCGCCTGTCCGCAGCGATTTCCCGATCCCGCGCAGGAATCCGCCGAAGGACTAGCGATCGCGCTCGTCATCGACCGCTCCAGCTCCATGCAGGCGATTATCCCCTACGACGGGAGCGAAATGCGCAGGATCGACGGCGTCAAGGCTGTCACCCGCGAGTTCCTCTCGAAACGGGCGAACGACCAGTTTTCGCTTATTACCTTTGCGCGCTATCCGGAAACCAACACGCCGCTCACGCCGAACCGCTCGGTGCTCGCCGACTTTCTCCAGCTCGTGGAGCTTCCCGAAACCGAGGCCGAGGACGGCACTGCGATCGGCGACGCGCTCGTGCTCGCCGCGGCCCACCTTGAAGAAAAGAGCATCATCATTCTCCTGACCGACGGGCAGAACAACCGCGGCGAAACCGATCCTGCAGAGGCTGCAAAGCTGGCCGCCGGTGCGGGCGTCGTCGTGTATACCATCGGACTTGGCGGAGACGGCTACGTCATGCAGGACACGTTTTTCGGCAGGCAGCCGGTCGGTGTTCCCGTGTCGCTGGACGAAAAGCTCATGACTTCGATTGCGGAAGAAACCGGCGGCCGCTACTACCGCGCGGACAACCTGGACGAGCTTGCCCGGTTTTATGCAGACATCGCCGAGCGGGAAACCGTGAAATTGCGGAACGAACGCGAAAGAAGGTCCGAGCCGGATCTCGAAGCCGGTCTTGCGCTCCTCCTTGCGTTGCTCGTTCTTGCCCCCGTTGCACGCCACCTTCTTTTAAAAAGGATGGATCCATGACTGTACTCCGTCCCGAAGCTTTTGTGTTGCTTGTTCCCGCTGTCGCCGTCGTAGGGGTCAGTATCCGCTTCGAGCTGCGCGCCCGGTTCTGGCGCGAACGCTTTGAAGCCAGTTCGCACGCCTCGGGCCCGCAATCTCTTTTTCCCGGCCGGTTGCGCATCGCGGTTCTCGCCGTTTCGCTTTTCTGTGTTGTGTGCGCACTTTCCCGGCCGGTGTGGAACCCGCACCGCGACGAAGCGACCGAAGCGGGGCAGGATGCGCTGTTTCTGGTAGACGTGTCGCGCTCGATGAACACCGCCGATCTGGGCGGCGGCTTGGCGGTATCCGCTTCCGGCGGTTCAGGTGTTTCGCGGCTCGATGCCGTCAAGAACGCGCTGTCGGACCTGGTGCCGACGCTCTCCGGCGACCGCACCGCCTTAGTCGCTTTCGCCGGAACCTCTGTGCCCAAGTGCCCGCTCACGACCGATCGGGTGTTTTTCTCGAATGCAGTGCGCCTTCTCGACGCGGGCTCGACATCCCGGGGCGGCACTCTTTTGGGCGACGCTCTGCGCATGGTAAAGAAAAACTTTGTTTCGTCCTCGAAAAATCTTGCTGTCTGGGTGTTTACCGACGGCGGCGACCAGGAAAGCTTCCCCGTTGAAGCCGCGCAGGCTCTGGCCGATTCCGGCGTCAGGCTCTACATCTGGGGCGTCGGTTCCACGACGGGCGCCGAAGTTCCCGAGCGGGGCGTTGTTTCCGCCCTTGACGAAGAGCTGCTTCGCCAGGTGGCCGCAGCGGTTCCCGGAGGCGAATACTTCGGTTCCGGCACGCCCCTGTGGCGTCTTTCCGACGAATACAGCGCCCGGCGCAAACCGACCTCCTCGTCCACTTCCACCTATACTTTCTGGGACGAAGGCTCCTGGTTTCTTCTGTGGCCGGTGTTTTTCCTGCTGCTCGCGCTTCCGCTTGTCCGCGCAGTCTCGGCTTTTCGCCCGGGAAAAACCGGGCGCCCCGGCTCGAACGTCGGCTCCGGTCCCGGCGGATCGGAACGGGCGCGCACAGCTGGCCGCCGGGGCGGTAGTGCCCGCCGGGGAATTCTCGGACGATTCTTTTCATCTTCGATCGTGTTCGCTTTTCTATTTGTGTCGTTTTTCGCTACTTCCTGTTCCGCTCCCGCGAACGGTTCGTCCGGTTCGAACACCGCTTCTTCTTCCGGCCGGGCTGGAAACCAGATCGGCGCAGCTGCTGGGAGCCCAACAGGCGGTCAGACCAGCGCAGCAGCAGGAGCCGCCGCCGATACCGGCTGGCAGTCTCCCGCGGACGAAGCCGCTCTCGCGCGTCTTTCCCACATGACGCTGGAAAAAGGACTCTCCCGCTCGAAGCGCGCCCAGCTTCTATATCTCTACGGCCAGGAAACCGCCGCCTCCGGTAATACCGGCGCGGCCATCGCAGCTTTCGAGCGCATTGTCGACCTGGGCTCCATCCTCTCGGACGAAAGCCGGATCAACCTCGAAATCCTGTACCAGCGCCGGGAACAGGAAGAACAGGAAAAACAGCAACAACAGCAAGAGCAGCAGAAAAACGGACAACAAGACGGCGAACAACAGCAAAATGGCGATCAGAAGGACGGCGGCCAACAAAAAGACGGCAGCGACGGCAAGCAGAACGACGGCAGCGACGGCAAGCAGAACGACGGCAGCGACGGCAAGCAGAACGACGGCA
>SHOL01000098.1 GCA_004294945.1 Treponema sp.
GTGCACGCCCGGTGCAATAGACTTTGTAGACCGCCGCTGCGGCGACCTTTTTGTCTCGGACACCAGATTCGGGCCGATGGTGCATGCAGCGCTCGATCCCCGGGCGGAAAACTCGGGAAAGCTCGTGACGAGCGTCCGCAAGGAAGCAAAGAAAATCGCCGCCGAACAAAACGCCGACTGGCTTATCATTGACGGCTCCCCGGGAACCGGATGCCCCGTTATAGCCTCCGTAACCGGAGCCGACCTTGCGCTCATCGTAACCGAACCGACCGTATCGGGCGTCCACGATCTTGAACGCGTCGCAGGCCTTGCCCGGCATTTCAGCGTACCCTTTGCCGTCTGCGTGAACAAAGCGGATATAAACGAAACGGTTACAGGAGAAATCAAGGACTGGTGCACACGCAACAACATTCCGTTTGCAGGACAGCTTCCGTACAATCGCGCAATCACCCGCGCGCAGATCAGAAAAAAAACAATCGTCGAATACGCGGAGTCCCGGTCGCAAAAACCGACCGCAACTACCGCCGCCATCTCGGAAATATGGGGGACCGTATGTCAATTGAAAGCGTAAAAATGGAGCATGTGGCGAAAAAACACATCGTCATGTCGGGAAAGGGCGGCGTGGGCAAAAGCACCGTCGCGGTCAACCTCGCAGCAAGCCTCGCACTCTCGGGAAAACGGGTAGGTCTTTTGGATGTCGACATCCACGGACCGAGCATTCCGACCATGGTGGGGCTCCGCCAGACGTCCCTTGAATCCGAAGGGGAAAAGCTCCTGCCGGCAGTCATTGGCGAGCTGAACGATCTCAAGGTCATGTCGATCGGCTTCATGCTCGAAAGCGAGGACGCTCCGGTCATCTGGCGAGGACCGATGAAAAACGGCGTCATCAAGCAGTTCCTCCAGGACGTCGAATGGGGCGAACTGGACTGCCTGATCGTCGACTGCCCGCCCGGAACCGGCGATGAGCCGTTGTCGATCATACAGCTCCTTGGAAACGCGGACGGCGCAATTATCGTAACCACGCCGCAGAACATCGCGGCCGTTGACGTGAGCAAGTCCATCAAATTCTGCGAAAAGCTCAATCTTCCGATAACCGGCATCGTGGAAAACATGAGCGGCTTCGTGTGTCCCGACTGCGGCAAAGTGAGCTATATATTCAGCAAGGACGGCGGCAAAAAGCTCGCCGAAAAGTACGGCGTCCCCTTTCTTGGGGCGATTCCGATAGATCCTTCGGTCGGCATTTCGGGAGACGAAGGAAAACCCTACGTGGCACGATTCAGGGATTCCCCTATCAGCGCCACATACGCACACATTTCTGGAGGATTGGCATGAAAATCGCAGTACCCGTCGCAGACGGAAAACTCACGCAGCATTTTGGACATTGCGCCGGCTTCGACTCGTTCGATATCGCGGACGACGGAAAAACGATTGTCAAGAAAAACTACATCACGGCTCCGCCGCACGAACCGGGACTTCTTCCCCGATTTTTGAAAGATGCGGGAGTGACGCACATTGTCGCAGGAGGCATGGGCTCCCGGGCGCGCGACCTCTTTAGCGAACGCGGCATCTCCGTATGTGTTGGAGCGCCCGCTCTTCCCTCGGAAGAGATCGTTACCCAGTATCTTGCCGGCACGCTCATAACCGGCGTTAACGGCTGCGACCACTAAAAGACAGCCCCGATGGAAGTGCAGGCGCGATCGGTCAAGGTAACGATACTGGCGGACAATACGGCGAAAGCTCCGTACGTCGAAGAGCACGGATTTTCTGCGTTCCTGGACATCGAAACACCGGAAGGCCCATACCGGATTCTGTTCGATACCGGGCGGGGCGCCCTGTTTGCAAACGCACCCATCGCGGGCGTCAATCCGTTCGAAGCCGACGCCGTCGTGCTGAGCCACGGCCATTACGATCACACCGACGCGCTTGCGCAGTTTCTGGAAAAGCAGCGGGAGGCCGGATACCCGGCTTCGATTGTGTATGCGTCCAAGCATGTCTTCTCGCCACATTACAGCACACGAACCGGCATATGCAGGCCCATCGGCCTTTCGCCGGAATCGTGCGCCGCGCTTGAATCATGCGCCGCGCTGGAATCGCCCGGCCCACTCGATACGCGCTTCGAGTCCGGGAAGTCGGGCAGCGGCGGCTTTATCCCCGTTGACGAATTGCTCCATATTGCGGGAGGCTCCGCCTTTCTTGGCGGTGCGATTCCCCGCACTGAACCGCTTGAAATCCCGAGCCCCCTGCTCTTTTCAGATAAAGGATGCACGGTTCCGGATGCAATGATCGACGAACTGTTTCTTGCTGTTCGTACCGCAACCGGACTCTTCGTGCTTACCGGATGCTGCCACGCAGGCGTGATCAATACGCTCGAGCACGCAAAAGCGCTTTCGAACGGGGAGCGGATCGCGGTTGTCGCCGGAGGACTCCACCTTGCAGGCTGCGGCGCTGAACGGCTGGAAGCAACAGCCGGATACCTCGTGCGCTCCGGCACAGGACGGGCGATAACCGGCCACTGCAGCGGCAAGGACGAAGAACGGGCGCTCGCCGCCCTGGCGGGAGGAATCGTGAGCCCGTTCGAGTGTGGAAGCACCCTGGTGCTTTGAGTCGCCGGATCAGATATCGCCGGACGTGACGATTTCGCTCCCGGGGGCTCCGGGATGGGACGTTCGCGCTTGGTGGGTCCTTCGGCCTCGACCCGGACGGACCAAAAAAGATACAAGAAGAGTGAGGACCCCGATAACAAGTAACGCAAGCGGCACTGAGCGGTCGCTCAAGAAACCCACCACAAAATAAAAGCCCGTCGTGACGATCCGCTCGAGCATGGAAAGCCCGGACAGAACCGTTGCGCGAAGCTCGTCTCCGATTCCGTCGTTGATGAGTGTGGCGGTAACCGGGGCGCGGATAAAGCGCATGGCTGTTACGCCCATGATGGCAATGAGGGCAACCGGTATCACGGGGAAGAGGCCTGCGACAAGGTAGAGTATGCCGGGAAGCACAGAGGTAGCCAGCAGGAATGTGCGGTCGGACAGCTTTTTCCGGATAGTTCCCACATTGAACAGCAGCACCATGCCGAGGGCGTTGAAGGCAGCTGCGACAAATCCGAAACCGGCGACGGGGAAGTTCATTTCCATGAGCAGGGACTGATACAGCCAGAACATCAGGAACGTGAAAGAGGAAATGACTGCAGTATTTATAGAAAGAAGCGCAAGGTCTCGGGATCGGAACAGGGTTAGAAAACCGCGTATGCCGAGCGCCAGGGGATGCTCCGTGAGAACCGGGCGGGGATTTTCGCGGACGCGGATGAGGAGAAGCACTGAAATAAGCATCGACGCTCCGGTTGCGACGAATACCGCTCCGAGCGCCTGAGTATAGGAGAGGATGCCGGACGTTGCGAACACGCTGCCGATCGGAAAGGCTGCGAGCATGCCGGCAGTGCCGAAGGAATCGTAACGGCCGTTGCGCGCAGCAATGTTGGCGGCATCATCGTCTATTGCCCGCGACACTTCGTATACCAGCGCCCGGTCCGCTCCGCTCATCAGGCTCAATCCGAGCGCACAGGTTGCCTGAATGATGACGAGCACAGGATACGTTCGGGCGAAGCCGTAGAGGACGAAGCTTGCACCAAACAGGACGGAACCGAGGAATAGAGATATACGGCGGCCGAATTTGTCGGCAACAACACCGGTCGGGATTTCAAAGAAAAACAGGAGTACCGAAAAAATCGCTTCCAGCGAGAACATGTGGGTGTATGTGAAGCCGAGCCGGATCGTGTAGAACGGAACGGACAGTGCGCCGAAAAAATGAAGGCTTTTTAAGAAGTTGAATGCATACAGAAGCTTCAGGTTGGTTGTCTCTTTCATGCCAGGGACTATAGCACCGGAGTTCGTTCTGTTTCCAGATCAGCGCGAGGCTCGTTTGAAACTCGGTGGAACCGGAACCGGTATCATGGGGAAGAAGGCTGAGTCAATTTGCAAAGTTGAGACTGTTCAACGATACTGGTAGTTAGCGAGTTACCGGAGGAGAACAAATGAAACGAAGAATGTCCCTACTTGTACAGATGTCAGCAATTTTTTCGGTGTTTATTTCACTTCTTATCGGAGGAATGATACTGCTGATTGGTATTAGCATGACACAGGAAGTAACACGGATTGTGCTTTCTGACAACGAACAGATTTCCATTGCCCGGGCGTACGAACTGGGCGAGATGATGGACAAGCTCAAGTGGCAGCTCAAAATTATGTCATCGCGCAATGTTCTGTCTGAAGGCGATCCGGCAGTAGTAGAAGCCACCATGAAGGATCAGAAAAAATATCTGTCTCCGGAAGTTGTCGGGGCGTTCTATGCCTGGAATAGCGGAGATTACGTGTCGTCGGAGGGCGCAAAAGGAAATGTCTCGGACCGGGATTACTTTAAGGAAATTTTTGTCTCCGGAAAGCAGGAAGCTGTCGGAAAAGCAGTTATCTCCAAATCGCTGAATGCGCCAATAATTGTAACCACTGTAGCAATTCCCGCTCAGGACGGAAAAAACAAGGCTTTTGTAGCCCTGCAGTTCAAGCTGGAAGAACTTTCAAATATAGTGACAAATATTAAAGTCGGTAAAACCGGGTATGGCTGGATTGCGGATAAAGACGGTATGGTGATTGCGCACAAGGATCCCCAGGCAATCATGAACCTGAATATTCGCGACGCGGACAAGGAAGGATACCGGGGGCTGGATAGTCTTGGAAAACGCACGGTAGCGGAAGAAATGGGCAATGGTACGTATATTAATCCCGACGGCGTCAAGATGGTTTTGTACTTTGTGCGCGTACCCAACACGCCCGGCTGGAGCTTGGGCATTACGGTTCCGGAAAACGAAATTTACGAATCTGTCAGAAGCCTGATTCTGCTTCTTGCGGTGGCGGCACTTATAGCAATAGGTCTTGTAGTGGTTATTTCGGTGCTTATTGCACGGAGAATCACAAAACCGCTGATGACTATCTGTTTGGCGATGGACGACTTTGCCAGGGGAGACTTATCGTTTGATACTGTTGACCTGAAACAAAAGGAAAAGATTGTTGACAGAAACGACGAGCTTGGAGACTTGGGACGCAGCCTGGATCAGATGCTCGAAAGTCTTTCCGGTATCGTCAGGCAGGTAATAGAAGCGGCGGACCAGGTTTCTGCGGGAAGCGATCAGCTGAGTGCGACATCTCAGTCCATTTCTCAGGGTGCAACCGAACAGGCAGCGTCCGTAGAAGAAATATCCGCTTCAATGGAACAGATGAGCGCAAATATCAGACAGAACGCCGAAAATGCCCAGATGACCGAAGCGATTGCCCGAAAATCGGCGCAAAGCGCGGAAACCGGCGGTCAGGCGGTGCTTCAGACTGTCGAGGCAATGAAACAGATCGCTGCAAAGATTGGAATAATAGAAGAAATTGCACGTTCTACCAATATGCTGGCGCTCAACGCATCTATAGAAGCAGCCCGAGCAGGCGAATACGGGAAGGGGTTTGCCGTTGTTGCTTCCGAGGTCGGGAAACTGGCCGAGCGGAGTTCAAAAGAAGCGGGAGAGATCAATATCCTGTCCGGCGACAGCCTCAAGATTGCAGAGGAAGCGGGACTGACCATAACTAATCTGGTTCCGGAAATTAAGCGCACTGCCGATCTGGTGCAGGAAATTAGTGCGGCGAGC
The DNA here is from genome assembly GCA_004294945.1 of Treponema sp. Taxonomy (GTDB): domain Bacteria; phylum Spirochaetota; class Spirochaetia; order Treponematales; family Treponemataceae; genus Teretinema. The sequence goes on from SHOL01000098.1 coordinate 5,678, forward strand.
CATGAACAGGACGCCGGGGCCAGCCAGATTAATTCTGCGATTTCGCAGCTCGATCAGGTAGTGCAGCAGAATGCGTCGGCTTCCGAAGAGTCGGCTTCGATGTCCGAAGAGCTCGCAGGCCAGGCCGAAACGCTCAAACAGACGATCAGTTTTTTCAAGCTGTCTGCTGAAAACGAGCAGCGCCAGTTGATTGAACAATAGCGTTCCTTCACAGCGGTTCATGGAGAAATGCAATGGATACTAGACACTACCGGACAGTAGCGGAAACGGTCAGCGGAACGCCCGCAGTCGACGGCGCGGGGGTGAAGCTTGTTCGGGTACTCGGCCCCAAGACGACAGAACGTTTTGATCCTTTTTTAATGCTCGACGCCTTCGATTCGGAGAATCCCGCTGATTACACAAAGGGATTTCCCTGGCATCCGCATCGGGGCATCGAGACGGTGACCTTTCTGATTCGGGGAAGGATCGATCATGGGGACAGCCTGGGGAACAGCGGGACTATCGGCTCTGGTGACTGCCAATGGATGACGGCGGGCAGCGGAATAATCCATCAGGAAATGCCGAAAGCAGCCAGCCGGATGCTTGGGCTCCAACTGTGGATCAACATGCCCGCGGCCCACAAGATGGACGACCCCGCCTACCACGATATAACTGCGGATATGGTTCCGGAAATAAACGAAAACGGTGCGACGGTGCGCATCATTGGCGGTTCGCTCAATGGAACCGACGGTGCTTTCAGGGGAACATATGTCGATGCTCTGCTGCTGGATGTCGCACTGCAGCCGGGTGCCGGCATCGATATACCGGTTGACGAACTGGACACAGTCTTTGTGTATTCGATGGAAGGAAAGGTGTCTTTTGACCCCGAAAGCTTAGAACCAAAAACGTATATCGAATACCGGAAAGCGGTGCGTCTGGAAAATGGAAACCTTGTGCGTCTGACTGCTTCGACATCGGAGAGTGCCAGACTGGTACTGTTTGCGGCCAAACCGCTGAAGGAACCGATTGCCTGGGGCGGACCGATTGTAATGAACACCAGAGAAGAACTGGATACGGCCTTCATGGAACTGGAACGGGAAACGTTTATCAGGCACCGCTGAGCGGGCGCCTGCAATGCTGCCCGCTCGGGCGGCATTGCGGCCGTTCGGGCGGCATTGCGCCCGAGCCGGAGGGCTGAACCTTACTCCGCAAAATGCCCGAATTTCCGAATTTTCTGGTTTCGGTAGCGCACCAGCACCGCAGGGTTTCGGGGCATCAGATCCTGAAGATCCCGGACGATAACTTCTTTTATGCGCCTGCTCGCTTCGGCAGGGTCAAGGTGCGCGCCGCCGGCAGGTTCGCTGATGACGCCATTGCATATCTTGAGCGAAAGCACGTCTTCGCTGGTGATTTTCATCATCGCAGCGGCGTTCTTTGCCTGTGTTGAATCCCGGAGCAGGATCGACGCATAGCCTTCGGGCGAGATAACCGAGTACACTGCGTTTTCCATCATATAAACCTTGTCGCCCACACCAATACCAAGCGCGCCGCCGGATCCGCCTTCGCCGATGATAATGCAGATAATCGGGGTCTTCAGCTGGCTGAATTCGCGCAGGTTCATCGCAATCGCTTCCCCGATTCCGCGCTCCTCGGCTCCGAGTCCGGGATAGGCGCCCTGGGTATCGATCAGGGTAATGATCGGCCGGTGGAATTTCTCGGCCTGCTTCGCGAGGCGCAGGGCCTTGCGATACCCTTCCGGATTCGCCATCCCGCCGTTGCGCATCAGGGTTTCCTTCAGGTTGCGGCCTTTCTGGTTTCCGATCAGCGTAACCGGAATCCCGTTGATAAAGCCGATGCCGCCGATCAGCGCAGGATCGTCTCCGTAGTGCCGGTCTCCGTGCAATTCGATAAAGTCGTCGCAAATACACTTGATCACGTCGAGCGCACGGGGTCGGTCCGGGTTTCGGGCGAGTTCCACGCGCTGCCAGGCTTTCGCCGATTTTGTGGTCTCCTCCAGCTTGGAAGTAATTTTCTTGAGCTCGGCGGAGATATCAATGCCGGTCTGCTTGGCAAGCCGCTCCAGCCGTTCTATTTCTTCGTAGCCGGTTATTACGTTTTCCATGTCGCTCATGCGTTTCCTCCGCTATGCGCCTTCAGCAGTTTGACCAAAAGAGAGCGCTGATCACGCCGAGGGCACACTAGATCAACAAATCCTTTGTCCTGCTGGAATTCGGCGCGCTGAAAACCGTCCGGCAACGTTTGCTTGATGGTACCCTCGATAACCCGGGGGCCGGCAAAGCCGATCAGGGCGCCGGGCTCGGCAATGGCGATATCTCCGAGCATTGCAAAGCTCGCAGTGACTCCGCCTGTGGTCGGATCGCACAACACCATGAAAAGCGGAATTCCTGCCCGGTCCAGCTCGGCGGCTGCGCTCGCAGTCTTGGCCATCTGCATCAGGGAAAAAATGCCTTCTTGCATGCGGGCGCCTCCGGAGGTAGTATAGATGATCACCGGGCGGCGGGTTTTGAGGCCTTTGAGCATGGCGCGGGTTATTTTCTCGCCAACGACGGAGCCCATCGAACCTCCCATAAAGCTGAACGACATTAACGCAAGCACTACAGGGATCTGTTCGATTTCGCAGGTTCCGGTGACTACCGCCTCCGAAAGGTTGGACTTTCTGCCTGCCTCGGACAGCTTTTCTTCATATCCTTCCATGGAAATCGGATTCAGACTGGTCATGCTCCTGCAAAACTCCACAAACGTTCCCGGATCGGCGAGATACGCAATGCGCTCGCCCGGTTCCATGCGAAAGTGGTATCCACAGCTCGGGCAGACTTTCAGGTTTGCATCCAGCGCGGCGGGTGAAATTTCTGCCGTGCAGGAGGGACACGACACAGAAGCAGAAGTAGCCTGGGTTGCAGGAACCTGCGCAGCAGGCGGTTTTGTCTGCGCAGATGACGCTGCTGCTCTTTTTTCGATTTTTTCGCTCATAATGAGGCCTCCAGACGGGCATACAAACCGGTACCGAACTGGCCGGAGCGGAACGTTGCGTCGGACAGAATCTTCCGTTGCGTTTCGATGTTAACCGGAACGCCTTCAATCTTCAGTTCTCCGAGGGCGCGCAAAAGCCGTGCAAGAGCCTTTGGACGATCGGAATCCCACACGATCAGCTTGCCGACCATAGAATCGTAGTGCGGCGACACGCTCGAACCGGCAACAAGGAAGCTGTCGAAGCGAACGCCGGGACCCCCGGGTACGTCGAGCCGCGTCACTTTGCCGGGCGAAAGGGCGTTAATGCGAGCTTCGATCGACCAACCGTTGAGCGCCACCTTGTCGGGATCAATGGACATCGGTTCTCCGCAGCACACCAGAACCTGCTCGCGGATCAAGTCGGTGCCCGTTACGAATTCGCTAACCGGATGCTCTACCTGGATGCGTGCGTTTACTTCCATAAAAAAGAACTCGTCGCCCGCAACCAGAAATTCGATGGTGCCGGCACCGCGGTATTTGAGGCTGCCGAAGAGGTTTTTCGCTCCTTCGCTCATGCGCTGCCGCATGCCGGGGGTAACGCCGGGAGACGGGCTTTCCTCGATCAGTTTCTGATGGTTTTTTTGTACCGAACAGTCGCGTTCGCCCATAATGGCAGCCC
>SHOL01000099.1 GCA_004294945.1 Treponema sp.
GACAATCCGCGAACGCATCGGCTTTGTTCACGACGATACATTTTTGAACGAAGACCTCACCGCCGGCGAAACCGGAAGCATTGTTGGACCGCTGTACCGCAGCTGGGACCGGGAAGAATACCGGAGTCGACTTGCACGTTACGGTCTCGACGAAAAGCAGAAAATAGCCGAGTTTTCCAAAGGCATGAAAATTAAACTGATGCTGGCAATCGCCACGTCGCACAACGCCGAACTAATTTTGATGGATGAACCGACCAGCGGTCTGGATCCCGTTTTCAGGAGCGAATTTCTGGATGAGCTGTTCGGCTTTATGCAAGAGGAAAACCGGAGCGTCTTTTTTTCGACGCACATAACCGAGGACTTGAACCGCATCGCAGACCGTGTGGTTCTGTTGGACAGGGGTCGCGTCGTTTTTGAAAAAACAAAAACCGAAATCGAAGAATCGTACCGTATCGTAAAAGGCTCTATTCAATTGCTGTCCTCCGACGTACTTGCTCCGTATTTCGCGCCTGCCGGCGCGCCTGCGGGCGAGCATGCGGGCGCGCATGCAGGGACCCCGGCGGATGAATTGGCCGGCGGTGCGCCGCACGCCGGTAACACAACGTGCTGTATCGGTATCAGGCGCGACGAACATTCCTTTACCGCCCTGTTCGGGCCCCGATATCCTGAAAGGGAAAGGGAGCCGAACACTGCCGGCTATCTGGACGGAGCAGGGGCAAAACGTCGAGCGGAGAAATCGGACCTCCCGTTTGCTGATGCTACCGGGATAGTTACAGAACGCGCTAGTCTTGACGATATCATGATCTATTCCACAAGGGAGGATTATCGTGTACACGCTGGTATATAAGGATGTGCTTGCAATATTGAAATCGAAGGCGACTGTACCGTCGCTCATTTGCATCGGTGCGGCTTTGGTTACGATGCACGGGAGTTCGCCGGTCGGGGTTTTTTTGTTGTGTATGCCGACGTACTACTTTGTCGCCTATTCAGGAATGTACGACTACAAATACGCACAGGAGCGTTTTTACCTGTCGCTGCCAGTATCGCGGAGCGAATGGGTTTTGTCGCGGTATCTTTCGTGTTTGCTCGTTGCGTTCGCAACGTTGTTACTCGCGTTCGCTGCCGGCAGTGCAGGTTCGTTTCTGGGGCTACCCGTGCGCGCACCGGAAGCGGTCGACACTGTTCTGGCAATTTTTGCTTCCTGTCTGACCACCGGCATTTCGCTTCCGTTTCAGTTCCGCCTTGGATACGACAAAACCCGCTGGATTAATTTTATTGTTATGATCGTCAATTCGGCTGCGGTATCAGCTGCCAGGGAAATGATGCGTCCGGATAATTCGATTGTAACAGAAAGAGTTACATCTTTGATTATGCTTTCTTCGATAGTCGCAATCGCACTCGCTGTTCAGGCTGTATCATTCGCAGTTTCATGCGCGCTTTTTGCGCACAGAGAATTTTGACAGAGAGCGGGTGTCGTTCACAGAAATAAAAACAGTCCCGAAGCCGAACTCCGGGACTGTCTGTACTGTGTGCGAGGGGTGAAAAATTGACTTTTCTGAACTCTGTCAGTTTTTCGAAGCCGCCCGGGTATCTTTTTTGCTTTTGCCGAAAGCAATCTCGATAACGTCTTCCATTCTGGTAACCGGATGGAAAGCGACGCCTTTTTTCACATGTTCGGGGATATCGTCCAGATCGCGAACATTCGCTTTCGGGATGATGATTTCCTTGATGCCGTTCCGTCGGGCGGCAATGGTTTTTTCCTTCAGGCCGCCGATGGGAAGCACCTGTCCGGTAAGCGAAAGTTCGCCGGTCATAGCCAAGGCCTTGCGGATAGTTTTTCCGCGGGCGAGCGAAAGAAGCGCTGTCGCCATTGTGATGCCGGCTGAAGGACCGTCCTTGGGAGTGGCGCCTTCGGGAATGTGCAGATGTATGGTCTGCTTTTCGTACCAGTCGTTGGTTATTGCACCGCTTTCGGTCAGGTAGTGCTTGACCCAGGACCATGCGATGGACGCGGACTCTTTCATGACATCGCCCATTTGTCCGGTGAGGCTGAAGCCTTCCTTGCCGGGATTTGTTATCGCTTCGATAATAAGCGTGTCCCCGCCCATGCTGGTCCAGGCAAGGCCAACCGCCGTACCGGGCCTGTCGGCTTTTTTCTCGCCGTCTTCGCGGAAAACAGGCTTGCCGAGCATTTCCTCAATTTCGACTTTTCCGGGCGAGAACTTTTCTTTCGCTTCGGATTCGCCGAACACGATTTTCGTTGCATATTTCCGGTGGATCTTGTCCAGGTTTTTTTCAAAGTTACGCACGCCTGCTTCGCGGGCATAGCCGTTCGCAATGAATAAAAGCGAGTCGGCCGAGTATTTGACCTGGCTCTTCCCGAGTCCGTTCCGTTCCAGGCTCCGGGGAATCAAATACTTCCGGGCAATTTCGAGCTTTTCGGTATCGATGTAGCCGGAAAGCTGGATCACTTCTGCACGATCCATCAGGGGCCCCGGTATGTGATCAAGCGTATTCGCCGTCAGGATAAACAGGATGTTCGACAGATCGAACGGGAGATCCAGGTAATGATCGCGAAAAGATACATTCTGCTCCGGATCGAGCACCTCCAACAGGGCGCTTGAAGGATCGCCCTGATAGCTCTGGCCCATTTTATCGACTTCATCGATCATAAAAACGGGAGCCTTGTGCTTGACGATCTTGAGACCCTGAATAATCTTGCCGGGCATTGCCCCGATATAGGTGCGGCGGTGGCCCTTGATCTCGGCTTCGTCGCGCATGCCTCCCACCGAAAAGCGGAAGAAGGGCTTGTTCATTGCGCGGGCGATGGAGCGGCCAACGCTTGTTTTACCGACGCCGGGCGGTCCGACGAGCAGAATGATCGAACCTTTTGTGTCCTTCTTGAGCTTGCGGACCGCAAGATATTCAATAATTCGCTTCTTGACGTCGTCGAGACCATAGTGATCGCCGTCCAGCACCGAACGCGCGGAAGCAAGCTCGTAGGCTTCCGGCGCAGGCTCGTGCCAGGGAAGATTCACGATTGTTTCCAGATAATTGCGCGTAACGATGTATTCACCCGAATTGGAATCCATGAGCGCGAATTTCTCGAGCTCGCCGTCTACGGCTTCTTTTATTTCACCTTCAAATTTGAGTGCTTCGACTTTTTCCTTGAATTTCTGGTATTCCGAACTCTTGGCGTCGGTGGTTATACCCAACTCTTCCTTGATTGCCTTGAGTTCTTCGCGCAGGAAATAGTCTCGCTGATTTTTTTCTATTCTGCTGTTAATTTCGGTTTGAATTTTCTTCTGGACGCGCAGCAGTTCCTGTTCTTTCTTGATAAACACCAGAACCTGCTCCATGCGTTGTCTGACATTTTTGATTTCCAGAATACGCTGCTGGTCGGCTTTTTCGATATTCAGGATGCTCGCGATAAAGTCCGCTATTTTGCCGGGATGATCGATATTGATCATGTTCAGGCGCATTTCCTCCGAAAAAAGCGGATTATTTTCGGATATTTCCTTCATTTCGCCGATCAGCGCGCGAGTGAGAGCCTTGACCTCGAAGGTGTCGTCCTCCTCGTCTTCGAGATAATCGATTATCGCAAGCATTGGAAGTCGCTCGCTCACGATCTTTCGCACGTGGAAGCGTTTGAGGGTTGAAATAAAAATATTGACTCCGCCGTCGGGGAGATTGATTTTCTTGATAATGCGGGCAACCGTACCTACTTCGTGAAGATCCGAAACTGTCGGCTGTTCGGATTCGGTGCGGATCATACTGATACCGACGAAACCGTCGCCCGAATAGGCTTCCTCGATCACTTTCACGTCGTCCGGATTGTTGATCATCACGGGAGTAAAAATGCCGGGAAATATCGGTCGGCCCATCAATGGTATAAGAAACAGTTTATTGGGGAGCAGCTGCTCGATCGGTACAATGGTTTGTTCTGGCATAACAATAATATCCTCATAACCGCTGTAAAAGTCAAACAAGGTATGCACTATGGATGACTGATCCGCGCATGATTTTTTCTGCTTTCGGAGAGCCGATTATTGCCTGCGAACGGGCGCCGTGCTAGTATTGTGCCAGTATGAATACACAAAGCAGCGAGCGATACGTCCGGCCAACCTGGGACGAATATTTTATGGAAGTGTGCAGAACCGTTGCCAAAAGAGCAACCTGCGACCGCGGCAGATCCGGGTGCGTTATTGCACTCAACAACCAGATTCTGGTAACCGGCTACGTCGGAAGTCCGATGGGGCTCCCCCACTGCGATGAAGTCGGGCATCAGTTCAAAAAAATGCAGCACGAGGACGGGACGGTTACCCAGCACTGCGTCCGGACCGTACACGCTGAACAGAATGCGATCTGCCAGGCAGCAAAGCGGGGAATCGCAATAGACGGAGCGACGCTGTATTGCAAGATGACGCCCTGCCGCACCTGCGCGATGCTGATAATCAACTGCGGTATACTGCGCGTAGTTGCAGAGCGCCGGTACCACGACTGCGCCGATACCATTGCCATGTTCAAGCAGGCTGGCGTTACGCTTGAACATATTCATGACGAGACGGAAAAGTACGAAAAACAATAGAGGCTCTTTCAAAACTATCCGATTTTTGATAGAGCCGTAATAACCGGGAGAATTCGCTTTACAGCAGGGGTCTGCAGGACCCGCGTTCAAGAAGGGTTGCCGGAATACGGACCGTTTCTACTTCCAGATGGCCTGAAAGCCTCCGGATAAGAATTTCTGCCGCTTTTGCGCCGATTAACGCACTGTCCTGACGCATGGTTGTCAGCGCAGGAGTCATGAACGCTCCGTTATCGTCGCCGTCAAAGCCGATCAGCGAAACGTCATGAGGGATGTAGATGCCGTTGTCTTCAAGAGCGAGCTTAATACCATTCGCGAGCGTATCATTTCCGGCAAAGATTGCGGTAAATCCGGTTGTGCGCGAAAGCAAGCGCACAGCTGCCTCATAGCCTGCCTGGGCGTGCCAGAAACGGCTTTCTTCCACAAGGTTTTCGTCGTATTCGATTCCGTTCTCTGCAAGCGATTCCCGGTATCCAATAAGCCGTTCCATGGCCGCAGGGGCCGTTTTAAGGAGCGGCCCTGAAATACAGGCTATCTTGCGGTGTCCAAGCCGCATCAGATAGTCCATGCCTTCCTTGGCGCCGCTGATATTTTCGGTGATGACAGTACTGATGCCTGCTATTGGTTCGTTCGCAGACACGCAGGGTATTCCGGTATCAACCAGCCGGAATATTTCATGATCGCCCGGAACAGGGTTCAGAATCAGTACGCCGTCGACATTCCGGAATCTGCAGTGGTCGGAATAGGTCATCTTCCGTTCCCCCAGCGTACGCGAGAGGAACAGAAGATCGTACCCGCCGTTTTCGATAACGGTTCTGAAACTGTTCAAAATTTCGCTGAACAACGGGTGTTTGAAACCCATGAGCATGTAATAGTCTTCATATATAACGCCAATCAGGTTCGAGCGGCTGGTCGACAAAGCCCGTGCAGTCATATTCGGGGTATACCCCATTTCGACTGCAGTCTTGAGTATTATCTCACGGCTTTCGGCACTCAAACCGCCGGTACCGTTAAGCGCTTTGGATACCGACGGAGGAGAAAAACCTGTTGCCTTGGCAATGTCATAGATTGTAACCATGTTAGTACAGTAAACCGCCTTACAGAACCGTATATTTGAACGATTCGAAATACGCTCTGGCGGTATAATCCAGAGTGTCGATGCAGAACATACCGGTAAACGCTCCGGTAAACCCCATACCGCCGAATTCGTCGGAGAGCACTGCAGCAGACAGGACTGGCCTGAGTATGCGCCAGGTTTTTCCGTCCGGAGAATACCGGAACCGGCCCGAATCGACCTGAACCGTCAGACCAAGCCACACGGGACCGTCGCCAGGAACGGGAACAGGGTCGTAATGCATAAACTGACGGTCGACGAAGGTGAGCACTTTCAGCACCCTGCCGAGATTTTCATCGAAGGTCAGGGCGCACAGGTACTGGTTCGTCTCATCGTACCGCCAGCACAAGCCTGCAAGATGCTGAAAACTTGTCGGCGCAAATTCGAGCTTTGTTTCTGCAGAAAACGAAAAATCAGTCTGCCTACGGGCAAGCAGCGATTGGCCCCAGTGGGACACCGGAGATTGTCCGCCGCGCAGCGAAAGAAAGCCCGGTCTGGATGTCAGCGAATACACTTCAGGATCGCGTTCAGTCCTGAGGTTCTTGAAATCCGGATGGATTGCAGAACCGTCGAAGCGATATTCAATGCTCTTTGTTGCAGGCGGAAATTCACCTTTCTTCCGGTACTCGTCAAGAACAACCGGAGGCTCGAAGCTGTCGGCCGGCCAGTTTCTGACCGCCCCGGAGGGAAACAGTTCCTCGCCGGGAGCAGGCTTCAGATATGGCCAGTCGTCGCGCCATTCGAGTTCGACAATAGACGTTTCCCGACCAAGAACACAGTCCAGGGTTCCGGGAAGCGGACGGCCGCATAAAAACGCCAGGTAGCTTCGACCGTCGGGCGTATCGCACCAGCTGGCGTGGCCGGACTTCTGCAGACGAATTTCCGGATGACCGTAACTGGAGAGCAGCGGATTATGCGGATGAAACTCGTACGGACCGGTCAAACAACGCGATCGACCGACTGACATTGCGTGCTCGTACGATGTGCCGCCTTCCGCAGCGAAAATATAATACCATCCGTTTTTTTTGTACAGATGGGGCCCTTCTACCATGCCGATTTCTGAACCGGGATAAATTTTTTGTATTGGGCCAACCAGTGCTTTCTGTTCGGTGCTGTACTCCTGCAGGAGAATGCCAGAAAACTGATGCGATCCGGTTTTGCGCCAATCCCATTCCATGTTGACGAGCCATTTTCTGCCGTCGTCGTCATGAAAAAGAGACGGATCGAATCCTGACGAGTTTAAATACACCGGATCTGACCAGGGCCCTTCAATGGAAGAAGCAGTCGTAAGATAATTCGGCGTATCCTTCCAGGCTCCGGCGTTCCAGGAGCGCACATTCGTGTAAATCAGATAGAAAAGACCGTCCGACCAGGAAAGACAGGGAGCCCAGATGCCGCAGGAGGCAAGGGCTCCATCCATGTCCAGGAGCCGTTTTTCCGACAAGGGAGAGGCAACCTTTTCCCAGGTGACCATATCCCTTGAGCGGTGTATCTCCACGCCCGGATACCACTCGAACGTCGAGTTAGCTATGTAGTATTCGTTGCCGACTCTCAGAATCGAGGGATCGGCGTGGAATCCGGGCAGTACCGGATTCTTGACACGCAGCATGATAAAAACCTCCGCCGAACGGCATTTATTCTTTAACACCACCCATGGTGATACCGGAAATGATATACCGGGACATGAACGCATAAAAAATCAGAATGGGAATGATAGAAACTGCGATTCCCAGATAGATCCCGCCGTACTCGGTCCGGTATATGTCGCCGCGAAGTTTCTGAACGAGCATCGGAAGCGTCGCCTTGGATTCGGTCGAAAGCAGAACGAAGGGGGTAAAGAAATTGTTCCACGAACCGACAAACGAGAATATCGCCTGAGTGGCAAGTGCCGGCGTGATAATTGGCAGAACAATGGTGTTGAACGTTCGTATCTCGCCGGCTCCGTCTATACGCGCGGCGTCGACCAGTTCCATAGACAGAATCGACGACAAGTACTGGCGCAGGAACAGAACCGTACCTGCCGAGGCGATCGTCGGTATGATGAGCGCAAGATAATTATCCGTAAGCTTGATACGCGCCATGAACTGGTAGAAACCGATAAACGACAGCGACGACGGCAACATCATAACCAGCAGGATGAGTCCCCACAGAAATCGGCGGCCGATGAAACGGTACACATGAAGTCCGTAGGCAGTCATTGCCGAGAAATAGACACCGAACAGCGTCATCCAGAACGCAAGGTAGACGCTGTTGTAAAATCCCTGCTGGATCTTGAAGCCCCGGCTGGTAAGCGCATTCCAGTTGTAGGCAATATTGTTTCCGGGGATAAGGCTTAGACCTTCGTTAATTTGAGCGGTGGAGCGGGTTGCATTAATGAGCAGAAGATAAATCGGCACAACCGCCAGCACAAACAGAATAGCCATGACTGAATAGCTGATGAAGCGGTGTATAAACAGAACGGATTGTCTTGATTTCATTTTTTACCTCCCTTCTTTTCCGAAGCTTTAGCGACATGAGTTTTAAGTTCGCTTCGGTCCTGCAGGAAGAAGAAAATTAGCAGGGCAAGAATGATAGTGATAATGAATATACCTATAGAGATTGCGGCTGCATACGCATAATCGTTGCGGCCCTGGAATGCCATGTTATAGAGATACACACTGGTTGTCCGAATCTTAAAGTCCGGAGCACCGCGCATATCGGTAAGCAGGAACGGAACATCAAGCATCTGCATACCGCCGATCATGGATGTGACCAGTATGTACAACATCATCGGACGGAGCAGCGGCAGTGTGATGTAGAAAGTTGTCTGGCGGCTGTTGGCACCGTCTACAAGCGCGGACTCGTACAGCGACGCGGAGATGCTGGTGATGCCTGCCATTAGCATGATAAGGGTATGTCCGTACCACATCCACCACTGGATGAATGCGACAATCACCCGAGAAGCGGTGACATTTCTAAAGAAGTTGAATGCTTCGTAGATAACCTGTCCGTCACGGACGACTTCGCGATAAATGCCGAGCGTATTCTGCAAGAACTGGTTTACCGGTCCGATCGGATAGGCAAACAGGCTGCGGAACAGGAGCGCGACAGACGCCGCTGTCAGCAGGTTGGGCATATAGATAACAGCCCTGAACAGGCCTACACCTTTCAGATTCAGTCGAAGATCGGAGAACCAGATAGCGAGCAGCAGGGCGATTCCGAGCTGCGGTGCAAAATTGAATCCCCACATGATAAACGTATTCTGGACAGCTCCCCAGAAATAGGGATCCCGGACCAGTTTTGCAAAGTTCTCCAGGCCGACAAGAGTAAAGTCGGACCTTAGCCCTCTTAAATCGGTGAAGGACAAAATGAAGGTATAAACGGTCGGATAAAAATGAAAAGTAAAATATACGAGCACGAACGGCAGGACGAATACATAGCCCCACCGGTTGAGCCGCCGTTCGGTACTTACGGCTTTTTGCTTCATCGGTTTTCTCCCATGACAAATCTGCGTTCAGGAGTATCGTAC
>SHOL01000100.1 GCA_004294945.1 Treponema sp.
GTCCTATGGTATGCCTGTCGAAAATGCAGTTAAATTTGCATCTATGAATCCTGCCCAGGTAATGAAGTATTCTCGCCAGGGAGCTTTAATTCCCGGGTTTGATGCCGATGTTGTTGTTTTCGACAAGTATTGCAATGTTCTTGCTACTATAATTAAAGGGTCAATAAAGAAAAACATTTTATAGGAGTTGTTGTATGCGGGTTATTATTAAAGAAGATTATTCAACCTGTGCAGAATGGGCTGCCAATCATATAGTTCATCGGATTACTGCATACGGACCGACACCGGACAAGCCCTTCGTTCTTGGTTTACCGACAGGGTCGACGCCTCTCGGTGTGTACAAGGAGCTTATCAGGCTGTATAAAGCCGGAAAAGTGTCGTTCAAGAATGTTGTGACATTCAATATGGATGAATATGTCGGGCTCGACGAGAATCATCCGCAAAGCTATCACCGGTTTATGTTCGACAACTTTTTTTCACATATCGATATCGAACCGGCTAACATCAATATTTTAAATGGTATGGCCGGGGACTCAGAAGCTGAATGTGCACGCTATGAAGAAAAAATTCGTTCATACGGCCGGATTAATCTGTTTCTTGGCGGAGTTGGAGCTGATGGTCATATTGCCTTCAACGAGCCTGGTTCTTCACTTACATCCCGTACCAGGCAAAAGACGCTAACCCAGGACACGATAATCATGAACTCTCGCTTTTTCGGTGGCGACCCTGAACAGGTTCCTACAAAGGCTTTGACTGTCGGAGTTGGTACTATTACCGATGCGGAAGAAGTTGTCATTTTGGCCACCGGATATACAAAGGCGCGTGCGCTGCATCATGCTGTCGAAGAAGGGGTAAACCATATGTGGACTATCAGCATTCTCCAGATGCACCCTCGCGCTATCATTGTCTGCGACGAGGATGCGACTGATGAGCTTCGCGTCGGAACGGTTCGCTATTTCAAGGATATTGAAGCAAAAAACGTTCGACCAAACTGATGAACCTGCGTCTTAACGGATGAGCATTCGTTATGATGGATATGTTTTGGGACTTCCTGCGATAATCCCGGAAACTCTTTGTCAGACGGAAAATACGCATTGAACCTGATCGAAACCCGGTTATTCTTGCCGGGTTTTTTTTAAAAAACCGGAGAAATTTGTGCGGTTTATTTGTTTGACAACCGGTTGCCAATGTGCTACTGTATAGTTAGTTGATGCAATCAACTAACGAAGGAGACAGCGTATGAAATTCGGCTTTTTTGACGACAAACACCGCGAATATGTTATCAATACACCGCGGACCCCTTATCCATGGATAAATTACCTGGGAAATACCAAATTCTTCTCGCTTATCTCGAATACTGCAGGCGGTTATTCTTTTTATACCGATGCACGGCTCAGACGTTTGACCCGATATCGTTATAATGATGTTCCGCTGGATAATAACGGTCGTTACTTCTATATTAAAGACGGAGACTGCGTGTGGAATCCGGGCTGGAAACCCATGCGCGTCGAACTGGACTCCTATGAGTGCAGACACGGATTTGGGTACAGTAAAATAGCATCCTCGAAAAATGGGCTCAAAGCTGATGTCCTGTATATGGTGCCGAACGGTGAAAACGCTGAAGTGCAAATGCTTACGCTCACTAATACGTCGGCAACAGACAAGAATATTTCTCTTGTCTCCTTTGTAGAATGGTGTCTGTACAACGCGCTCGATGATACGACAAATTTCCAGAGAAACTTTTCTACCGGAGAAGTGGAAATCGAAGGCGGAGCGATTTATCACAAGACAGAATATCGGGAGCGCAGGAATCATTTTGCATTTTATTCGGTAAATGCACAGCCTGACGGTTTTGACACCGACAGGGAAACGTTTCTGGGCCTGCATAACGGGTACGAAAATCCTGATACAATACTTTCCGGTAAAAGCGGTAACTCTGTCGCCGACGGCTGGTCTCCGATTGCGAGCCATCGCCTGAATATTGAGCTTGCGCCCGGAGCTTCGCAAACCTACATTTTCGTTCTTGGATATATCGAAATGGAAGATACCCGGAAATTTGCCGGCGAGAACGGATGCCCTCCTGCTTCGAAGAATCTTTTACAGACCAATGCCTCAATGCGGGTAATCAATAAAGAGAAGGCGATCGAACTGCAGAAACGGTTTGCGACGCCCGAACAGGTTCGGACGGCATTCGATGCGCTTGGCGACTACTGGAAAAAACTTCTGTCCAGTTTTACCTTGAAGACTGGTGACGAAAAATTGGACCGGATGTGTGTCTGGAACCAGTATCAGTGCATTGTTACATACAATTTTGCACGTTCGGCAAGCTACTTTGAAAGCGGAATAGGCCGCGGGATTGGCTTCCGCGATACAAGCCAGGATATGCTCGGGGTTGTCCACCAGATTCCTTCACGCGCCCGGGAGCGGCTGTTCGATGTTGCTTCGACACAGTTCGAGGATGGATCGGCCTACCACCAGTTCCAGCCCCTGACCAAAAGGGGAAACGCTGACGTCGGCAGCAACTTCAATGACGATCCTCTGTGGCTTATTCTGGGTGTCGGCGGATATCTCCGCGAAACAGGAGACACTGACTTCCTGAAGGAGATGGTTCCTTTCGACAACAGTCCGACCAACAAGGCAACTTTGTTCGAGCACTTGAAAAGATCATTCCGCTATACGATCAATCATCTGGGACCGCATGGCCTGCCGCTTATCGGGAGGGCAGACTGGAACGACTGTCTGAATCTCAACTGCTTCAGTACGGATCCCAACGATTCATTCCAGACCAGCACTAATAAAGATGGGAAAAACGCCGAATCTGTGATGATTGCGCAGATGTTTGTATATGCTGCCCCGGAGTATGCTGCAATGTGCCGTCTGATGGGTGAAGAGGCTGAAGCCGCGTTTGCCGAAGAAGAGGCAGACAAGATGGCAGCACAGATTTGTAAAACCGGTTGGGACGGCGAATGGTTTATTCGTGCGTATGATGATTTTGGAAACAAGATTGGTTCGCACGAATGCGAAGACGGCAAAATATTTATTGAAACACAGGGATTTGGCGCAATGGCCCAGATTGGTGCCGACAAGGGCTTTCCGCTCAAGGCGCTCGATTCTGTAAAAACGCATCTTGATACTCAGTATGGAATCGTTATTCTTGATCCGCCGTATAAGGATTATCATATCGAGTTGGGCGAAGTTTCTTCGTATCCGCCGGGATACAAGGAGAATGCAGGTATTTTCTGCCACAATAATCCCTGGGTAATTATCGGAGAAATTAAATCCGGAAGACCTGAACGTGCCTGGGATTATTACCGAAAAATCGCTCCCGCCTATTTGGAGGACATGAGCGAGATTCACCGTCTGGAACCGTACGTCTATGCACAGATGATCGCAGGCAAGGCTGCGCGCCGCCATGGCGAAGCAAAAAACAGCTGGCTTACCGGTACCGCAGCATGGAACTTTGTTGCGCTGTCTCAGTGGATCGCAGGTGTACGGCCTGAGCATGCGGGCTTGCGCATTGAACCGAGGCTTCCGGCTCATGTTCAACATGCGGTTATAACCCGTGCGTATCGGGGCTGTACGTACGAAATCGAAGTGGAGAACCGGAATCCTTCAGGGAAAATTGCTCTATCTGTTGTGTCCGGAAGCGTACATGCCGATGGAACGCTGGTATCGGCCGGAACAGCCGGAAGTACAGTAAAAATTAAGGTAACGGTCGGTTAAGCCGACAGTGTTGACAGCATGCGCAGAATGAGCCCTCCAGCTTTGATATGCGTACACTGATAAAGCTCTTGCAGAGTTCTGAAGCCGTCCGGAATGTATTTCCGGACGGCTTCTCTTTTTATGTTCCAGTACTAATTTCTGATTCTTCGGCTAGCCCATGATAGCGAGTATTTCGCAGTGTGTGCTTTTCTTCCAGGAAACCAGATTGCCGGCAACACTCATTCCGTCGACGGTAAGCGATGCTATACCCTTGCAAACACCCGAAGGATTTCGAATGGTTATCCGGTATTTTGTTCCCCGGCAAAGGCGTTCGACGGAAAATTCTTTCCAGCTGTCCGGTACGCATGGATCAATCCTGAGGCCGTCGTGCTCCGGGCGAATCCCCAAAATATACTTGGTGGCGCTCTGGTACATCCAGCTTGCTGTTCCGGAGAGCCAGGAATTGCGCCCCAAGCCGAAGTTCGGATGTTCGTTGGAAAGAATATTCTGGGCATAGCAGTACGGTTCGCACTCGTATTCATCGATGGAGTGGTTTTTAGCAGCAGGATTGATTCTGGAGTAGTAGCTGAACGCCTGGTTTCCGTCGCCGAGTATCGTTTCGGCTATGATTGCCCAGGGATTCGGATGGAGAAATATTCCTCCGTTTTCTTTGGCTCCCGGAGGATAGGTAGTAACGCCGCCTTTTTGCGGATCAAAGCCGTTATATCCCGGCCAGGACAGTTTTATGCCCTTATCTGTGGCAAGATGTGTTTTGACAGCGTTCATCGCTCGCCTGCCTCGATCGGTGCCATCAGCGAACCCGGACAAG
This sequence comes from Treponema sp., assembly GCA_004294945.1. GTDB lineage: Bacteria > Spirochaetota > Spirochaetia > Treponematales > Treponemataceae > Teretinema. The sequence continues at coordinate 4,532 of SHOL01000100.1, forward strand.
ACTGCCCAGGATTGTCCGTTCAGCCAGAGTTTTCCGAATTCGTTCTGCACTGAACCGACCGGATTTCCTTTGTCATCAAAATATCGAATGTACCAGTCTCCGTCCCATGCACTGTTATTTACTCGTTCTTTCATGGCTGCGTGCATTTCCCTATACTCTTTTTCTTTCCCATCGTTTCGGAATAGAGAAAGCTCTGCCATTTCGATTAGCGCCCATCCGAACAAATTCGCGGTAAAAAGACTTTCTGCGCCGGTCGGAAGATTTACGGTATCATTCCAGTCCGCAAAACCGAGGAGCGGCAGACCATGAGATCCGGTGGTACGCTGTGTAAAGGAAATCGCGCGTTCAAGATGCTCAATGACAGTTCCTGTCTCAAGGGGTTGCTCGTGTGAGTCTTTTTCGTAGAAGGGTATGGCTTTGTCCAAAAACGCATAATCCCCTGTTTCTTTTAGATAAGATGTTACCGCGAGCACGATCCACAGATGATCGTCGGAGTAGAAATGGGGTCGGTCGTCATACTCAAGCGAGTCGCCGTGGCCGGCTGTCATGGTGAGCGGATTGAACTGATGATAGGCCGATCCGTCTGCGCTTTGCACCGACAACAGTTTTTCCATGAGAGCCCGGGCCTCGTCAGGTATCTGTGCAATAACGCCCATAGTATCCTGCGATGAATCCCTAAAGCCAATTCCCCGGTCCGAGCCGTAGCCTAATTGATACAAGGACAGATACCGGGACCAGGTTTTTGTGGTATAGCACTGACGGGGATTATGAATATTCAGCATCGAGTTGAAGGCTGCGTCGGGCGTATTAATGCGTATTACCGAAAGATATGAATCCCAGAATGCGTGCAGTTTATTGAAAGCTTCTTTGGTTTCTGAACTGCTGAACCGTGTTTTGCAGAATTCCGGAACCGACTGCAACGAAGGAGCCTGAAAAATTCGGGTTGTCGTAAGCGCTTCTTGGCCGTTGGCAAGGACTCCAAGATTAAAGTGCAGAGCGGCTATTATATCGCCCCGAACAGCATTTTTGCAGCTGAGGTGCTCTGCTTCCAGAGAAAGAGGGTGCCTCCAGGTGCCGTACTCGTTGTCTCCAAGAAATCGTTTTCTGTCTGTTTCCCATGAATCGGGATTCCGGTCGGCGGTGAACACATTCACCGCGTAGTCGCGTTTCATAAAGGCGTACGCCGCAATACCTGCTGTGTGGTTCCCGATGGTAATTGCCTGCGATTGCATCGTTTGTGGTACCCAGTCTGCGTTTGTCAGCTGTTTGAGGGCGTCAAAATGACTAAACTCGATTACAGGGACAAGATCTACCTCCAAAGGTTTTCCTGAAATGTTCGTGATTCGGTACTCGCGTATCAGCTGCTTTTCTCCGGGCGGTACAAACGCAAGTATATCGCACCGAAGTCCGGCCGCTTCGGTTGTCCATCGGGTATAGTACAGCCCTATCCGGCACTCGAACCGATCGAAGGGTTCCATACAGGGAACCCAGTACGGAGACAGTATTGTTGCCTCGGATGCGGGAGTTCCCGGTGTCCGGATGCGTAGATAAGCGGTTTCGCCCTTGAAATCTGACGCCGGCAGCTGTGGTATGTATTTTGTTATTCTGTTCAGGGCAGGATCGCTACAACATAACTGCGATCCCCCGGTGTGATCGATAAACCCGCCGAAAGAAAGATTCCCGACGTAGTTTATCCACTTAACCGGCGTTTTGGGGTTGGTGATGACGTACTCCCGCTTATCGTCGTCAAAAAATCCGTATTGCATGAGAACCTCCAGTTAGTTTCCTGTGTCAACTTAGTATATCCGCAGAATCTCCTCTTTGCAATCGTTATCGGAAAGGATATAGTTTCATATATGGTACAACGAAAACAGGTGCAAGCTATTTCTTTGCTCGGACTTTTGGCTCTGATGGTAATGCTTATGGGAAAGCTGATGCTTCCCTATATGAGTGTAATTCTCTGGTCTGCTGTTGCCTATATCCTGATAAGCCCACTGCATTCAGCAATACTGCGCAGGATGAATCCGAAAAAGAAAGGCTATGAGGCACTGCGGCATCTACTTGCCGGTGTGTTTTCGCTGGGTACGGTACTGCTCCTGGCCGGAATGCTTTTTTTTATCGGCTTTCAGTTGCTTGGACAGGGAAAGCTGTTTCTGGAAGAAGTGCATAAATGGTTGACTGCGAATCCCGAGTTCTTCAGGACGAATATACTGGGGACGCGGATAACGGAAATTGTAGCGGAGCTTTCTTTGGGGACCATAGATATTTCCCGGATTGATCTCAAGGCGGAGCTGTTGTCGTTTATCGGTTCGTATTCGGCAAGCATAATGACCCTGACAACTGGAATTCTAAAAAATCTTGGCAATTTTGTTCTTTCGCTGGTTTTTATCTGTTTTGCTCTGTATTTCTTTTATCTTGATGCAAAGTATCTAGCCGATGTATTTATCAATGCAATCCCTATCGACAAGAAGAGTTCACGCCGGCTGTTGTCCAAATTTCGCGATGTGACGAAAAATCTCTTTAAGGGTTTTTTTCTGGTCGCTTTTTATCAGGCCATTGCCGCTTTTCTGCTTTTTACAATCTTCAATATCCGCGGCGCACTCCTTTTTTCAGTGCTGATTTTATTTAGTTCCTTTGTTCCGATGGTCGGGTGTGCGCTTATATGGTTTCCCCTGGGCTTGAGCGTTCTTGCGTCGAAGGGTGTTGTAGCCGGTGTTGTTTTTATGGTGTTGTGTGCCTTCTTTATCAGCTTTCTTGACAATTTTTTGCGGCCGCTGTTCCTGAAGGACCGGATAAAAATCCATCCATTGCTGATATTCTTTTCTATTTTGGGCGGATTGCAGGTTTTTGGCATGAACGGCATTTTGCTGGGACCGATCGTGATTATTCTGTTTTTTACAATCGTAGATATTGCGCTTGAAGTTGAAGCTCCGCAGGATACTGCGGACGACACCGGCCTGCCAGAGGAACCTGCATCAATAGATCCTGAGGATTGATTCAGGATTATGGCGCACAGCCGGCGGATTTGCGAACTTGCGTATGTTCGTTGAATCCGCGGCTTTGCCAAAGTTACTGGTTTACTTACAGCTTGAATCGGCCGGTTATCTCGTTCAGGGTACGCACAGCCTGGCTGTTCTGACTGGTTACTTCCTGAATTTCTTCTATAGTTTGCGCAATCGTATCACTTGTCCGGGCGATGTTTTGTGTGCTTTGTTGCACTTTCAGAGAAATGTTTTCAAGCCGCGTCATTTCTTTCAGGATCATTGCTGCGCCCTGATTCATTTCCAGCGAACCGTCGCGGATTTGGATGGTTATATTCTGTATTTCATCAAGTGCTTCAAGGACCTGCCGGCTTCCCTCGTTCTGCTCTCTCATAGCCATACGAATTTCCTGGATGAGTCCGTTGGCTTCCTTTATTCTGTCTGCAACTGCTCCGAAGGCGTTGTCTGCGTTTGCAGAGGCGTCTACAATGCTTCCGATTGTCGTTACGACTTTTTTCAGTTCGACTTCTATGACTTTCGACTGTTCCGATGAACTTTCTGCAAGCTTCCGAATTTCGTCTGAAACGACCGAGAACCCTTTTCCGGCTTCTCCAGCGTGAGCCGCTTCGATCGCGGCGTTCATGGCAAGCAGGTTAGTCTGACTGGCGATTGCATCGATTATCTCGTTCGTTTCCAGGAGATGTTCCGATTGCGAAGAGACATCCTTTACCAGTTCTATAACATGCTGCATGCTGTCGCGGCCGGTATTCGAGGCGGACAGGAGTTCTTCGAATCCGTTGCCTGCCTTGTCCAGATTGGAAGAAATTGAATTGATATTGGATACCATTTGCTGGATCGCCGCAGACGATTCGGTAACGCTTGCGGACTGTCCTTCGATTTGTCCTGTCAGACTTTCAATATTTTTCGCAATTTGGTGTATGGTCGATGACGTTTCGGTGACGCTGGCGCTTTGTTCTTCAGTATGGAAATTTAAATCCGAAACATTCGACGAAATTCCTTCGATGTCATTTTTAATGATCCCTGAGCGCTCTTCCAGAGCGATCGATATTCTTTCCATTTGATCGGACTCGGATTTGACATCGGATATCATTGTATGGAGGGTTTCTATGAACCGGTTGAAATAGTGGCTGACATCGCTCGTTTCGTCCTTTCCGATAACTTGCAGTCGATACGTCAAGTCTCCGGTGCCTTCAGAAATATCTTTGAGCGTTTTTACCGTCTTGGCTAACGGATTGGCGATACCCCTTCCAATCAGCAAGGCACACAGTACGACAAGGATAACAGTGGCAATCGATATAGTGAGCATAGTGACCCATATATCGGTAATTGCCTGGAACAGGACGCTTGCCGGAAGCCTGAATGCAAGATTGTAGTTAGTATCGGGGATATGATTGCAAACAACGTAATACACGTCCCGATCCTGCCTGCTGATGTAGGTTGTATACGGGACATTCTGGTCCAGTGCGGTTTGAATTGCGGTATCGAGTTCTTCAGGAAGATCTTTACGTGTCAGTAATTGCGATGTGGTCAGAAGAGTTTCTGAATAGGCTTCGGCTTCTTCGTCCCAGGACTCGACGGAAACGAGCGCACCGGTATCGGAAAAGAGGATCATTTCGGCCTTGTTGCCGAAAAAATCGAAAGTGCGCGCTGTCTTGCTC
>SHOL01000101.1 GCA_004294945.1 Treponema sp.
CGTGTATGTAGATATTGGAATATCCAGGAACGACTTCATCACGCTTGTTTTCCGGTATCGTACCAGAAACTTCAGGAATATTATTCGGGCAGATGGGCATACGATGCCCCATTACGACCATTTTTCCAAAAGATACCGAGGGCTGGGGTTGAGAATGTGCAGAAACCTCTCCAGTTCCATTACCTATAAAATGGGCTTGTTGAAGAGTTCTATAATCATTATTCTGTAACTACAATGCGGCGCGAACAGATTGCCTTCTTCGATGTTGATCATACAATAAGCCGACGAACAACAGCTTTAGCCTTTATTTTGGTGTGCATGCGCAGGGGATATATCAAATTCTGGTATCTTTTTGCAGCACCGTTTTTATTTGTTTTTTACCGGCTGTTTAATCTGGATATCGATTTTTTATACAGATTGAGCCTTCCAAAGCTGTACGGCGTAAGACGATCCGATTTTGAAGATATTTCCCGGGATGCCTTCGAGCGGTACATAAAGCACAAGCTGTATCCGGGAGCCCTGAGAGAAATTGAATCTCTTCGAACCGATGGAGTACGCGTGATACTTGCTACAAGCACTCCCTTCGAAGCAGTCTATCCCTTGGCGCAATATTGTGGTATTGCTGCCTCGGATCTTGTCGCTACCCAGTTTGCCTATACCGACGGTGTCTTTGACGGCAAACTAATAGGCGTGCCTGTATACTCGAAGTATAAATGCCGCATTATCAAAAACTTTGTGCAACGAAGCGGAACCGATGTTCAGTCCTGTTCATTTTATTCGGACAGCATCCATGATCTGCCGCTTTTGGAACTGGTTGGCAATCCGGTCGCCGCCAATCCTGATCACCGGTTGCGGAAAATTGCGCAAAAAAGAGGATGGACAATAAAGGATTTTTCACGATGAAACTTCAATTTCCCGGCATTATGTTTTGTATTGTTTCCTGTGCAGCCATATCCGGCGCTGCCTTTGGCCAGGAAACCGGAAAATCAGCGGGCACTGCGGTATTCTATGCGCCTGAATCGATACCGGTCGCGTTGCTGCAGGCAATGAACTCTGGAAAAGATTCTTTTTTTGCGGAACTGGATCGTGTGGTTTCTCGGGATTGTCACGGATTGCTCGTCCTTGTAGACAAGAAAAACGCGCTGGATTCCGACTATGAACCGAAAGATCTGGTTCCACTCACCGCCAATAAATCTTACCTGTGCAATAAGGCCGGCATGTATCTGCGCGCTCCCGCCGAAGCAGCTCTTGAAGAAATGGCCGCGGCCGCCCGGCGGGACGGAGTAACGCTTGTCGTCAGTTCGGCCTATCGTTCCCGGGAATACCAGAAAACCGTGTATGAAAGAAATGTCAGGGAGCTGGGTCAAGCTGCCGCCGACCGAGAATCGGCGCGACCGGGGACAAGCCAGCATCAGCTGGGGACCGCCGTCGATTTCGGGTCAATAACGGACGCATTCGCCCAAACCGTTGCCGGGAAGTGGCTTGCTGCCAATGCAGGCTCGTACGGCTGGTCTTTATCGTTTCCGGAAGGGTATGAAACGGTCACCGGCTACCGGTGGGAAAGTTGGCATTACCGGTATGTGGGTGTCGGCGCTGCCGCTTTTCAACAGCGTTGGTTCGGCGGAATCCAACAGTATATGATCGAGTTTATCGATGCCTGGCGGACGTATGCGTTGCGGACGCATGCGGGGCCGATTTTGCAGGATGCTGGCCGCTAAGCTTGTGCGTTCATGCAAACACGCCGTGCAGGCACCTCTACAAAACTGGTTTTTTTTAGAGGTGTCCTGATCAAAGCCCGGGATGCCTTATTCATCCTGTACATCGTGTGCCGTTAATCCATATTGTTCTGTATCGTGTTCGCCGAACCCTGCAGGCTCTATATGAACCATTATGTCGTATACATCAGGAATCGCACAGCGTATTGCATATTCAACTTTCTGGGCAATTTCGTGAGCACGGGTTACGCTCAATGACCCGGGCACTTCGATATCAAGGTCGATATCCCAGCGCGCAGCCATTTTCCGTATTCGTGCCCGATGCGGATTTCCTGCGCCTTCCACTGAACGGACTGCGTCAAAAAGATCCCGGTATAGACCCGTATCCGCATTTCCGTCCATAAGTTCCATATTTTGTTCGCGAAATATCGTGATGCCCGATTTCATCACCCACAGACTAACCGCCAGGGCGGTCACCGAATCTAGAATCGGATTTCTTAAAAGGAGCGACAGCCCGAGACCTGCAAACACTGAAACCGATATAATAATATCGTTTGTCATGTTTTTTGCATTTGCAAGGATCATCGCGCTTCCGGATTTTTTTCCCAGAATGTACTGGCTGGCCGCAAGACCAGCTTTTCCGGCGATTGATACAAGAGTAATTGCCAAAGCAAGAGGTGAAGGGAGAACAAGATCGGAAGGATTCCGTATCTGCGAAAGAGCGGAACCAAACAGCTGCGTTCCTGCAAAGAAGATAATGAAGGATAATACCATCGTGCCAAGCGTTTCGGAACGGCCATGTCCCCAAGGGTGTTCCTTGTCCGAAGGCCGATTCATATAAAACCCGATTGCAAGCGACATGATCGCGATCAGTACATCCGTAGACGAATCGATACCGTCGCCGATAACCGCCAGGCTTCCCGTTGCTCCTCCAACCGTAATCTTCGCAATTGCCAGCGCAAGGTTTCCGGCAAGCGCTATTGCCGCCGCCAGCCGGACAAATCGTGTCCGGTCGGCGCATTCAGTGTCAGGCATTCATCATTCCTTGGTATAAAAATCCCGCACCGCATCGGCAACCAGTGAAATATGTTCTCTGCTTATCCAGTAATGGGTTACGAATCTGAACCTCTTGAGCGCGTCGTTCGTGTTCACCAGTATGCCGCGCTCTTTCATAAACTCGACGAACGCTTCTCCGTCGATGGATTTATTGTCTTCATGATCGAAGAAAACCATGTTTATTTGCACATCGTCAAGATTAATGATGCTTCCCGGAATCTCCGAAAGCTTATTCGCAAGGAGTTTCGCGTTTTCATGATCTGTTTCCAGCCGCAGTCGCATTTCCTTCAGCGAAATCAGGCCTGCTGCCGCAAGAATACCCGTCTGACGCATACCGCCACCCATTATTTTCCGTTTTCTCCGGGCTTCTTCTATAAACTTCCTGTTTCCGGCAAGAATTGAACCTGCGGGTGCGCACAGCCCCTTCGACAGACAAAACATGACGCTGTCAACGTGATGCGTCAGATCCTTTGCGTGTACTCCCAGAGCGGTTGCCGCATTAAACAGGCGTGCTCCGTCCAGGTGGACAGGAATATGGTTTCGGTCGGCGCATCGTCTGATTCCTTCCATCGCAGCAATAGACATAACTTTCCCGTTCGAATGGGCATTTTCTATGCAGATCAAGCTAGTTTTCGGTTCGTGGATATCGTCTCCGCTCCTGATTCGTGCCTGAATTAGCGGCGCTTCGAGCATTCCTCCGCCGCAGTCGACAGTTCTCAGCTGTACTCCGGCAATAATGCTGGAGGCTCCAGCTTCGTGCTGAACAATGTGCGAACTTTCATCGAGAATCACTTCAGATCCTCTTGTACAATGCGTAAAAAGCGCAAGCTGATTCCCAAAAGTTCCGGATGGAACAAAGAGCGCAGCTTCCTTCGCTGCCAGACTTGCCGCATAGGTTTCCAGTTCGCGTACTGTCGGATCGTCTCCGTATACATCGTCGCCAACAGCTGCGTTGGCCATTGCCGTTCTCATTTCCTGTGTAGGCCAAGTAACGGTGTCGCTTCTCAGGTCTATTGAATTCATGATTCAATAACTGTAATACAAAGCAATCCGAGGAACAAGTAGATATTGGAGTTTTTTTATCCAGGGCTCCTCTACAAACAGCATTTTATCCACATTGCTGGAACATCGTCCTCCCCGGGCGGGTTTTGTAGTCAGTTCACCGCCTCTGCACCCGGTGCTTTTTTGAGCGCGGGATCGGTTTTCAAGATGTACACCAGCATGAGCGTCGCAAGGATTGCCATGATCACATCGGTAACAGGCTGGGCAAAAATAAACCCGTAGAGCCCGAATAGCGCATTCAACGTAAAAAGGAGAGGCAAATAAAACAGCCCCTGTCTTCCCGTCGACAAAATAAGCGCCGGAAGCGCCTTGCCGAATGCCTGCAGCGAGTTCATAACCATCATAATGACGCCGATCAGCGGTGCAGACGACGACATCGCCGTCAGCACAAGGCGGCCGGTTGCGATCACCTCGGAATTGTTCGAAAATATCGACACAAGAAAGCGGCTCGTCGCCGTATAGAAGCCGACCATTACAAGGCCCAGAGAAAACGCCAGAATTATACCGGTCGTCAGCAAGGAAACCAGCCGTTTCCGGTTTTTTGCACCATAATTGTATCCAAACAGCGGCTGGCAGCCTGTCGACAAGCCAACCAGAAGAAGTATACCCAAGCTGTTTGTCTTTGCCGCAATCCCGATCGACGCCAAAACCGAAGCGCCGTACGAGGCGGCAAGATTGTTCGAAACAATATTGGAAACCGACATTAGAACCTGATTCAAACCGGCCGGGACCCCGACAGTGAAAATCTGCCTGATGTAGTCAGGATTCCAGACATTCGCCCCAAAAGACAGTTTCAGGATCGACTTCCGCTTGTAGCACCACAGGTAGCACCCCAGCCCAACCAAATTTCCGATTATAGTTGCCCAGGCAGCTCCGGCGATTCCCATATCCAGGGTGAAAATCATAATGGGATCAAGGACAATATTGACTATGGATCCTGCGATCATACCAATAGTCGTTTCCAGTGCTGCGCCTTCTGCCCGGAGGGTAACGCCAACCGAAAAATTCGCCATAATCACGCTTGCGCCCAGGATAAGCGGAAAAAGATATTCCCTGGTCGGCGCAAGGACTTCGCCGCGCGCTCCGAGCAAGAAAAGCAGCGGTTCAAGGAAAATCAGACCGAACACAGTGAATGCAGCTCCCGCCAGAACAACCAGAATCATGGAAAGTCCGGCTGTCTCGCCAGCTTCCTTGTTCTTCTTCATCCCCAAAAAGCGCGAAATTGCCGAAGACGCACCGACCCCGATTACACTTCCCACAGCCATGGTAATCATAAAGTACGGGAACCCCAGATTCGCTGCCGCCAGCTGCGAAACATCGTTCATCAAGCCTATGAAGAACGTGTCGACCAAATTGTACAAAACCTGGACAATCATACCGAGCATAACCGGCAGAGCCATAGTAACAATAGCCTTCAGTACCGGCGTTTCAGCCAATACCGCGATGCGTGAATTTTCCTTGTGCATTGAATCTCCTGTGCGTGCGGGCGCTCGGGGCGGACTGACGGAATCCCGCTTCAGGACCCGAGTTTTCGGCTGCAATCGGCAAAAATCGCCGCTGCGCTGCCGAACTGTTTTCTGTCTTCCTCGTCCAGAGCGGCCAGAATGTGTTCCAGATGGGTAATAAAAAGCGTGTCGATACGTCCGGCCAGCCGGGAACCTGCATCGGTGGCGCTCAGAAGGTATGACCGCCTGTCCGTTCCGCTTCTGGTCCGGCTCGCAAACCCCCGTTTTTCCAGAATGTCGATAACCGAGGTAAGCGAACCCTTTTCAAGGCCCGCATCGTAGCTGAGCTCGTTCATCGCATACGTCCCATGGTGCCAAATCATCATCAGAATCCGCTCGCAGGTCCGGTTCAACCCATGGTTGAGCTCCGACGAATCGAACGTTCCGAACAAAATCCGCTTCAGCCTGAACGCAGCGATAATATCATGACCAATCGTTCTGCAATCCATTAGTTAGAAATCTAACTAAAAGATGCCTGTTGTACAATCGTGTTCCGAAAGAATTTACATTGTTTCAGGTTCTAGCAGGGCACATCGACTATTAGGGTTTTTTCACGGAGAATTCCTGGCGTATTGCATGTACCCCCTATTTTTCAGAGAGCCGTTCAATCCCGTCCCAATCATCGCCTGAGTGCACACGGGCTTTGCTTCTGCCCAAAAACCACCGTACTGCCGGATCTGCGCTGTACTTCTGTGCAAGCGTCCCGAACAACTGTTCCGCAGTGCAAAAATCGCCGGAAAAATAACTGTCAATGGCGTCTGAAAAATCGCCCGACCAGCATTCTGTCCTCCGGTCTCGATTCTCGGCCGTCTTGCTGCGGACTCCCCAAATCTTCACCGGCTTTTCTTTTCCTTTCAGAATAAAGCAGCCGAAATACCGTGCGTCCAGATTCGAAAGGTCCAGTTTCTCACGGGTAGCCCCCGATATCAGGATAGAAGTACCAAAGAACTTGCTAAGCCCCTCGATTCGCGAAGCGGTATTAACCGTATCGCCGATAACCGTATATTCCATCCTGCTGCTGGAACCGATAGTCCCGGCAAGCGCTATTCCTGAAGCGATTCCGATTCCGACCCGTACCGGAGTATCCCGCACCGACAGTATCCGTTCCATATCTGCAGCGGCGAGCACTGCATCGCACGGATGCGTTTCCGTCTGTTCAGGAGCTCCAAAAACCGCCATAAAACCGTCTCCGGTGAATTTGTTTATGAATCCACCCCGGCTTCGGATAATAGCATCGCAATCGGTGAATATTTCGTTAAGAAAGGCTACCGTCCGCTCAGGCCCCAGTTCTTCGGATCGTGAAGTAAAGTTCCGGATATCAAGAAAAAGTACCGAAACCTGCCGAAGTGCGCCCGGTTCTGGTTCTGACAGCAGATGATCCCGAATCCGCGGGTCAACACTCTTGCCGAACTGTTCGCTGATTTTTTCTTTTTGCCTGTTCGTCAGCACATTCTGGTGCGCAGAGGCAATCAGTGCCGCAATATCGCCCAGAAACAGTCTGGTTCGTTCAGGGAGAGGCTCGTTGCCCGTTACGATGAGCGACCCTTTAAATTGTTCCTCTGCAATGAACGGAAAATTGTATGCGTACAGCCTCCGTGCTTCCTGATCCAGAAAAAGATCCCATTCCGGGTTTCGTTTTCCGCCGGAAGTTGACGCGATCAGATTGAACAGGTTTTCATCGGTAGGTTTTAGCAGTCCGGATTCTGCATGATGCTCGCTTGAACCGATCCGCTCCAGATGCCCGTCCCGCTGGTACACAAGGAGACGCACTGCTGTTCCGGGCAGGTAATCAAGCAGGACCAGCAGTATTTGCGAAAGGAGCTGGTCCCGTTCAAGAGACGACGCAATAATCGCGCTGATCCGTGCAAAAGACTGGATCTGCCGTGAAGATTCTTCGATAAAACTTTCATGCCGGCTCCTGAGCGCATCTCTGTCCTGTACAGCCCTGCTCAGGGCGCGTTTCAGAACTGCGCAGACAACAGCAAGTCCTGCTGAAACGAGGATACCCAGAACGATAAGTACTGTATGCGTAGCAGAGCTCGGTACCATGCCTCACCTCCGGAAATCCCGGCTCGACGTCCGGATATATGGGGAGTATACTATATCGCATGGCAAACTTGCAGACTGTCGGTCGAGAAATTCATCAAGGTATAGCATTTGACATATACTCATCTGTAGATCTATGTATCCCGGAATCCCCGGATCCTTCATTGTTACAGCTCATGTATATAGACGAAGGATCAGTTCTCTCCGGATCCGGAGACAGTGAATCCTCCATTTTTACGCCGGTGCTTCTGTGTCTTAATTACCGCAATCCCGTCGAACGGCTGACGCTTTCCAATGCTAAAGGCTTTTCCGTGTTCTTTAAACCGGGAGTAATAAACCACGGCCTTGCGTCTGGGGTATTTGACTGCGCAGCCGACGAACTCCCTGCCGACCAGGATGCACAACAGGATAAAAACCTGTTCAGAACAGAACGGGTTCTTCTGTCGCCTTTTATTAAAACCGGAAAAAACCCGTATCCGCTGCCGGTGAACGGAACAATCCGAAACCGTATTCTCAGAATGCACGAAAACCTCCATATACAGCTCGTATCGCAGCCAGACCGCTTCTGGCCATGCCGGGGCCGATCTTTTTTTCTGGAAATACTCATGCTCCTCCAGTCAATGTATGCGTTCGAGAACAATCTTGCATCTTTGCCAATCCGGATCAGGGACGAGTTCTATCCTGTAGTCCGCGACATTCACGTGCATTACCCGGAGCCGGATTTTGTGTGCCGTCCGGGCTCCCCGCCGCCGCTTCTCGGCCCTCTATTCTTTTCGTACCGCTTCCGCCGCTCTGTCGGTTCCTTTCCGTCCCGGTATGTGCGAAATCTTCGATGCTCCGTCGGCGCAAACCTCCTTAAAAACACCATGCTTGATTTAGGAGAAATTGCGCGCAGATGCGGATACCTGGACGAAAAACGGTTCGCGGGAGACTTTCGATCTATTGAAGGCATTCATCCGCTCGATTGGCGATCACGCTTTCCGAATCCGTACGGGTGACGAAGAAATCCAGGTTTCTGAATCTGGATTTCTTCGTCTTGGAGAATTCCGGCTGCAGGCCGGAATTCTCCACGAATGTGCATTCCACGGAGGGATCGTCTGCTGAACCCTGTGTGACTTGGTCACAATCGTGGTGCTATAAGTTTGCTTTGTATAACTTTGTTTTGTATACTTAATAATATGTGGAGGCTCTTATGAACAAAGACTTATATACTGCAATGAAGGAACGAAGAAGTATTTACGCGATCGGTAAGCGCAAGGTTGTGCCGGAATCGCGGGTGCAGGAGATTGTGCAGTACGCTGCGCTGCATGTACCGTCGCCGTTCAATTCGCAAAGCTCAAGGACTGTTGTGCTTTTTGGCGGCGAGAGTTCGGCGTTCTGGGATATTGTGCGTGCGGAACTGAAAAAGATAGTGACGGCCGAAGCGTTTGCCAAAACCGAAGAAAAGCTTGCCGGTTTCGATTCAGGGTACGGAACTGTTTTGTTTTTTGAAGACCAAAGTGTGGTCAAGGGTTTGATGGACAACTTCCCGCTGTATGCGGACAATTTCCCGGTGTGGTCGCTGGAATCGAACGGTATGCTCGAGTACGCGATATGGCTGGGGCTCGAATCGGAAGGACTCGGCGCGTCGCTTCAGCACTACAACCCGCTGGTGGACGAAGCTGTCCGGGCAAAGTGGAAGCTTCCGGAAAGCTGGAAGCTTTTGGCCCAGATGCCGTTCGGCTCGGTCGAAGCGCCTGCAGGAACCAAGGAGTTCCAGCCGGTAGAAACGCGCGTATGGACCTTCGGTCTGTAAGCAGCTGAAA
>SHOL01000102.1 GCA_004294945.1 Treponema sp.
GATCAGGGCTTCGCAGTTCGACGCGGCTTCCGGCGCCGGCGGCGTGGGGTACGCGGATAAGCGGACTGCGGTTCTGGGCCGACCAGGCAATATACACCGGCGCTTCGTATTCCGGTACGAGACGCTTGTACGAATTGACCAGCGGATTGGTAACAGCGGTAATTCCCTTGATATGCTTCATCACTCCCGCAATAAAATGGTACGCTGTTTGGGAAAGACCGTTTTCGTCCGAGGGGTCTGCGAACGCATTGCCGGTTTTGTCCGAAAGCGACAGGTTCAAGTGCATGCCCGAGCCCGCAATACCGAAAATCGGCTTGGGCATAAAGGTTGCGTGGAGTCCATGCCGCTGTGCGATCGTTTTTACGGTAATCTTGAACGTCATCATGCGGTCGGCGGCTTCAAGCGCCTCGCTGTACTTAAAGTCGATTTCATGTTGGCCGCGCGCGCATTCGTGATGCGACGCCTCGATCTCGAACCCCATTTCCTCAAGCGTGAGCACCATGTCGCGCCGCGCGTTCTCCCCAAGATCGATCGGCCCCATGTCAAAATACCCGCCGTTGTCCAGCGTCCGGAGCGTCGGACCGCCTTCCTCGTCGGTATGGAACAGGAAAAACTCAAGTTCGGGTCCCACATTAAGCGTATAGCCCATGCGTGCACCGTCCGCAAGCACGTTTTTCAGCACTTGCCGGGGCGAGCCCTGAAACGGTTTTCCGTCTGTACCGTACACATCGCAAATAAGGCGTGCAACCCGGTTCGGCGAAGGCCTCCAGGGAAACATGCAGAACGAGTTGAGATCGGGAACCAGCACCATGTCCGATTCCTCGATGCGTACAAACCCTTCTATAGAAGAGCCGTCGAACATGCACTTGCCTTCAAGCGCCTTTTCAAGCTGGCTCGTCGTAATCGCCACGTTTTTCAGCGTGCCGAAAATATCGGTAAACTGCAGTCTGATAAACCGGACGTCGTTGTCCGCAACCATCCTCAAAATATCGTCTTTTGTGTAACTGTACATACGACATAATAGATACAGATGAGAAATATTGACAAGGGCTTGAAGACTGAAGATACGGGCTTCGCCCGATTCAGGGAGTGCTTGCAGGGTACGAAAACCGGACGCCCGGAAAGCGCGTCTTTCGGGGTTCGCACGCCGATTCCACCGCATAATGCGGTGGAAGCAATTTTCCCGGGCGGAAAAAACCCTTACCGGAGGAACAGTTCGAGTATGTCTTTTTTATTCAGTTTCTTCGCAAGGCTTTCGGGCGTTTCCCCGGTCTCGTTTTCCGCATGCGGATTTGCGTTGCGCTCAAGAAGGAGCTTCACTGTTTCCGCATCCGCGTACTGGACTGCCAAATGCAGCGGCGTCGAGCCGTCCTTGACTGCCAGCTGCACGTCGGCTCCTTTTTCGATCAACAGTCGTGCGGCAGCCGGCTTTTTGCCGTACAGCGCGTAGGCAAGGGCAGTTTTCCCGAATTTCGACAGCGGCGCGACGGATGCGCCTGAACGCACCAGCTCAAGCGATACTTTTTCGGGTGCTGTTTCGAGTGCCGCCATGAGCGCAGTCATACCGTTCCTGTCCGTTGCATCCAGATCGACGCCCGCGCGGATCAGACAAATCGCCATCTCCTCCCGCCGGGACGCAGCCGCCGCAATGAGCGGAGTCCTGCTCAGGGCATTGAGCGCCTCCAGATCCTTTTTTTCCTCGATAAATCGATTAAGAATTTCCGGCTTGTTTTTGGCGATAGCCTCGAAAATCGTGTACCCGCTTATTTCTGAAAGCCGCATGCGCTCCCGTATTTTTGCATTGTCGGCTCCATACGTGCGCAGTATTCCAGTTTCAGAAACAGATGCGGATTCGGTCAGTGCGGCAAAAGACGACTTTGCTTCGTGGGCACTCGTCCGCGCGCTTGTACGGAGCTGCAGCAGATACTGGCTCCGATACGAAAGCAGATCCGTCTCTCCATCGATAAACGGTGCAACGTCCACACCCGCATACGTCCATAGATATCCGTCGCTTGCCAACGGCTGCCCGTTGTAGGGGTACACCTCTTCTGCCAGGTTTTTCCAGGCAGTTTTCCGTTCTGCAGAATCCATCCATCCCGGACGGCTGATACGGTACAGTCCGATTCCGACAGCCTGAGTGCCTTCTACAGCCGCGAACAGCGAATTGACCGATCGGACTGTCCCGCCGCCCGGTAGCGCGGTCCAGCTTGCAAAACACTGCAACACCGTGTTTTGGTCGAACGCAAAATCGGCATACTCAAGCTTCAACGCGAATTCTTCTGTCCTGAGTGTCAAACGCTCCTTTTCGGCAAAGACGCACCCAAAATCGGCAAGCTCTCCCGCAGCCCGGCCCCTGGCCGCACTGCTGTTGCTGGCGAGATCGCTGCCTGAGCGCGACAGGAAGGCTATCCATTGCTCGATGCTGCCCGAATAATCGACATCAGTCAGCTGTATAATCGCGCCGAGGTCGGCAATGGTTGCGTACAGATTTTCGTCCCCCGTGATTGCAAGAAAGGCCACGAATCCGTCCGGGGTCGGTAGCCGCAGCCATACCATCGATCGGTCAGCGAATACAATGGGCCAGACCGACAGGCTCCAGACCCGTCCGTACCGGTCGGTACGGGCTTCATTCCGCGAAGGAGACCCCAGCGACGTAATCCTGACGCTCTTTCCTGCCATGGAGCGGTACAGGGGGTATCCGCCGAGCACTGCCTCCATGCTCGTCTTTGCATCGACGAAGGCGGTGCGGTCGTAGACTCCTTCCGGCCGGAAATATCGCTGCAGGTCGTAGCCCTTCCAGCTCCGCCACTCAAACCGGTCTCCGTTCGAAAGGTCGGCGGACTTTCCGTCGTCTCCGTATTCCATTTTCCACGAATAATCACTCTGTTCGCAGGCTACACCCGGTATCAGCGAACTGTGGGGGTTTGCCAGAAGATAGTCTGATCCTTTAGCCTTCGGGAACAGCACGTTGTCCCGCTTTGCCATAAGGTCGGAGAGCAGCTTCAGGTGCATTGTGTTTCTTGCATCTGTCAGCCTCCCGCGCAGTTCGCCAAGGGGCAGGGGAAGCGTCTCTTTTGTATCCTCGATCGCCCGTTCCGTGTAACTGAAAAAAGGCACTCCATACCCGATCGACTGATTGATCCAGGCGGTATCCTCCGGAAATTCGTCAACTGCGGACAAGGGCAGCGCAAGATTGAAGTTCTCGTTTTCCGACCGTGCTACAATTATGCCAAGCACTCTGCCGGACGAATCGACCAGCGGCCCTCCGCTGTTTCCCGGCGACGCTGCCGCCGAAAACCGTAGCCACTTCCAGGCTCCGTCCCGCTCTTCGCCGGTCATCGAAGTTAACACACCGTCCCGCACAATGACACCCTGTCCATGCGCGTTTCCAACCGTGAACACCCGGGAATTGACTGTTGTTTCCGGTGCCCGTTCGAGCGGAACATGGCCGGGCTCGTTCTTTATTGAAAAGAGAATAAAATCCCGATGATTGGAATACTGGAAGACCTGATCGACTTCGAACACTCTGCCCTCGGCGTTCCTCAGGAAAAAGTCGCCGTTGGCAGAATCGTTTTCCAGAGCAAATACGTGAGCCGCCGAAAGATACCTTCCCGGCGACGTACAGAAGGCTGTTCCTACAGATGTAAAGGGATCCGTACGCACCACAAAGGGAAGCTGATCGAACGGCAGTTCCTCGGCGTATTCAAACGCATCAAGCTGTTCCCTTTTGGGCGTAACTACCTCAAAAACCGAAGTTGAAAGCGTTCCGTACACCTCGGGCGACAGTGTCTGCTGCGCACTCATTACGCCGGAGATACTCGCAAAAGCAATACACACCATACCACACACAGGACGGAATACTCCCGTCGATCCTCGAAGCTTCATAATCATCTCCCCCACAACTATACCACATCAAGAACGTATGTACGAAGAAACCGGAGGCTGCAACAGCGTTCTATTCCAGCAGCGGCCTGCGGTGCACCGGTGCAACCTGTGATGCGGCAGGGCTTCCTTTTAGGTCTAGCGTTCGCTGTCGGGGGTGCATACGTCGAGCAATTCGAGTGCGGTTTCGTTTGCGGGAGCGTAGGAGAGGACTTCCAGAGTGGCTTCTCGGGCTCGTTCGCTGTCGCCGCTTTCGTACAGAATTCCTCCTTCTACAAGGCGGGCGCCGTAATAAAGTGGCGGCCGCGAATCTCCGATACCCGCTGCCGCGAGCATTTCGCGGAGCAACGCCGTTGCGGCAAGTCCCGATTCGTAATCGAGCGTTTCTTGTACCAGGGCAGCCTGTTCGAATAGTTCCTGTATCCTCCCCATGTATTCCCGCGCGCTTTGCTGTTCTGCACTGACCGCGTACTGAATGCTTCCGGTGCGAGCCGGTTCTCCCGCTCCGGTCCACAGATTCGGTTCGCTGCTCAGCACGGTATCGGGCCGGGCAAGTTCCTTCGAGACGTATGTAAAAACCGCTTCCATATAATTCCACGCATCGTTAGCGCCGAAAAAACCGCGTCCTGCGGCATATGCGGCAAAATAGTCTTCCCAGGATGCATACAGGGCAAACAGTTCGTCCGCCATGCCCAGAATACGCTCCCAGGCTTCGTTCTCCGTGATGTATCCGGCGGCATAGGCCCAGCGCGTCACGTTGATAAGCCGTCCCAGATCCCAGGCCTTGATGGTTCTGCTTCCGAGCCAGCCTCGAGCGGCGCGCACCAAAAAGAGCCGGTCGCACTGATAGACTGAGTAATTCATGTACAGCGCTATCCGGAGGGGATCGAGTCCCGGATTGGCGTCGAGTATTTTTTCCATTTCTACCCAGGACGCCGTATGCCCATTTGCCGCGACATCGTCGAACGTTTCCAGAAACTGCTCCCTGCTTTCGATACTCCAGGACGAAGCGAGCAGGTTTTTCCATATTTCCGGCTCAACCTTCGACTTTCCTTCCTTAAAAAGAGCGAGCATGTCGTAGTTGGCTGTGTTCTGTAGCGCAAGCGGCGCGCCCAGACACAATGCCGCTTTTTTGCGGAGTTCCAGGAATTCCGGAGTGTCTCGCACAATTTCAGTTGCACCAGCATCGGTCGAACCAGCTTCGCGTGCGGGAAGAGGTGCGGGAAGCGGCGGAAGCGGCTTTCCTGCGCTTTTGAACACTGCCGGATCGATGGCAAGAGCGTACTCCAACATGCCGGTCCGCTTCCAGGACCACAGGCCGTTCGCCTTGAACGCAAATTCGAACGCAATTTCCGGCTGTTCCGCTTTCCAGGCACACAACCGCCATTTTGTCTGCAGTTCGAAAGATGCAGTGTCCCCATCGGAGGGAAGCTGCAGGTCGGGACTTGAAGCTTGCCTGCACTCGAAGCCGACCGTACGCAGCGCGTGGTACAGATCAACCGGCGACCACTTCGGATCGGTCTTGAATCCGATAATTCCGTCAGGCGGGACAATTCCTTCTTTTACAGTGAATATAATCAGCGTAACAATGCCATTCCGGCACATCATCGGATAGCCGCCCCCCGTCAGCAGGTGTAGCGTGTCCGCTTCGGGTATCGCGTCCGGCAGGTTCAAGGCAGCCTCGGCATACGAGTAGCCCGTCCTGAACGCATCCTCGACTTTCATTTTACCGGGAGCCCAGTGCAGCGTCTCCTCGGCCGAAACCGTCACAAAGAATGCGCATGCGGCTGCCCAAACAAGCAGCGCGCAACAAAGTGGTTTTTTCATTCCTCCATAATACCACCAAACGAAAGCAACGCGCATCTTTAAAAAAACCAGTTATTTTTAGGTGTTCTACAATGTACAAGAAAAACCCTGATCAACGACGTGCGAGGTACCTCCTGCGCGCAGCACAAATCAACCGGGGCGCACGCTGATCTCTCCGCGCGCCGACCGGCGCGGGAAGGAACCCGGGAAGAGTGGAAGCTGTGCAGAGAAGCGCTCTGCACAGCTTGTGCAAACACTACGGCGGGTTTACACTTCTTGTAAGGTGCCACAGGGCGTCATCAAGGCCGAGGGGTTGATCATACATGTCGAACCCGGCGACGGCTGCACTCTGTGCGGTCTCAAGTTTACCGACATGGCTGAGGAATACAGGGACGTGCTGGAGTCCTATTGCACGGCAATGGACGAGTTCAAAAAACGGTCCTGATATACCCGGATCGGCTTTCGCCCCTGCGGGAGCTCGCCCCCGGTTCCTGGCGCGTGCGCGTTTCCAGATTCGTCAGGTTTCAGTTTGAATGAGGGTGTTTTGAAAAACCTGGTCAGTTGTTATCGGAGTACCTTGGTCTATTTTGCGAAGAATTACACGATTTTCTGTTATTTGCGCTATACACGATTTGGAATTTAGTATACAGTGTCACTTGTCAGATAGAGTCAGGTTTATGCCGTGCGCATGAACTCGAGGAGCGGGCAATCGATCCCGCGTTTTATCGGAACACTGTTTTTCGGTCAGGGGACCGGGATGCGGAGTTCGACACAAGCATTAACTAACGGTAATAATCGCTACGTGTGCACATCAAACTATCCCTTGCAGGAAAAATCCGTTTTGTGCGGTTTTCCTTTCCGGCCGTGCCTCTGGAGGCAGCAGTGTTGTACTGTTGTCGTCTACGGAACAGCCTGAGTCGGGTTCAGGTGTCAGGGTATTCTTGTGCGGTTGCGCCGTTTTCGGGCTGGAGATTCGGATGTTAGACATCGTGACGGTGTTCTGATATTTTGGCTGCCCGGCCGGTTTGCCGCCTCACAGGCAAATCCGTAAAAGCGAGTGCTTACAAAATTATCCCGCGTGAGACGTAAGGAAATACCAGATGGTAGACATGCTCGATCAGGAAGCGGCAGAGACCGCAGTGCAGGGAGCGCCGGAAGCGCTGGAAATGCAGGGAGCGCCGGAAGCGCTGAATGTGCAGACAAAAAAAGCATCAGATACGATTACGTTTGCCGACCTCGGGCTCGACGATGTTGTGCTCGCGGCTGTGGAAGCCAAGGGTTTTACGGAGCCGACGCCGATTCAGGTGCTCGCGATTCCCCGGCTGCTGAACGGAGACGCCAATGTTATTGCAAAGGCGAGAACCGGTACGGGAAAGACCGCTGCGTTCGGTCTTCCGATGATTCAGGAACTCCGCTCGGACAAGGGATGCCCCAGGGCGCTCGTGCTGGTGCCTACCCGAGAGTTGGCAATACAGGTTGCGACCGAGATCGAATCGTTCCGCAGCGAAACCTGGCCCCGCACCTGCACCGTGTACGGCGGAGCCTCCATCGTGGATCAGCTGCGCTCGCTCCGGCGCGGCGTCGAGATTGTCGTCGGTACTCCGGGCCGTGTGATCGACCATCTGGAGCGCGGTTCCCTTGATCTTTCCAAAATCGAGTATTTTATTCTGGACGAAGCAGATGAAATGCTCAACATGGGCTTTATAGAAGATATCGAAGCGATTTTCGGCCGGGCGAATCCCGACGCCCGCTGCCTCATGTTCTCTGCGACGATGCCGCCGCAGATTCTGTCGATCGCTTCGAATTTTATGGGAGAATATGAAATCGTGGAGGAAGAAGCACGGCCGGAAGAGCCTGTGCTCACCGACCAGTACTACTGGCTGGTTCGCGAGGACGACAAGACAGAGGCGCTGGTGCGCCTGATCGACACCGCTCCCGATTTTTACGGTCTGGTTTTCTGCCAGACAAAGGCCGACGCCGACGCCGTAGCGAAAGAGCTTGACGAGCGACATTACCAGGCGGCAGCCTTGCACGGAGACATTGCCCAGAGCCAGAGAGAAAAAATCCTTGGCCGCTTCCGTGTGAAAAAAACACGCATTCTTGTGGCGACTGACGTCGCGGCGCGCGGTATCGATATTGAAGGGCTGACGCATGTCATCAATTACGCCCTTCCGTATGACGGACCGACCTACACGCATCGTGTAGGCCGAACCGGCCGCGCGGGAGCAAAAGGCATTGCAGTGACCTTTGTGCGTCCCGAAGAGCGCCGCAGACTGGGGTATCTGCGCAACCATGCGCGCGGAGAATTGAAGGAAGGCAAGGTGCCGACCGTTCGCGAGGTTATCGACATCAAGCGCAATCGCCTGATGGGCGCCACTTCCGAATCGATTTCCGCATTTTTTCCTGCGATCGGACAGATCGAAGTCTCTGCCGACGCGACTGGCGTTTCCGATGGAAGCGTTGCGCGAAAGGCTCAGGCGATTCCTCCGGAGTTTATCAGCTTTGCCGAAACGCTGACGGATGGACGGGAGCCGATAGAGGTTCTCGCCGCGGTTCTTTCCCTTCAGTACGGCGAAGCTCTTTCGACGGAGCGTTATAACGATATCAGAAGCGTTCGAAGCAATGCCTCGGACAAGACCCATATTCGTTTGTACATTCAGCTGGGCCGCCGCGACGGTATGACAAGGCGCGGCATCGCCCAGTTTTTCCGCGACCTTATCGGGATACCCGAACGGCTGGTCGACCGCATCGATGTGATGGATGCCTTTTCGCTTGCAACGCTTCCGGCAGAAGCGGCGAATGCCGCGCTCGACCTTTCCAGGCAGAGACGCAATGTGCCGCACATGCATGTGGACGTAAAAGACGGTGAGGGCGATTTCCACGCAGGCCCGCGCCGGGATGGCGGACATCGTGATGGCGGACATCGGGGAAGCGGATACCGCTCAAACGGTCCCCGGTTTGAAGGTGGACGCCGGGAAGGCGGCTACCGCTCCGGCGGTTACCGGTCGGAGGGAGCACCCCGTTTTGCAGGGGGGAGCTTTGAAGGCGGAAGGAGCTACGGAAACTACCGGAATGCCGACCGAAGCCCAACAGAGCGAAGCGCAGCCCCGCGCACCTACAGCCGCGGTCCGAAGCCGGACGGTGCAGGAGCGGGCACCGGATCAGGAGCGGGCGCCTACAAGCGCAAGAAAGCGTCCGAGTAACCGGGCGTAACAAAAAAAGCGAACGAGCCGATGATAGGCCGTTCGCTTTTTTTTATTTCCGGCTGAAAGTAGCCTGAGTTGCCAGGCGCAGGGCGCGCCTGAATGCGTGCGCCCGCCCCGAGCGGCTGAAAGTAGCCTGAGTTGCCAGGCGCAGGGCGCGCGCGCTTACTGCTTTTCGTATTGAACGATCCACCGGTAGATAGTATCGGTCCAGGCGG
>SHOL01000282.1:0-1176 GCA_004294945.1 Treponema sp.
ATGCTCGACGTCGGCAGGGTGATCGCACGCCCGTTTATCGGAGAAAGCGGCGCGTACCAGAGAACGCCGAACCGCCACGACTACTCGCTGGAGCCGCCGGGAACGACAATTCTTGACCGGCTTGCTGCAGCAGGCAAACCGGTAATCGGGGTGGGCAAGATTTCTGATATTTTTGCCGCGCGGGGGATCAGTCAGAGCTATCCGATCAAAAACAACCGCGACGGTATGGAGCGCACGATCGCGCTGGCAGAACAGGAAGGGTCGGGCCTCGTGTTTACCAATCTAGTCGACTTCGACATGAAATACGGACATCGGCGCGACGTTACCGGATACCGCGATGCACTGGAGGAATTCGACTCCATGCTTCCGGACCTTCTGGGAAAGCTTCGCGAAGACGAGCTTTTGATAATCACTGCCGACCACGGATGCGATCCGGTTTTCCGCGGTACCGACCACACCCGGGAGTACATTCCGATACTCGCCGCAGGTCCGGCAATACAACCGTGCGCGCTGGGAGTGCGCAGTACCTTTGCCGACATCGCTTCGACTGTGGCCGAAGCGCTGCTCGGAACGACCGACGAAGGCAGCTTCGCCGGACAGATACTACAAGGAGGAGCCTGATGTTCTTACCCCAGGAAACAATTCGGCACAAGCGGGACCGGAAGGTTCTGGAAAAATCGGAAATAGAGGCGTTTATACAAGGCGTCACTGACAACTCGGTCAGCGAGGCGCAGATTGCGGCGCTGACCATGGCGATATTCCTGAACGGTATGACGCGGGAAGAATGCGTCCAGCTTACCCTTGCAATGCGGGACTCCGGCCGCGTGATGGACTGGAAAAGCCTGAAACTCGACGGCCCGGTGATCGACAAGCATTCGACCGGCGGCGTCGGAGACACAGTGTCGCTGATGCTCGGCCCGATGTTCGCGGCGACCGGCGGCTATAATCCGATGATCTCCGGACGCGGACTTGGACACACCGGGGGGACGCTCGACAAGCTCGGTTCCATCCCCGGCTACAACCCCTTCCCCGACCCTGCGACGCTCGCAAAGACCGTGCGCGAAGCGGGAACGGCCATTATCGGGCAGACAGCCGATCTTGCGCCCGCGGACAAGCGCATTTACGCAGCACGCGACGTTACCGCGACAGTCGAGTCGATCCCGTTGATTACCGCTT
>SHOL01000282.1:1186-1703 GCA_004294945.1 Treponema sp.
AAGCTTGCCGGTGGACTGGACTGCCTGGTGATGGATGTCAAGACCGGATCGGGCGCGTTCATGCCGACGGTCGAGCTGTCGCAGAGCCTTGCCGAATCGATTGTCGCAGTCGGCACCGGCGCAGGCCTTTCGGTGAGCGCGCTCCTTACCGACATGAACCAGCCGCTCGCGCCGGCAGCAGGCAACGCCCTGGAAGTGCTCTGCGCGATCGACTACCTGACCGGAAAATCGCGCCCTGCGCGCTTGCACGAAGTGACGCTCGCCCTGTGCGCCGAAGGACTGGTCGCAGCACAACTGGCCCCGGGTCTGGATGCAGCCCGCGCGAAGCTTGAAGCTGCGCTGGATTCGGGCGCTGCCGCCGAACGTTTCGCCCGCATGATCAGTCTCCTGGGTGGTCCGTCCGATCTTCTGGAGCATCCTGAAAAACACCTGGCAAAAGCACCGGTTGTTCGGGATATTCGCTCTCGTGCTTCGGGGACAATTACCGGTTTGGATACGCGTGCGCTCGGTCTGGCGG
>SHOL01000103.1 GCA_004294945.1 Treponema sp.
CGCGCCCTGTTCGCGCGGGAAGAACCGGAGTCCGCGCTTCTTTCGCGGAATGCGGCGCGGGCGCTCGGTCTGCTGAACTGGCACCATACGACCTGTTTTTGCCCCCGCTGTGGTGCTGCCCTGCGGAACAGTGATTCCGAACCGGCTAAAATATGCCCCGCCTGCCGTGTCGTCCAGTATCCGCGCATTTGTCCCGCGGTCATTGTTATTGTCCGCAAGGAAGGTCGCATCCTGCTTGCCCGTCACGCCAGGCGGAATCAGGATGTGTTTACCTGTATCGCGGGCTTTCTTGAACACGGAGAGTCTCTTGAAGAGTGCGTCGCACGCGAGGTTTTCGAGGAAACCGGCTTGCGCGTGCGCGATATTCGGTATGTATCCAGCCAGAGCTGGCCGTTTCCGGACCAGTTTATGTGCG
The DNA here is from genome assembly GCA_004294945.1 of Treponema sp. Classification (GTDB taxonomy): domain Bacteria; phylum Spirochaetota; class Spirochaetia; order Treponematales; family Treponemataceae; genus Teretinema. The sequence continues at coordinate 416 of SHOL01000103.1, forward strand.
CTTTTACCGCGGAGTGGGAGTCGGGCGACATTGTCCCCGATCCGGAGGAAATCACTGAAGCGTGCTGGTTCGATCCGTCCGATTTGCCGAACCATCCGCTGCCGGGAACAGTTGCCTGGAAGCTGATTCATGGTGAAGTGCAGCGGATGGAACGTAAAAAATGAACGGTTTCAGTTGACCCCTCGCGTTCTGTCTTAGTATCTTTTTGTCGAGGGTATACATGAAGAAAAGCGCAGAACACAAACCTGAAGAAATGAAGCGCGAATCTGCCGCTCCCGGCGCAGACTCCGCACAGAAAGAAAATGCCGGGAAACCCAGGGATGCTGCACCCGCAGGTTCTGTGTCCGCAGATTCTGTGTCCGCCTCTGCTCCGGAAACGGACAATGCGTCCGATCAGGAGGGCACAGCTTCGGCTGCGGCTCAAGCCGGAGCTTCATCAGATGAAAAGGCGGGAACTGATTTGACTGAACGCATCGCAGACCTGGAAAAGATGAATGCGCAGCTCCAGGATCAATACTTGCGCAAGGCTGCAGATTTTGATAACTACCGGAAACGCATGATACGTGAAAAGCAGGAAGCTATCGATTATGCAAACACAAACCTGTTGTCCGATCTGGTGAAAGTGCTGGACGATTTCGACCGGGCGATCGAATCCGGCTCCACGCTGGAAGCCGGTTCTGCCGGTGCAGCGTTTGCCGATGGGGTCGTTATGATCCGCTCCCAGCTTGGGGGGATGCTTCAGAGCAAGTATGGACTTGAATACTATCCTTCACTGGGATCTGTATTCGACCCGAACATCCACGAGGCTATTGCCTCGCATCCGTCTCCCGAGGTGTCGGAGCCGACGGTTTCGGAAGAGTTCATGAAAGGCTACCGGTTAAAAGACCGGATTGTTCGGCTTGCCAAGGTTGCCGTTTCCATGCCTGCGGAGAACGCTGGAGACTGACGCGCGTTGCGTGAAAAGTCTTCGGACTGCAACCGACAATGTGCCGACAGGCCGATTTTTGTGCGGATTTGAACAGCTTTTTTTACGCGTTTTTTTCGCGTACTGCATTTAATAGAAAGGAGAATACATATTATGGGAAAGATTATAGGAATCGACCTTGGAACTACCAACTCATGCGTATCAGTGATGGAAGGCGGTGAGCCAGTCGTCATCCAGAACTCCGAAGGCGGACGGACTACACCGTCCATCGTCGGTTTTACTTCAAAGGGAGAGCGCGTGGTCGGTCAGCCTGCAAAAAACCAGATGATCACCAATCCCGACAAAACCGTCTACTCGGTTAAACGGTTCATCGGGCACCGGTACAACGAACTCACCGGCGAGGCAAAGCTTGTGCCGTACAAGGTTGTACCCCAGGGCGACGACGTCCGCGTAGATATCGACGGCAAGCTGTACTCGGCTCAGGAGATCAGCGCCTTCATTCTTCAGAAGATGAAGAAAACCGCGGAAGACTATCTGGGCGAAACTGTTACCGAAGCCGTTATCACTGTTCCCGCGTACTTCAACGATGCGCAGCGCCAGGCTACCAAAGATGCCGGAAAGATTGCCGGTCTGGAGGTAAAGCGCATTATTAACGAGCCGACAGCCGCTTCGCTTGCCTTCGGCTTCAACAAGGATTCCAAGAAGGAAAAAACCATTGCCGTATACGACCTCGGCGGCGGTACTTTTGATATTTCCATTCTCGAACTCGGCGACGGCGTGTTTGAGGTAAAGTCGACCAACGGCGACACCCACCTCGGCGGCGACGACTGGGACAGGCGAGTCATGAACTGGCTCGTGGACGAATTCAAGAATGATACCGGTATTGATTTGTCAAAGGATCGCATGGCTCTCCAGCGCCTTCGCGAAGCGGCAGAGAATGCAAAAATCCAGCTGTCCAATGTCACCAGCACCGAAATCAATCTTCCGTTTATAACGGCAGACGCATCCGGTCCCCGCCATTTGCAGAAAACGCTTACCCGCGCCAAATTCGAGCAGATGACCGACGACCTGTTCGAGCGCACTAAGGAACCCTGCCGCAAAGCAGTAAAGGACGCAGGAATCAGTGTTGATCAGATTGACGAAATCCTTCTGGTCGGCGGTTCTACTCGCATGCCAAAGGTTTTGCAGATTGTCAAGGAAATGTTCGGAAAAGAAGGCTCCAAGAGCGTCAATCCCGACGAAGCCGTTGCAGTCGGCGCCGCGATCCAGGGCGGTATTCTTGGTGGAGACGTCAAGGATGTGCTCCTTCTCGATGTTACTCCGCTGTCGCTCGGTATCGAAACGATGGGTGGCGTATTTACCCGGCTGATCAACAGAAATACAACCATTCCGACCCGCAAGAGCCAGGTGTTTTCTACTGCGGCCGACGGTCAGACTGCGGTTTCCATCCATGTTCTGCAGGGCGAACGGGAAATGGCCTCACAAAACCGGACGCTCGGCAAGTTCGACCTTGTCGGCATCCCGGCGGCTCCACGCGGTGTTCCTCAGATTGAGGTTACGTTCGACATCGACGCAAACGGTATTGTGCATGTAGCCGCAAAGGATCTGGGTACCGGCAAGGAGCAGAAGATCCGCATCGAAAGTTCTTCGGGTCTTTCTGAGTCCGAGGTTGAGCGAATGGTTAAGGAAGCGGAAGCGAACGCCGATGCCGACAAGCGGGAACGCGAAAAAGTCGATACCCGCAATGAAGCCGATTCCTTCATTTATACGACAGAGAAATCGCTGAAAGACCTCGGCGACAAAGTCGATGCGGCCGAAAAAGCGAAGGTTGAGGAAACGATTGCCGAACTCAAGAAGGTGCTCGATTCGGGCGATGTAGAAGAGATTAAGGCAAAGACCGAAAACCTCAAGCAGGTTTCCTACAAGATTATGGAGGAAGTCTACAAAACCCAGGGAGGTCAGGCTGGAGCAGCCGGTCCCGATATGAGCGGAGCAGGACCCGACATGGGCGGGGCTGGTGCTTCGGGAGACAATGGGCCCGGACCGAACAAGGGTTCTGCCGACGACGTTGACTACGAAGTCGTAAATGATGATAATAAGTAAACTGACGGCCTTGCGGGGCTGAGTCCCGCAGGCGTACTCTTTTTACGCAACGTACAAACGGGCTGCCGGCGAGTTCCAGACAAGGGACCAGGCAGCCTTTTTTGGGCTTGCAAATTCGGCGGCAGCGATGTCCTGTATCTGTTTCCGCGGCAGAGCCGACCGGTTTGACGCCGTATATATGTGGGCATTCCGACACCATAGGTGTATCGGGAGCTCCTCATTCCGAATAGTGGAGTTCTTTCGTGGCAAAACGAGATTATTATGAAGTTCTTGGCGTGCAAAAAGGCGCGTCGAAAGACGAGATAAAAAAAGGATACCGCAAGCTGGCTGTCCAGTATCATCCGGACAAGAATCCGGGTAACAAGGAAGCCGAAGAAAAGTTTAAGGAAGCAACCGAAGCATACGAGGTGCTTTCTGACGACCAGAAGCGGCAGATTTACGACCAGTACGGCCACGCAGGCCTTGAAGGGATGGGCGGTGCCGGCGGTCCCGGCGGTTTCGACCCGAGCGCATTCCAGGGGTTCGAGGATATTTTTGGAGATTTTTCCGGAATATTCGAAAATCTGTTCGGTGGGGGCGGTACTCGACGTCGTTCCGGCGGCAGGCAGGGGCCGAATCAGGGAGCCAGTCTCCGCTACGACCTTCAGATTGATTTCAAGGATGCCGTGTACGGTACAAAAGCCGAAGTTTCGTATTCCAGGAACGAAACCTGCTCTTCCTGCAAAGGTTCCGGCGCAGCAAGCGGTTCTTCAAGAAAAACGTGTTCGACATGTCAGGGCGCCGGTCAGGTTCGCCATAATTCCGGATTCTTTTCCATTGCCTCTCCATGTCCTGCCTGCCACGGTGAAGGCACGACCATCGACAATCCTTGCCGCGACTGTTCAGGTTCCGGGGTCCAGAAAAAACGTCAGAAAATTCTGGTTACAATTCCTGCAGGCGTCGAAGACGGAAAGAGAATATCAATTCCCCGTCAGGGAGACGCAGGAGCAAACGGTGGTCCATACGGCGACCTGTTTGTGTTTATCCGGATAAAGGCTCATCCGTATTTCGAGCGATCCGGGGCGGATTTGTATTGCGCTATTCCCATATCGATCACCCAGGCAGCGCTCGGAGCCGAAATATTGGTCGCTTCGCTGGATGGCAAGCAACTCAAACTAAAGATTCCTGCCGGAACCCAGAACGGAAAACTGCTGCGGCTTCGCGACGAAGGAGTTCCGTCCCAGAATGGTCGAAAGGGAGATCTGTACATCAAGATTATTGTCCAGGTACCGACTAGACTTTCGTCCAAGGCGAAAACATTGCTTGAAGAAGTTGCAAAACTGGAAGGCGAGAATAGTTCTCCCACTCCGATATCGCTGGCGGATCTCCAATCCTGAACCTTTTCTTTGCCAAAAACCTCTGTTTCGTGATATACTTTATTAGCCGTTTTTTCGGCATGATAAAATAACGCTCTTATCCAAGAGGTGCTTCAGGATGATCCAGTCCCAAAAGAAAATAGCGAAATTCGCTATCGATACCGGTATCGGCTTTGTTTTTGCATTATTTATGTTTATTGTGATACCGGAGTTCGGGTTTGTCGGAAGATTTACGGCATCGGCTTTCGTTTTCTTCATCGCAGCTACCAGTTCCACGCTGCTTTCTAAACTTGTGTGGTCCAAACTGGAGCATGCTGTTTTTGTAGAAGGCGACACACGGCTGATTGTCCGTTTTATCGACAAGCTCCGTTTTTCGTATACGGTAGAAGATCTGATCGATTCTATCCAGACGGTACTGGAACATGAAGCCGACAGTTCCGTTCTTTTTGTAAACTCTGAAAATTCCTACGTAATTTACAACAGTCCCACCCGAATTGCCACAGACCCTGATACGCTGGAAGTGCTTTCCAGAAATTTTCCCGAAACCTGGTCCGAAGGATTCTATCTGATCGATGAAAATCTCGGGCTGGTCTCGGATTTCAGGCATGCGCGCGGTTTTTTCCTTGTGTATGAAAAACTGCACTTTTATGTGATGTGCAGGTACATGAAGGTTTTCGAAGAAAGCATTTTCGACACCCTGTTCTATGAATTCGTAAATTTCGAGAAACGGACTAAAACAATAACCCAACTTACCGCTATATCGGAATTGTCCAAGGAATGGGACATGGTCGCTGAAACCCAGATGTCCTTTTTGCCCAAGGAAATGCCGCAGCTGGACAAGCTCGATATTGCTGCCTATTTCCGTCCGCTTGTGAACGTTTCAGGAGACTTTTACGACATTCTTCCCCTTGACGATCATAGAACCTTCTTCCTCCTTGGTGACGTTTCGGGAAAAGGACTTGCATCTGCCCTTATCATGGGCGTTATCATGAATACGGTCAAAATCCTCGACAACAAGGAAGATCTTCCCGGAGTGATCCGCGCCATCGACAGTGCTATTAAGTCCATGCGCCTGCAGGATAAATACGCGGTTCTCTTTATCGCGATTGTCGACACGAAAGCGATGAAAATAACATACGTAAACGCCTCAATGGCCGACCCCCTGATCATCACAAAATCTCCGGGCGGATACAAAATAAAACCGCTGCAATCGAATTGCAGTCTTGTTGGAATTATCGATCTTGACGAGATTCAGCAGGCAGAGATGCCGTTGTATCGCGGAGATGTCCTTCTGATGGCTTCGGACGGAGTTTCAGAGGTTATGGATTCTTCCGGCGTTGAGCTTGGCGATACTGAACTGTATCTGAACACCATCAAGAACAGTGCCCATAAGGCCGCCCGGCATTTTGTCAATGATATCGCAGATCTCGTCCTTGAATACAATGGCGACAAAAAATTGCGCGACGACGTAACGATGCTCGTTGCAAAGATTGAGGAGTAATCATGGGTTTGCTCGTATTCAGCTACTGTTTGGCCGCTTTTCTTTTTGCTCTGTCGTATTATCTCGACTCGCGGGCGGAAAAAGCGAGCACTGTGTTTACCAGTCTTACAATGATGTCGGCGTTTTCGACTCTGTTGCTTGTGCTTTCTATGCATCTGCGGGCAACGGGAAACACTACGATCAGTAATCTGTCGTTACGGCTGGCACTTGTGTGCGTTGCCACAGTGGTTCTCACCGTTTTGCGGTATACGTACTCTATTCCCTATAATTCAAAAAGCGCCATTCTGACAGTTTTCAACTGGTTGCTGATCATTTTTTCTGCTTTTCTGGTGTTTTCTTCTAAAGTTACGATTTCCTTCGAAGACTCGATATTTGTGCTTTCTTCGGAACTGGTTGTGGGAACCCTGTCGGGCTTGGCGCTGTACAGTTATGTTTTCCTGATCGGTATACCGGGTTTTACAGTTTTCGGTCTGATAATGCGAGCGCTCTCGATGAAAAGCCGCATCTACCGGCAGCGGCTTCTCCTTGTAGCTCTTTCCATCATTGCCGGTTTCCTTGTTTCGTTTGCTCTGTTCGAGCTTTCCGGCAAGTATACCTGGATACTCACGCTGGTACCGTTCGGCCTTGCCGTTCTTCTGGTGAGCATTTATCAAGCAGTCCTGGTTACTACCTTGCTTGATCGCGCCCAGCTGTTTTCTATTCTGATCAGAGTTGCAGTTCTAAGTGTTGTTGTAAGTGCACTTGTCGGCCTTGCCGTAGCACTGCTGAGCGACCTTATTTCTGTTCCGCTTGTTGCGGCTGGAGTGTTTGTTGTGCTTGTTGTGGCGGCACTCTATTTCCGCGATGCAATCGAGGAACGGCTTAAGCGGCATGTGCGTATCGGCTCTGAATACGAAAAAGAGCTGGAACAAGGGCTTGATTCGCTCGATTTTAATTCCGGCAAGGACGAAGTAATCGCCAAAACCGTCGATCTGCTGGACAAGTATGTCGAATGTTCTTCTGTGGACATTCTTGTATCAGATGACAAGGGCAAACTATTGACGGTATATTCCAGCACCGGCGCCCATAATTCTATCCCGGTGGACGATAAGGCGATTGAATTTCTTTTGAATCATAACGAAACGATTATTCTGAAAACTCAGGTAATCACCAAACACACGCTTGCCGAAGTTAAAGCCGAACTCCTTTCTATCCTGGATATCGGAAAATCGGACGCATTTATTATGCTGAGGGAAGGACGTCGAGTCGTTGGTATCATTCTTCTCGGATCGAAAAAACGCGGCTCCGATTATACCGACTACGACTTTTTTGTTCTTTCAAAACTGTATTCCAACTTCTTCGTCGTCATGTATTATCTGAAAAACATTGCGAACGAATCCATCGTTATGACCGTCGATCGTGAAATTGAATTTTCCGGGCAGATAATCTCCTCGATCCAGGAAAATATTGACCGGATCGAACACCCAAAGGTCGATGTGGACTTTTTGACGCAGTCGGCGCGAAAGCTTGGAGGCGATTTTATCGATTTTATCAAGCTTTCCGAAGACCGGTATCTGTATGTAATGGGCGACGTCTCCGGAAAAGGGCTCAACGCCAGTATGTCAATGGTTATTTTAAAGTCTGTACTGCGCACCTTCCTTTCGGAAACATCGGATTTTAAGCAACTTGTAATCAAGGTTAATCTGTTTATCAAGAATAATCTTCCGAAGGGTACCTTTTTTGCCGGTGTGTTCGGAATTATTGATTTCAAGACCAATGTCATGTATTACTTCAACTGCGGCGTTCCGGTCATGTTCCTGTATACCGCTGCATACAACAACGCAATCGAAATCCAGGGCGACGGCAAGGTGCTCGGTTTTGTCCGTGATATCGGCAAGTACCTGAAGGTTAAAAAAATTGTGATGAATCCGCAGGATATACTGCTGATGACAACCGACGGACTCGTAGATTCGACGAATCTGAGAGGCGAGCGCTTTGGCAAGGACAGGGTGCAGCGAATGCTTATGGACAACCGGACATATCCTTCCAGCCGTATTGCAAAGTTCCTTTCAGACAGTCTTTCCGAGTTCGTTTCGCGCGAGCTAGAAGACGATATTACTGTTCTTGTGTTCAAGTATTTGAGCAAGGAGCCTACGGAAAAACTCGGATGATTTTTTTCTTTCACCGGGACAGATCCTGATGGATCTGTGCACAAAATACAGATGAGGTTGGTCGCATGGAAAGCATAACAATTATCGAAAAAAGCGGAGCTAATTACGAACTGCTCGAAGTGAGCGGCACGATTAATTCCTATACCTATACGGAATTTCAGGTAAAAGTCTATAACCTGATCAAAAAGACAAACCTGGTTCTGGATTTGTCCAGGGTAACGAATTTGTCTTCGTCAGGACTCGGCGTTCTTATGTCCGCACTTGATGATGGCGAACAGCTGGGAAACAAATTGTATATTATGAAACCTTCCGAGGTCGTCAGGCTTGCAATCGAATCTACCGGGTTCAGTGAAATGTTCACAGTCATTTATTCCTTGACCGAAGTAGTGTAGTTATTTGTGAAGACGGAGAAACGTTTCATTCGGCTTGATCCCGTAATGGCCAATCTGCCCTTGCTGGAAGATTTTATTGCGGGAACGTCTTTTCTGGAAACAACTGAATGCAATAAGGCTCTCCTGATTTCTACCGAAATTTTCGAGAATATTATCATGCACAGCGCAGGATTCAGATTTCTGCGCGTGTATGTAGATATAGGAATATCCA
>SHOL01000104.1 GCA_004294945.1 Treponema sp.
CTTGGCCAAAAGATCGTACAGACCGTCTTCCACCCAGCGGTCCAGCATGGAGTACAGTTCGCACACAACATCAAGATTCTCTGTTGTCGGTCCCATAGAACAGACAATTTTAGTTTTTCTGGAAAACAATGCTCTCTCCTTCGGTTATTCCGGCATCGCAAGGATGGTTTCGATTTTCGCAAGCTCGTCGGCTGAAAGGGGTGCCCCTTCCAGCGCCAAAAGATTTTCGTCCAGCTGGGCGACGGAGCTTGCGCCGACAAGCACCGACGTAGAACGTTCATCGCGGAGCAGCCACTTTATCGCGACACGGGCAAGGGTTTCGCCCCGTGCGACTGCGACATCGTTCAGCGCATTCAGCTTGGCAAGCATGGCGGGCGTCAGACGGTCGGGTTTCAGAAACTGACCGCGAGAAGCGCGGGAGCCGGCGGGAACGCCACCGTCAAGATAGCGCCCGGTCAAAAGCCCCTGCGCAAGCGGCGAAAACAGAATAGCGCCGACTCCTTCCTTGGCCAAAAGATCGTACAGACCGTCTTCCACCCAGCGGTCCAGCATGGAGTACCTGGCCTGATGAATCAGACAGGGGGTACCCAAATCGCGCAGAATCGCAATTGCCTTTGCGGCCTCGGCCGGACGATAGTTCGAAATGCCGACGTACAAGGCCTTGCCCGAACGAACCACATAATCCAGCGCGCCCATTGTTTCTTCCAGCGGAGTATCCGGATCCGGCCGGTGATGATAAAAGATATCAACATAATCCAGCTTCATCCGGGCCAAACTCTGCTCGCAGCTCGCAACCAGGTACTTCCGGCTGCCCCAGTCGCCGTACGGGCCGTCCCACATACCGTAACCAGCCTTGGTAGAAATAATAAGCTCGTCGCGGTAGATCTTCAAATGCTTTTCCATCATCGTTCCAAAAAAGGCTTCGGCCGAACCGGGAGGCGGACCATAATTGTTCGCCAGGTCAAAGTGGGTAATTCCCCGATCGAATGCGTGCAAAATAATGTCTTCGCCGCGCGAGGCCGAATCGACGCCGCCAAAATTATGCCACAGTCCAAGTGAAATTTCGGGGAGCCTAATCCCGCTCCGTCCGCACCTGCGGAATTTCATGCCTGCATATCGTGAATCATCAGCCTTGTATACACCCATACAATTCTCCTGCAACAGCGGATTTAATTCCGGAAACAGAAACCGGTTGCAATATCTTGTCAATCAACCGCTCCGGAGGGTATAGTATACAATAAATCATGAAAACACTGAATGGCCCCGGAGACCTCAACATATCGCGTGTGCTCAGACTCATCTGGCAGCAGAAAGGCATCAGCAGAATCGAAATCGCACAGCAGCTTGGCATCGACAAATCAACAGTCACAAAAATCGTGTCCTCGCTCGAAGAAATCGGTATTATCCACGCATTTGCCCAAGGTTCGGCAGGCCCTCAAGGCGGACGGAAACCGATCCAACTCGAAATCAGTGCTGAATTCGGCGCAGCAATCGGCGTAGAAATAACGACGGACATACTGACCGTCACGCTTGTCGATTTATGCGGAAACATAATTACTACAATTGAACATGAAATGGCCACGGAGAGCGTCTACAGGGCCTTTGATAAAGCGATATCATTAATTTCACCCGCCATCGAATCACGCAATATTCCGGTTATCGGGATAGGTATCGGTATTCCGGCTATTGTAAACACCGATGAGGGTACAATCATCCAGTCCATTCCGCTGAACATCCATGAGCAGGTCGATTTTTGCGACTGGGCACGCACAAAATACGACACCCCGGTCTTCATAGAAAACGACGCCCGGTGCGGCTGCTTGGGAGAAATAACGATCAGGCATGGAATGAATGTAGAAAATGCGCTCTTCTTGCTTTCAGAAATCCGTAAAATCACCGGTTCGGCAACAAGCAGCAAAAATCTCTCGGTCGGATTCGGCTTTATCCTGAACGGCCAGACCCATTATGGGCGTGACTTTTCGGCGGGCGAATTCCGGAGCATCCTCTGGGAACCGGGCAACTCGGGCCAGTTCCAGTCGAACGACATAACCAGCAACAAAATTGGTTCAGACCGCTCGATCACCGGATCTGTATTCGACGAACTTGCCGGCCATGTTGCACTTCTTGCGAATATTCTGGATTTGAATCATGTGTTTGTGGGCGGCCTGCCAGAAGATTTGGAAAAGGATCTGATTGTTCGCATTGAACGAGAAATTAAGGTCAAGTGGCCGTACACGCTGCCCCGCCAGTGTATTGTCAGCCCGGCATCGCTGGGCAGAGCAGCAGTTGCCTACGGAGCCGCCGGACATTGCCTGCAGCGCTTTTTTGCCCTGCCCAACCTGTACCAGCCTTCGGGAATGGGACCGTCAATCAAGGAAAGCCTGAGCCGCATTCGGGAAAACTGAGTCTCTTTCAAAAGTAACCGACTTTTGAAAGAGACTCGACTGATTATTTTATACACGATCCCAGCGACGACCGCACAATCACCGACGTATCCATACAGACCGATTTGACCGGCTGCTTGTTGATCATGCGCACCAGCGTTTCCGCAGCAAGCTCGCCCTTTTCGTATCCGGGCTGGTGCAGCGTCGTCAGAGGCGGAGCCATGTGGACGGCGAAGGGGATGTCGTCGAAGCCGACAACCGACACGTCGTGGGGAATCGAAAGGCCGCGCTTGGCGCATTCTTCGTACACGCCGATCGCCTGAATGTCGGCAAGGCACATAATGGCCGAAGGGCTCTTCGCGCGTGAAAGCACGTCCCGCGCGGCAAGGCGGCCGCTTTCGGGCGTCACTTCCGAGTGGCACACGGTTATGCCGGTATGATTGCCGAACGCAAGACCGTAGCGCTTGAGCGACTTGTTGAAGCCGTTCAGCCGCTGATCGTTGGTCAGGCTGAAATGATCGCCCGAATCCGGCAGCGATACGTTTTTGAGCATGAACACCGCAATATTCGTATGCCCACGGGAAAGCACTGTTTCCATCAGATCTTCGGAAGCCTTTTCGTCGTCTATGCCGACATTGATAAAATTGTCGGTAAACCCGCCGTCTATAGTCACGAACGGCAAGCCGCGCTGGTGGAACAGCTCCAGAACGCTCATGCCCGGACCGATACCAAGTGTTATAATGCCGTCTACCGCCGCATTTCTGATTGTTTGAGTCAGAACACCTTTGAGCGGAGAAAGCACGCTGAGCGAAAGCCCTTCCTTGTCGCAAATGTAGCCGATACCCCGAAGGATTTCGGAAATATAGGGGTTCAGAAATACTTCCTGAATCGATTGAGGCAACAAGAGGCCGATAGAACCGGTCTGCTTCATTGCAAGCGTGCGGGCGACCGGATCGGGAACATACCCGAGCTCATCAGCGATTGCCATTATCCGGGAAAATGTTTCCTTGGATATTTTGGACGGGTTATTAAAAGCGAAAGAAACGGTAGTCTTGGAAACACCCGCTTTTCTGGCAATGTCGTTAATCGTCGCGCGCATGAACGTTATCCTTTTACTGCACCGGCAGCTATTCCCTTGATGATATATTTTTGCAAACCGAGATAGAACAACACAATCGGCAATGCGGACAGCGTCAACGACGCAGTCATCGGTCCGTATTCCTTAAGGAACTGTCCGTTAAAACGCATCTGCGCAAGCTGTATCGTTCCTTCCTTGACAACAATCAAGGGAAGCAGGAAGTCATTCCAAATCCACAGTGCATCGATAACGGCGATGGTCGCAATGATGGTTTTAAGAAGCGGGAAGACAATGTTGAAGAAGATATAAAACTGCCCGGCCCCGTCGATCGCAGCCGATTCCTCCAGCTCGCGGGGAACGCCCTTGACGAACCCGTGGAACATAAAAATTGCCGTTGGGCAGCCCAGCCCCCAGTACATCGGAATAATACCGGGAATGCTCATCAGATTCAGGTCAGCCGCGAGAACCGCAACAGGAACCATGATAATCTGGAACGGAATAACAAGCGAAAGCACAAAGTATCCGTAGATAATCCAGCTCGGCTTGGAGTCCGTGCGGGCCAGCATGTAGGCGGCCATTGAACTGGTCAGAATAATCCCGCCGAGTCCGAAGACGGTAACGACAAGCGTATTCATGAAAACTTTGGGAAATTCCATCACCGACCAGGCGCGCGCAAAGTTGTCCAAATACAGAGAAGACGGTAAACCCATAGGATCGAGTGTGATACGTGCTTCCGGCTTGAACGCGTTCAGGAGCACAAAGATCACCGGATAAAAAAACATAAACGCAAACAGCACCATGACGATAGTCAGGACCTGCTGGAATACTTTCTGCTGGTTGTTGGCCATTATTGCTCAACCTCCTTTTTCTTCATCACATAGAGCTGAAGTCCTGTAATGATGAATATTACAAAGAACAGGAGCATAGCCTTAGCCGTAGCAAGACCGGCCTGTTTGCGGGCAAATGCGTCGAAATAGATGTCCAGCACAAGCGGAACCGTGCCGTAGGTATACGCCGAACCGCTGGTCATTGCGTAGATCAGGTCGAAGCTCTTGAGCGCGTTTGCAATGGTCAGGAAAAACGAAATCGTAAGCGCCGGCACAAGAAGCGGCATCGTAATGTGCACAAAACGCTGCCAGGGGCTCGCGCCGTCGATTTTGGCCGCTTCGACGACATCGGTCGGAATATTCTGCAAACCGGCAAGATACACGATCATGTAATAGCCGGCGCCCTGCCAGATTGCTACGAGCACAATGAGCCAGGGAGTTTTTGCAGGATCGCTGAGCCACTGGTCGATGCCGGTGATTCGCGGGAACATCTGGAAGAAAAGCATTTTCCAGATGAGTGCGACAATAACCATCGAAAGCACGTTCGGAAGGAAAAATATCGAGCGGAGCACTTTCTGACCGCGAATGCCGGTGTCCAGCGCAAGAGCCAGAGCGAATGCGAGCAGGTTAATGCCGATGACGGAGAAGAATGCAAAAAAGATTGTAAAGCCGACAACGCCAAGATCAAAACCTTTCGAGTTCCACTTTTCGGCAAACAGCACCTTGAGTTCCCCAAGGGCGTACAAGCCTTCGGCTCCCTGGCGGACATTGTTCGCACTTGCGTCTGAAAGCGAGTGTTCGGAAATAAAGGAAGTCAGGCTGGATTCAAGCACGGCAGTATTCTGTTCAACAGCCGATTTCTTTACCGCCGCAATGAACGAACTGACGCTGTCTGCAGAAATTTTCTGATCCATTTCAAATTCCGGAATCAGCCAAATTTTGTCTTCGTAGCCGAATTCACTGTATTCCGCCTTGAGCACATAAAAATCTCCCTGATCGTCGTAATACCGGTCAAAAAGAGTTCGCGCAGATTCGTCAATTTTGGAAAGAAAGTTTTTCGCGAAATTCTTTTTTTCGATGCGTTGGGGAATTGCTGACGAAATATTAAAGTACGACTGGTCGTAGGAGCGCGGATAAAATGCGTCGCTCACCTTGCCGCTGATAATGTCGAGGTAATTTTTGAGGCCGACGAAACGGTACCGGTCGGGCTCGTAACCGGTTTTGCCGATAACAGACTCGACCTTTCGGCGTTCGGAGCCGGTCAAAGAGAGCCGGCTGTAGGTACTGTCAGCGGTGTTTTTTTCGTAGACTGAAAGAAGATACTGCTTGTCGGATTCTTTTTTCAGTTTATAGAGAATCTTGCTCTCGAATTGAGCCGCGTCCATGGAAATTGGAGCGCGGGGGGTAAGCCCATCCCAGTTGGTCAGCGAGATATACAGACCGTTGAGAAACGGATAGATGAAAAAAAGCGAATATAGAAAAAAACTGGGAATAATAAAAACCAGAAAATAGAAACGTTTTCTCGATTTTGCTTCTACCATAACGCGCTCCAAAGAAAATGTGCCGGAAGTAAACCGGCGTTAACCGTCAGAAGGTTTAGTAAACCGGCTGGCGGATTCAGTATACAAAAAAAGCCGTGATAGGTTGTACCACGGCCATTAAAGGACCGGCTGGGCCGGGAGAACGGTTCCGGCGGTGCAATACTGCCGGAACCGTTCCGTAGTGATTACTTCTTGACAGCGGCTGCCCAGACTGTGTCTACGTTCTTGATAACCTGATCGGCAGCAATCTTCTTGAACATGTACTGCTGTGCGCCGTTTTTGCAGGCATCTTCGAACGCAGTGGTCGGGTATGAAGAGAACGCCCAGGGGTATGCACCGTTTTTCGCGACGGAAGCAAGGAGGTCCTGGAAGGGTTTCTGCATGGAAGACACATTTGCGTCTTTGAATGCGGGAACCAGCTTGTAGTCTTCGATCCAGATTTTCTGTGCTTCAGGAGTTGCGAGCCACTCGAGGAATGCGAGAGCTGCGTCCTGCTTGTCTTTGGGAGACTGGGCGGAAACACCGAAGCTGGAGTCGATATCGGCATACATCTTGTTCAGCTTTGCATCGTCGAATACCGGATAGGGTACGAATCCGCAGTTAAGATTGGGATCTGCACCGATAGCGGCACCATAAGACCAGAGGCCCTGTACCATCATCGCAGCTTCGCCCTTTACGAATGCTGAAACCTGCTGATCCCATCCCCACTCGGCAGCTTTCGCGGCCATGTTGTCGCGATAGAAGTCCAGAGCGGAGAAGAGCTTTGCAGTGTCGACAACACCGTAGGATGTGGTACCAGCGTTCATACCGGCTACGAACTTGTCTACAGGAGTGTTCTTTTCGCCAACGAGGAGAGAAGTATGCACGAGGGTGATAAAGTGGCCGACTGACCAGTTTTCTGCAAGGAGTCCGGCGAACGGAATGATTCCGTTGCTCTTGAGGGTTGCACAGACGCGTTCGAGTTCACGTTTGGTGGTCGGAGCGGTCAGGCCGTACTTGTTGAAGATGTCCTGGTTATAGATGATACCGATACCGGCATAGTCCATCGGAAGGGCATACTGCTTTCCATTATACGTAACAGCGGGTTTTGCGCTGTCGAGTACTTTACCCATTACGGGGCGGGAGCTGAGGTCTACGACATAGCCCTTCTCTGCATATTCCCATACGCGGGCATAGGTCTGCATCTGGAGAATGTCGGGAAGCTTGCCCTGAGCGGCGCGAGCGGCCATGGTGGCGTCGGCATCGTTCGGCACGATCAGCAAGCTGATCTTTACGCCGGTCTTGGCGGCATACGCTTCAACCAGTTTCTTGAGGCCTTCCTGGTTTTCCTGCTTGTAATAGTACATTTCCAGTTCCACGGGCGCGGCAGACTTGGCCTCGGCCTTCTTGGTATCGGACGACCCGCCAGCGAACACTGCACCAGCAAGCAGCACGAGAGAGATTGCAACAGCAAAACTCTTTTTCATATTTTCTCCTCCATCAACCGGGTTGATGCCCGGTCTGTTCTTGTCGCGGTGTAAGTAAACCGCTTTACCTACAGTATTAAACCGGTTTACTCTTTTGTCAACAAAAATATTTTTATTTTTTTTTGAAGAGAACAATTTATGGAAGGACGGGACGTAAACAGAATCTGCAGGCTACACCCGATGGCCCCGGGGAAGTATCATCAGTCTCGGAATCCGGATATAGTCTTTTTTCAGCATTACGTCCCACACTGCGTCGGCAATATCTTCGGGAGTCAGAGACGAGCCTATATTCAGAAGTTCTTTCGGATGCACCGGCCAATCGCGGTGCAGGTTCGTGGAAACCAGCCCGGGCTCGATGCAGGTAATCTGGATGTCGGTATCGGACAGCTCCATGCGAAGCGATTCGGCCAGCGCTTCCAGCGCATGGTTCCCGGCTGCATACGCCCCGGAGTTTTCGCGGGTTTTGGTGCCGAGCACGCTTGAAGTGATGAACACATGCCCGTATCCCTGCTTTTTCATGTGCTTAAGCACGGTATAAATAAGCCGGAATGAAGATTCGACCTTCAACCTGAGCATCGTGCACATTTTTTCAATATCTATTGTCTCGATTGGAGCAGATTCAATAGTGCCGGCGTTCACAAAAACGTAATCGAGCCTGCCGAACGACTCGACAGCCGAGTCGAGAAGAGCCTGCGGCGTGCGTTCGTCCAGAAGATCGGCGCTGTTCAGCACTATAGACGGGCCCAGGATAGTGGGCGATTCCGCTATCGTAGGCGATCCGCTTTGACCGGCGAACGACCTGCCGTTCAGAACAACGCGGAAGCCCTCGCGAATCAGCCGGTCGGCGATCGCTTTGCCTATGCCGCTCGTCGCGCCGGTAACCAGCGCGACTTTTGCATCCGTACCCGCCGCCGTCATGATCAGCTTTTCAGCACGGCCGCTTCCACCGGGAGCCACCTGCCGCCGGAGAGCTTCAGTCCGTACTCGGTTTCCAGAAGGCGCACCAGGCCCGCATGCGATTCACGGGCAACCAGGGCAATCGCATCGCTTTCGGCCGCCGCATCGGTTTCCGCTGCAGGCGGCGAGCTTTCCGCACCAGCACTATCCACGCACGGGCGAGCTGTACTGCCCGCAGAAGCTGCGTGCACAACATCAGCACTATCCGCGCCCGGGCGACCTGTACTGCCCGCCCCTGCGGGCGGCACGCACGCAGCGTCCGCAGCGCCTGAAGCGCCGCCACTGCGGGCAGGATTGAGCGCGGGACGCGAGTCGGGAGGCACGCTGGTCAGTATCGTTTCCATTAGCATTTTTGCTGCAAGGAAGCGCTTGCTTTTTTCAACGGCAAAAAACATGGGATCGTCCAAAAGACCGATGATTTCCCAGGTGATCTGCTCGGCCTGGGCGTACCGGCCGGCGTCCTTGTCCTGGTCGGTGATGCGCAGCGGCAGCTTGTACGGAATCTCGTCAAGGCGGGCAATGAGCCGGTCCAGATCGAACAGGCCTATCCCGCAGTTAAAGAGCACCGGCCGCCCTTCTGCCTCGAAAGCGAGCATCGCCTCGGTGCTGATCGCAGGGCCGATGTCCGCAGCAGTCAGCCTGCCGTCGGGTCGCGACACCAGAATGCCGCCTTTCACGTCGATCGGTGTGCGCCAGGATTCTTCGAACGCAGCATCCTTGCCGGAAAGCGCAAAAATTGCCAGAGACACCGGATCGACCGTGTATCCCATATTATCAATATTGCCCAGCCAGGCAA
>SHOL01000105.1 GCA_004294945.1 Treponema sp.
GACGCGAAACCTGCGGAGTGAGCGCAACCAGCTGACAGTGCGCCGGACAGAACTGTTGCGCAACCAGTTACCTGCGCGCAACCAGCTGACTTCGCGCAACCAGTTACCTGCGTAAAAAACGGGAGGAGTTCGCTCCATCCGGAATGGGTGTGCCATACTGCTGTGAGTATAACCGATACCGGAATATCTTGCCAGAAACAGAAAAACCGGTTTACCATGGAGCATGAACCATATTCCCGCCTTTCGCATCCGGCGAACAGAACCTGCGCTGCGTGCAGCCCTGTTCGCCCTCCTGTTCGCCCTCCTGTGCGCGCAACCAGCATCCGCAAACGACGGCCTCGTCGTCGCCTGGGGCGGCGGCATCGAGCCGGTCGAACAGACCTCGATCAGCATTCAACGCGAGGATCTCGACATCGTATACAACGAGGAAGCGAAAAACTGGACGGTGTCGGTCACCTTCTACCTTTTCAACCCGGAAAGCGAAGCGATCGAACACAACATCGCATTCATCAACCAGGCCTACACCGGAAAAGATGCGCGCTTCAATGGAAAAATAACGGACTTTACCACCCGGATCAACGGAAAAGAAACACCGCATGCCTACTCCGTCGGCCCGGCCACAGAAGACGGATTCATGGCATACACCCCGGAATACTTCACCTCACGCATCCGCTTCTATCCCGGCCTCACCGAAGTGTCGCACCGGTACACGACAACCGGAGCGCTCGGCTGGGGACCGCTGCGGTACGGCATCGGATACACCCTGACGACAGCGAACAAGTGGAACGGCCCCATCGGCGTCTTCAACGCGACGGTCCGGTTGCCGCCCGAGACCACGCTCCTTTCCGAATACGGCGAGAAAAAGTCGGTGCTCGAACCCTTCGGAGACTTCAACATCGCTGTCGACGGCAAGCAGCGCACCGTACATATCCGAAACGGCGGATTATGCGCCTCGATACGCGACTTCCGGCCGGAAACGGATCTCTTTGTCGAGTTCTACGACCGCGAGTGGTATCTTTCGTATTACGACCTCTTCGGCGAGTACCCGAAAAAAGCCGAAGACATGGAAAAACGCATCACCCCCTGGGCGCTTATGACGCGTGAAATCACCGCCGCCGACCTCGCCCGGTACCCGAAAGAAAAGCTGCGGTACATCCGCAACGCCGTCTACGCCCTTCACGGCTACGACTTCAAGGATCCCGAGCTGAAAGCCTTCTTCGAGAAATTTCCCTGGTACAAGAGCGATCCGGACTTTTCGGAATCAAGACTGAGCGACCTGGAAAAACGCAACATCAAAATCATCGCGCGGGCAGAGTAAACATCCCGGGGCGGCTTCGATCAGCGATGGGAATGGTTGTGCCCGTGATCGTGATCTGCGTCGTGCGCATGCGCATGACTGTGTTCGCGAGCGCGACTGTGTTCGCGAGCCCCGCCGCTGTCTCCGTCCGTGTCTTCAACGCCGTACGCTGAAAAGCTGATGCCGAGGTGGGTGACGCCGACGAGAGCCTTGAGATGCGAAGCGAGCTCTTCGATCAGTCTGGCTTTGCCCCGCACGGCGATGATCTCCAGGCAATTATCGTGGTCCAGGTGCACGTGCTGAGTGGAGATGATGCACTCGTGATAGTCGTGCTGGATGTGCATGAGCCGCTCGGACAGGTCGCTGCGGTGATGGTCGTAGCTCATGACCAGGGCTCCCGCGACGGACCCGTTTTCATCGACGCGCTTGAGCACGAGTTTTTCCCTGATCAGATCGCGAATGGCTTCGGACCTGCTGGCGTAGTGTTCGCGTTCGACGTACGTGTCGAATGCCCCTATCAGTTTTTTGTCGAGTGAAATTCCAAAACGATACAAGCTGCTCATGGCTAGAGATTCTACCGCCGAAAAAGCGCGGACGCAAGGCTCGACGCGAACGGCAGGGATATCCACACCGAAAAGGCGAGAAGGACGAGGTAGCCGGAGAGTTCGATGAGGTGCGACACGCGGCCGACGAGGGTTTCATTCTTCTTGAGGGCGAGGAATACGCCCGTGCGGCCGAACCAGGCGAGATACCCCGCAGCGGTGATCGGCAGGCTCATGCCGATCGACATGGCGAGAACGGCGGCGATGCCGAAGGCCGAGATGTCGAGCGCGATCGAAAGGACGAGCACAAGGATTGCGCCGGGACAGGGATAGATTCCTGACAGAAGGATCATACCGATCGAGAGGGCTCCCGAGATTCTTTTATGTCGGCGCGAGAAAAGTTCGAAGACCGAATGGACTGCGAGGGCGAAGGCTGCGACGGCAAGAAACAGGTACGAAAAGCCTTCCATATAAACGCCGATGTTGTCGGCGCGCCCTGCGAGCGAGCCGGAGACGCCCCGGAGAATCCCGAGGAGCACGATTGCAGCTCCGCCGTGCAGGAGCGAAAGAAGCGCTGCCAGTGCGGCGGGCTCCCACACCGGCGCAGGGCGGGTCAGATAGTACGAGAAAACAACGGTTTTCCGGTGGCCGGGTCCGAGTGCGTGCAGAATGCCGTAGGCGAAGGCTGCGGCGAGCATGCTCCAGAACAGGGCCGGAGAGTCGGACTCCTTGAGCCCGGAAAGGTATTGGCCGAGCCGCGTGCGCACATCGAGCTGCCGGGAAACCAGGCGTCGATCCGGAGCGGAAGCGCGCACCGGCAGCACGGAACGGGAAGAATTGGAGGAGGCATTTGCAGTATTCTGGTCGGCCGCGGCGATGTCAGCAAGATCGGCATCGTTCTGATCGGCTGGAAGCGCCTCGGCTTCGGCGGCTTGCTGGGCAGCAGGGCGCGGAGCCGGGCCGGAGCTGTGGAAAGGATTCGCCGAAAGAGGAGAGGCGCAGGCGAGGCACGCGACAAGAACGGTTGCGCCGGCAGGAAGCCGTACCGAAAGCGTTCTGCGGGAGGTGAACGGAGGGCGTCTTGAAGCAGGGAGCGCGCGCGTTGTGCTACTTCGCATAGGAAATCCTGATTTCGCGGGGATAATAGGTTTCAAGCCCTTTTTTCCACTCATAGTAGATCGTGGTGTCGTCCCAGCCGCCGAGCGGATTGTAGTACACCGGAAAATCCTTGTTTTCGACAACGCTCCAGGACGGATTCGCGTACTGGGGATCGAATGTCAGTTTGACAGGATTCTTGTCCGGACTGCGGATGTCGCAGAAAAAAGTGTAGTCGTAGACGGCGACATTGATTTCGCCGGGAGCTGCGGTCGAGAGATCGATGAAGAAGCGGTACCACAGGACGCCGCCCGGTCTGATGCCCGCAGTGAAATTCCGGACTCCTGGAGGATTCCAGCGGTTACCACCCTGCCTGATAAAGGTAAAGAAATAGTAGTTTTTAAGGTTGATGAAGGCGTTGTTGTAGACTTCCTTTATTTCAGCCGCGTTCAGGCTGCCGTTCCGGTCGACGTCGTGCGCGTAGATGGTGTCGGTGCTGAAAAACTGGTCGAATTCCCATTCGAGCCAGAAGCCTGCAAGCCTGTCCTTTTCCCACACAAACTCGGCAGAACTCGTCATGAAAAGGTGGGGATGCGCGGAAAGAGCGGCGGAGGAGCACAGCAACAGGCAGGCGAAGGCTGTGCGCACAGAGAATGTTTGCATAGGATAACTATACCATGACCATGCGCAATACGTGAAGACCGGAGGGATGTTCCGGCCGCGCCGGAGAAGAGCAGCCGCAGCAGTCTTGGCAGAAGCCGGATAGGGCACCTCTAAAAACTTCAGTTTTTAGAGGTGTACCATAATGTAGATGTAAATCCTGTAAGGATTTACAAAAGCACCGAGAAAAACTGATCGAGTTTTTCTCGGTGCCCGATATTCAATGTAATTCCGAAGTCTCAGTCCAGATAAAGCCGGCGGTACTCGCCGGGTGAACAGCCGGTTTCTTCTTTGAAGGTTTTCATAAAGTGCTTGACGTCGCCGAAGCCCGAGAGAGACGACACTTCATAGACCTTGTAGCAGCCTTTTCCAAGGAGGCGCTTGGCTTCTGCAATGCGCAGACGCTTGAGGTACTCGTTGAAGTTGACTCCGGTTTGCTCCTTGAACTTTTCGGAGAACCAGGAGTAATTGACCGATACGTGGTTTGCTACGACGGTCATGTTGATGTCTTCGGTGCAATGCTCTTCGATGTATGCGAGTGCTTCTGAGATGAACGGATATTCTGCCTGCCTCGAATGGAAGCGGGAGGCGATGTAATACACCAGATCTGCGGCGGCGCTGCAGTATTCATCGAGCGAGGCAAAGCCAAAAAGGTTTCCAGCCATGAGGGTTTTCAGGGTAAAGTACATGTCTTTTTCGGAATGATCCCAGTACCGGCCGACGATTGAACTTGTCAGATATTCGTGGATCATCCACAAACGGCGGGACTGTCCGGCAGCCGGGATGGGCGAAAAATCCAGGATATTCCGCATCAGGTCCGCAGCTGCTTCGGCTTTTCCCGAAGGAATCAGCGAGGAAAGTTTGCGGAGCGCTTCGTCCAGGAGGGATTCGCGCGAGTCCTGTTCCGTGTTGTCGTATTCAAACAGAGCAACCGAGGTGTTAAAGAAATATCCGCAGGCGGCGATCTGGGCTTGTTTTCGGGCGGTCCGGAGGAAAGAAAGATTTCTGAAACTTTTGCTTGCGCCCGAAACGACGGGCAAAGCGGACAGTTCAGACGCAAAGCGGGTTGCGGCCGACGAGTCCAGAATACAGCCGACGGCGACTGGGCTCCGTTCGACGATGTAACAGAAGGGAAGGGCTTCGATCCGGTCAAGGAGGCGTGTACGTGCCGACGAAGCGGCGACAGTGGCTGGATATCGGGCGGCCTCGTCGGGCTGGGCGGTGCCCGGCACCGTTGCATCCGGGCGGGCGAACGAAAACACGTAGCGGAAATCCCCGCCGGAGACCGGGATGCCGCAGTCAAGATCGCCGGGAATCCTTCCTTCGCGGGCAATGCGGGACAGGGCGTTTTCCACTGCGCTTTTCCGTCTCCGTTCGCAGTCGGCCGCTGCCAGGGCGACGACTGATATCAGTTCGTTGCGGTCGACCGGCTTTAATATATAGGCGCGGGCGCCCGAGCGGATTGCTTCGCGGGCGTAGGAGAAGTCGTCGTAACCGCTGAGCACGATGATGCTCGGGGGATTTGCGAAAGCGGAGAGCGCGCGCATCAGGGCGACCCCGTCGAGCTTGGGCATGCGGATGTCGGTGATGACAATGTCTGCGGGGCAGTCTTGGGCAAGGGCAAGCGCCTCTTCGCCGTTTTTTGCTTCCCTGATGCGCAGCTGTCCGGGAAAGGATTCCGAGAGAATTTTGAGCAACCCGGCGCGGATGTTTTTTTCATCGTCGGCAACAATCAGTTCGGTCATAGTGTCTTTTCCTCCGGAACCGGTATGGTGACGACAGTGCCCGAATCCGGACCGCTTTGGATCCCGAGCGACCACTTTTCGCCATAAAATGCGTGAAGCCGCTGCTGTATGTTTCGCAAGCCGATGCCGCCGGCGGGAGCGGTGGGCTCATCCGGCGAATCGATCGCGGCGAGTACGTCCTCCAGTTTGCTCTCGCTCATTCCGGTGCCGAAGTCGCGGACGACGATGCGCAGCGAACCGTCCTCTGCCAGGTGCCCGGAAATCTCGATAACCGCGTCTTCGCCGGCGGGTTCGACCGAATGTTTGACCGCGTTTTCCACTATTGGCTGCACGATCAGGCGGGGAACCGGAAAATCGAGCGTTTCGGGAGGCAAAGCGGTGTTCAGCGTAATGCGGTAGTCGTTGCGGACGTTCATAAGTGCGATGTAATCGGCAACGTAGGCGATTTCCTCGCGCAGGGGAACCCGGGTTTCACGGCGGCGCAGGCAGTAGCGCATCATACGGCCCAGAAGCGTGACGCTGTCTGCAATTTCCCGCTGGTCGCGCAGTTCAGCCTGCATTTTGATGGTTTCCAGCACATTGTACAGAAAATGCGCGTTAATCTGGTTTTGCATTGCGCGAATTTCTGTTGCAGTGACCAGTTCCTGTTCGGTTTTGATTTCCGCGATCAGGCTGTTCAGCTTGCCGACCATCTCTGAAAAAATATGCGCCATTTCGGCTACTTCGTCGTCGCCGCCAACTTCCACGGATACGGAAAGATCGCCTGAGCGAACCTTTCGCATGCCGTCCATTACGATGAGGAGGCGATTTACCATGCGCCGGGTGGCGAAGTCTATGATCAGGAACATCATGCCGACAGACAAGAGCATCAGCAGGAATGCTGCCATTCTGATGTTTGCGAGCGTACTGGTGATCGACCGGGGGGACGAAATGCGGTACAGCGCGGCAGAAAGGCGAGGGATAACCGCCCAGGCAACGATATAGGGCGTGCCGGAAATCCGTTCAATCGATACGCCGTCCTGCGGCGAGGTATACAAAGCGGTATCCGGTTCGACGGAACCGGCCGGTGCGCGACGGAGGATTTCTTCGGGCGATACAGCAAGCGCGGATTCGGGAGAACTGGCAATTATTCCTTCTGCGCTTGCGATGAACGAGATTCCCTGCTCCTGATCCCGGTAGAGGGCCGGAAAAAAGTCGGTCATTTTTTTGGTAATCTGCAGGTAGCCGACATGGCGACGCGTCAACTGGACGTCCCGGGTAAGGCATGCGGCAGGCTCGCGGCTGGACTGTATGCTTGCAGTGGCCGGATCGGAGTAGTTGAACGTCCAGCGGGGGAAGTGCGTCAGGTCGAGCCGTTTTTCGGAGAACACAATCGGCCAGCGTTCCGGAACATTCGGGTTTTCTATAAAAAGGTGGAGGGCATACAGATCGGGCAGGGCAAACATTAAACGGTCCAGATAGAGAATCTCCCCGGTCAGAACGTCTATGATAGCTTGAGAATCCGAACCCGCAAAAAAATAGAAGGTCCGAAGGAGTTCATAATCGCTGGTGATGACGCTTTCTAGCCGTTCCATCTCGTCGATGTTGCGTTCCACGAATGCTGCGTCCGACCGGACTTCTTCGAGGATGTCCGATGAGGCAGAGCGCAGGAGGGTGTTGCCGAGGTACTCCGAGCCGACAAGGATAAGGGCGAGCACCGGTACGGCGATGATGAGGGTGTAGACTGTGGACAGGTGGCGCGCAAATCCGATTTTCTTCATGGGCACTGTCTGTATACTACCGTCAGAGAAGGCGGTTCGTCAGCCGGTAGGCCTTTGTTTTGGTGTGTTTATTTCGGGCGATAAGCCCAGCGCGGTACGCGCTGCGGAGTGATCGAAGAGCGCCGATCGTGATTCGTTCGGTTGAGGCGGAGCCCGAAGTGCATAGATCGCGCACCGTCGGGCTGCCGGACTCATTCTTGAAGTGAATTACTTGATGCCGAGTTTTTGCTTGTTAGCGTTGAGCATGACAGTTTGAGCTGCTTGCAGTTTTTCGTACCCGATCGATTTTTTGAAGGTCTGGAAGTCGGCCCAGATTTTGTCGAATTCGGCGTCGGTTTTTGCGCGGAGCATCAGCGGGAGGTCTTTTCCCCATCGACGCTGGATTTCGGAGAAGATGAGGTCTTCGTCGGAACCGGGGGCGATCTGGACGTTGTCGTAGGCGGCGAACGAGGTGACGTAGGGGCGGGTCCACAGCTGGGGCTGTTCGAGTGCAGGAGAATACTTGGCGCCCCACTGGGTTTGCCAGGCATTGTCCATGAGCATCCAGTAGGTGTACTGCACGCCGTACCTGGTTTCTTGCAGGTTTTTGTCGGTCTGGTCGAGTTTTTCAACTTCGGGGGTCAGGGTCGGGACGCCGTTTTTCAGGGTGTAGGTGACGTCCGGGATGCCGAAGCAGGTGTCCATCTGGCCTTCCTCGCTGATGAGGTATTGAAGGAACTGGATGGCACGGGCTTTATCCTTGCAGTTTTTGGAGATCATGGTGACGGTCCAGCCGGAGATTCCGCCGCCGCCAAGGGTGTGGGCGGATTTTTTTGTGTTTTTGGGGCCGTCGACGGCGATGTAGATAGAATTGGGGTCTTTGGCGTAGAGGGCCATTTGCGCTGCTTGCATGTCCCAGTTTTGGTAGAGCATTGCAAAGTAGCGGCCCTGGGCGATTTTTTCTTCCATTTGGGAGCGTTTGTCGACGAAGACGTCGGTCGGGATGAGTCCTTCCCGGGTTGCCTGGCGAAGCGCCTTCAGCCAGCGGATGTATTCGGGATTGTCGTTTCCAAGTCGGCGGTCGACGAATTTGCCGTTTTCTTCGGACGGGATGGCGAGGAAGTTCTGGAGGTATTTTTCAAGCGAGGCGTTGCCGAGTTCGGTGAACTCCTGAAGTCCAAGGCCGATCAGCGGCTGTCCGTTGATTTCGGGGAATTTGGCTTTTGCTGCGCGCAGTGCGCCCAGGAAGCCTTCGGGGGTGGTCATGTCGGGCTTGCCGAGCGCTTCGTACATATCTTTTCGCACCAGGAAGGTTTCGTTCGAGGTGAGTTTTCCCTTGTAGGTGATGTAGTCCTGGGGAGTGAAGGATGCGTTCGGGTACCCGTAGACTTTGCCGTCGGCCTGGCGGTACCAGCCGAGCTTTTCGGGGTTGGCGGTCTTGAGGAAGACGGGGTCGTACTGTTCAGCGAGTTCGTCGAGGGCACCTACGAGGCCTGCGTCGATCATCATAGAAACCTGGCTTTCCCACCAGCCAAGGGTAATCAGGTCGGGAAGGGTGTTTCCGGCGATCATGGAATTGAGTTTTTCCATTTCGCTGCCGGCGGGCACGATAAAGCGGACATTGACGCCTGTCTTTTCAGTAATGTATTTGGAGACGGCGGAGTCGCCCCACTGACGGGCAAACCAGCTGAAGTTGATGTACCAGTCGAAGGTAATGGGCTTGTCCTTGTTCAACGTCCAGCCGGGAACGGTGTCGGTGCCGTTTACGGTGAGTCCGGAAGATTTCGAGGGCGCGGTCTCTTTTCCGCCGCCTGCGAACAGTGTTGACGCAAACAATCCGAGCGTCAATGCAACAGCAATACGTCTTTTCATATAATTCCTCCTATTGTCATGCGCGGAACGCCGGATCAGGCTTTCCGTCAGCATAGCATACAACACAGGGTCGGTC
>SHOL01000283.1 GCA_004294945.1 Treponema sp.
CATCAAGGTGAAGCCGTCCGGCGGCATCCGCGACCGCGAAACCGCGCTCGCCTACGTCGAGATGGGAGCCGAACGGCTGGGGACAAACTGGACGGCAAGCGAGGCCCTCGTGACGGGCAAAAAACCCGCCGCGGGCGCCGGCGGGGCGGCGAACCCGGCAGCCGCCGCCTGTCAGGCAAGCGAGGCAAGCCCGGAAAAACCGCGCGCGGACGCGTACTGATCAGTAGGAAAGGGCTGTCCCGACGGGGGCGATCCGCCCCCGCTTACGGGTCATTTCGAAAGGACGAGAAAGCGGGTAAGCTCGGTATCCTTTCCATGGTATTTGATGACGTCGGGTGAAAAGGCCTTGAAGTGCTTGAAGCCGTTCTCGTCCGCGAATTTCTGCACGGATTCGCGGGTGGCGGCGACCGCGTCTCCCTCGTCGAACGGCATATGCTTCACGGTATAGACGACGATGAGGTTCCTCGTCTCCTCCGTGTACGCAAGATCGATGGTGATGAAGTTTTCCTTTATAACCTGGTGGAACGTCCTGGTCTCATAGCCTTCAAGCGCGAAGGAGGAAAAAACCGACAGGACCGACAGGACCACGCACAGCATCAATTTCTTCATGATATCCTCACAAACTATCCGTGAAAAAGCTGAAAACCGTTATAGAGTATTTTGATATTTTTTTCAAGACCGGACCAATTTCAAAAGCCGGCTAACAGAAATACCATCATCCATGGCCTCATCGACGCGCCTCCGGTTCAGCGAATGCGGCCATGCTTTAATTGTTTACATATTTGCAGACATTGGCAATGCTGGAAAAGAAAACGCCCTAAATCCTTACAGGACAAGGGCGTTTTTTGGAGATGGGGGGGGGGAGTCGAACCCCCGTCCTGAAGTGCGAAACAGGGGCGTCTACAGGTTTATCGGCGCGAGGTGATTGTCGGGACCCGGTGGCAGCGCCGCAAGCGTCGGATCCGTATCCTGGTCAGTGTCCCTGCCGCCGTTCAGGCCCGGCGGCCGGCAAGCTCCGGTTGGCGTCGGAAGGTCCGGCTGCTTCGGAGCAGCAGCAACCGGCTTCCGCGTTCTGGCTACTTACGCAGCGAGAGCGTAACTGTCGGTGTTATCCGCAGTTATATATTGTGCTCGTTCAGAGGACGGGCAGCCTCACCTGCAGCCCAAGCATCGACCACCACAGTCGAAACCGGTGCACCCCCGAAAAAACAGGGTTTCATCACGTTCTTTCGTCTGGAACATACGCATAAAACCCCCAATTGTCAAGTGCTCCGGCTTTTGCGGCAAGCTTTTGAAGGCATTAAAGCCCCGCGATATTCCATCCGATAATGAGGTAAATCTCCGGGAAGAACCATGAAATACGGAAATCTGAACACAGTCCTGGCTGTTGCCCTGATACTGCTTGCCGCCGCGGCCCCGCTTGCCGCGCAGAGCGACATCATCTCGTCCGAAGCGTACGCTTCCTGGTACGGCGAGGAATTCCAGGGACGGCCGACATCGAGCGGCGAACTTTTCGACATGAACGCCTATACTGCCGCGCACAAGACCTTGCCCTTCGGCACCATGCTCGAGGTCACCAACCTGGACAACGGAAAGAAGGTGACTGTCCGCGTAAATGACCGGGGCCCCTTCGTCGAAGACCGCGAACTCGACGTTTCCCGCGCCGCTGCGGTAGAG
>SHOL01000284.1 GCA_004294945.1 Treponema sp.
CGGATGGCGACTACAGCGCACCGCCTGCAGAGTGCACGCCGGCCGACGGCAAGAGCGTCAACTCGCCTGGATTCAACGGGCTTGGAACGCAGGAATGCATCGAAAAAATCATTGCCTGGCTCGAAGAAAAGGGAATAGGCAAGCGGGCGGTCAACTACAAGCTCCGCGACTGGGTATTCAGCCGCCAGCGCTACTGGGGAGAGCCGATTCCGCTGGTACATTGCCCTACGTGCGGCATTGTGCCGCTCGACGAGAAAGACCTGCCGTTACGCCTCCCGCAGGTGGAATCCTATCAGCCGACCGGCACCGGCGAAAGTCCGCTCGCCGGAATCGATTCCTGGGTGAACTGCTCCTGCCCCTCATGTGGCGACAAGGCGAAGCGGGAAACCAACACGATGCCCCAGTGGGCTGGCTCCTGCTGGTACTACATCCGCTATCTGGATCCGAAAAACACGAAGGCGTTCGCGGACAAGTCGAAGATCGACTACTGGCTTCCCGTCGACCTCTATGTCGGCGGCGCAGAGCACGCGGTTCTGCACCTCCTCTATTCGCGCTTCTGGCACAAGGTGCTGTTCGACATGGGGCTGGTCAATTCAAAGGAGCCGTTCCAGCGCCTGATCAATCAGGGCATGATCACAAGCTTCGCCTACCAGCGGAAGAACAAGACGCTTGTGCCCGTCGACGAAGTGCGCGAAGTGGCAGCCGCAGACGGAAAGCCGGAAGAATTCGTGGAAATCGCGACCGGCGAAAAGCTTGAACGGGTTATTGCAAAAATGTCAAAATCGCTGAAAAACGTGATTAATCCCGACGACGTTATCCGCGAATACGGTGCGGACAGCTGCCGCATGTACGAAATGTTCATGGGCCCGCTCGAAGTATCGAAGCCCTGGAGCACGCAAGGGCTGATCGGCGTCAGCCGCTTCCTGGAGCGCGTCTGGGCGCTTTCTGAAAAGCCGATGACCGATTCCCCCCGCGACGACGTTTCTACGCCGGAAGCTGCGGAACTGACCAAGCTCCTCCACAAGACTATCAAGAAGGTGACCGAAGACACCGCGACGATCAACTTTAACACGGCGATTTCGCAGATGATGATTTTTACGAATGAACTGACCAAGCTCGAGTCGTTCCCGAAATCGGTATGGGCCGAATTCGTCAAGCTGATTGCGCCGTACGCGCCGCATCTGGGAGAGGAACTGTGGCAGAAACTCGGCAATTCCGGAACGATTGCCTATGTCGACTGGCCTCGCTACGACGAAAAGCTGTCCATGGACAACGTATGCACGATCGTCGTGCAAGTGAACGGCAAAATCCGCGACAAGTTCGAGGCTGCCATCGGATCGGCGAAAGCCGACGTCGAAATGACAGCTCTCGCCTGCCCGGGCGCGGTTAAATTTCTGGACGGAAAGGCGCCGAAGAAAGTCATAGTCGTACAGGATAAGCTGGTCAACATAGTGGTGTGAGAATCACAGATGGGCCCCAGCCTTCGGTGTAAAAAGACCAACGTTCCGTTGGGCCTTTTTACCCCGGGCGTCCCATCTGCGATTCTCACATTTCAGGGGGCATAAGAAGAAGACAGGCTATCGAACGGCCCCAGCCTGCGGTGTAAAAAGGCCAACGTTCCTTTGGGACTTTTTTTCGCCCGGGTGTACCGGGCGTCCCGGCTGCGATTCTGGC
>SHOL01000106.1 GCA_004294945.1 Treponema sp.
ACCCAGGCCGAGCCGTTTTTCGCAAAAACGAGGGAACCGCCGGGCACCTGAAATCCGTTGCCTTCGAGCCGCACGGATTCGATCGAAACGGCGGGATCGTTCGCGTTCAAAACAAACTGGAGCGGCTTCTGCTCGAACGCGTCGGCAGGCGGCGTGTGCGAAAGCGAAGAGCGGATGTTCGCGACGGTTTCTTTCAGGATTTCACCATAGGTCCGGTAGGAAACCGGCAGCTTCTTGCCCTTCGGATACTCGGCGCTTACCAGCCCCGGTCCCGTAAACACATCGGAAAATTCGATCGAATACGTTACAGGCCCTGCTTCGAGCTCGCGGACGGGAATGCCGACGCGGTAATAGCCGTCGGCGGTTTCATTCATCCTGATGCGGGCCGACCAGGCGCCCCGGTGGATCACCAGAAAAACGCTGCTGTTGCCGGCCGAATATTTCGCGAGCAGCGGATCGTAGAGAAGCGAAGCTTCGACCACGGGCGGATCGAAATACGAACCCGCGACATTCTTGTAGTGTACGAGCGATTTTGCGAACAGCGTCGAGATGCGTTGATTCAGCGCAAGCTGATCAAGAACAGGAACAGAGGCGGGAACCTGAGGCCAGAGCGCGGTAATGTCGCCGAACTCCGAGTCGACCCAGCGGACGCGCCACTGATGCGAGAGGGACGATCCGGAGTGCGGAGCGTTGACCGGCACGGTGAAAAGGCTGTCGCTTTCGCGCTTCGCTTGGAGCACCAGGGTGCCGTCCGCTTTTACAACGGTGCATTCGACGGATGAGAGCGCCTGCGTTTCGGAAGAACCTGCCGGCGCGATGCGGAGTTTGAGGAAGGCGGATTCGTTCCAGATGAACTCCGCGGGGCTTCCACCGTCGAACAGCCGCGCCGCATAGGATTTCTGCGCCTTGCTTTTTGCCTGTTCATACGTATAGACCGGGATGCGCACAGGTTTCGACGAGACTTTTTTGCCTTTTGCGTTGATCATCCAGGCGTAGTATTCGAGCGTGCCGGGCCAGACTTCGGCGGCAGGAACAAGTGCTTCGAAATTGGTTCCGTTAAACAGTCCGGGGATTTCCTTCCATTCGCCTGAATTGATCCGGTACACAAAAACGACCGAGACGGTTTCGGCCTTTTTGTCCCAGGCGTCGACGAGCAGCCGGTACTCGCGGTTTTCGCGGCCGTCCTGCACGCTTGTATTCTTGATGGAAAAGGTGGCGCAGGAAGAAAGAAGGCCGGCGAAGGCGAGCAGGAAAGCAAGAGTTTTGAATGAATACTGTTTCATTTGTCGTCTCCGTTCAGTGGTCCCTGATCTGGCCTGAACCCGTATTTTTCGCGCAGTTTCTGCTGGACATAGGCATAGCCGCCTTCCCCGTGTACAATCGCGCAGACAGAACAGTCCTTGAAGCCGTTTGTCATCGTATAGGTGCCCCCGCAGTCCATGCAATAGAGGGGGCAGTAACAGAAGAGGCAGTTCTGCCCTTCCATGCTGTGGCACGGGTAAAACTCGCAGTCCGTGTGGGAAAAGCGAGTGTAGGCCGGGGGCAATGTCACAGGCAGCGGCTCCGCAGACGTTGCATCGATGGGCGCTTCGGCATCAGCGGAAGACAACCCGGTCGGTGATGTCTGCGACCGAAGCGCAGCCGGTCAGGATCATTGCCGATTCCAGTTCGGCGCGCAGGCGGTCGAACGCGAGTGTGACGCCTTCGGCTTTTCCGCCGAACGAGGCGACAACCAGGGGTCGGCCAAACAGCACGGCATCGGCGCCGAGCGCGATCATCTTGAGTACGTCGACGCCGCTTCTGACGCCGCCGTCGGCAAGAATCGCAATTTTCCCCTTGCACGCGCGGGCGATCGCGGGGAGCACGTCCGCAGCACCGGGAGTTCCGTCAAGCACGCGGCCGCCGTGGTTCGACACGACGATTGCATCGGCGCCTGCGTCGATCGCGGCGAGCGCGTCTTCCGGGGTCATGACGCCCTTGAGAATGAAGGGGAGATTGGTCGCCATGCGGATGGAACGCAGCTCGCCGACAGTCTTCGGGGACACGCCCTTTCCGTGCAGCGAAAGCGTCACCAGCCCGGCCGCGTCGATATCCATGCCGACCGCAAATGCGCCCGCATCTTCGGCAAGGCGGATTTTTTCGATCACGCTTCCGGCCTCCCAGGGCTTGATAATCGCAATACCGTCGCCTCCCGCCTTTTTCAGTTCGGCAAGGTTGTCGATCAAAAACTGCTCGATGGCGGTATCACCGACCATCGGATAGACGCCGGCTTCGAGCGTACCTTTGATAATCCAGGAAATATACTCGGCTTCACCGAATTTGCCGCCCATATTAAGCGTTGTACCGGATACGGGTGCCGCGAAAACAGGCATCGCCATTTTTTTTCCGAACATCGTTATGGACATATCCGGCTTTACCGCATCATGAACAAGGCGCATGTTAAGTTTGACAGCGGCAAGTGCAGAAACGTTTGCCATGAAAGAAGAGCCGGTACCCTTCCCGCCCATACCGGGCACTTCGCCCGCGCACACACGCCCGTCGCACACGGGACACACCCGGCAGGTTCCATTAAGATTCGCTTTGGCGGCGGATCGCATTTCTGCGTATGTCATGGTACTTCTCCTATAAAAAAAGGCCTTTGCCCGAGGATACCCCGGGCATGAAGGCCAGTCAATCGGTTCCGTCAGGACAGCCCGGACTCCACAGCGCGCGCTTTTCTGCAATGCGCGGGTTCTTCAGCGCGCGATTTTTTCAGCACGCGCGGGTTTTTCAGTGCGCGACTTTTCTGCAATGCGCGCCGCGGCTCCCCCTTCGCGCGGGTTCTTCAGCGCGCGATTTTTTCAGCACGCGCGGGTTTTTCAGTGCGCGACTTTTCTGCTATGCGCGGGTTCTTCAGCGCGCGACTTTTCTACTATGCGCGGGCTTTTTTTCCCGTGACCACAAGGAAGAACGCAAGAACGGCGATTGCAAACACAATCCCGGCAGGATACGATATCGAAGTCGCCAGCTTAAACCCTTCCGGAGCCTGCAAAATATACGTCATCGACACAGCGCTCATAAAAGTCGCAGGAACAACAGCGATCCACATATTCTTTTTCTTCAGGAACAAGTACATTGCCGCTGCCCAGAGCACAATCATTGCGAGTGTCTGGTTCGACCAGGCAAAATAGCGCCATACGATATTGAAGTCACTCTGCGAAAGCAAAGCCCCGACACCCAAAAGCGGTATTGCCATTGCAAGGCGCGGAGCAATCTTCTTCTGATCCACCTTGAACCAGTCTGCCAGCGTCAGCCGGGCGCTTCGGAAAGCCGTATCACCGGAAGTAATCGGGCAGAAAATAACACCCAGGATCGCAAGAACCCCGCCTACCTTGCCGAGCATGCGGATCGAAATGTCGTACACAACACCGCCCTGCCCCTTGGTCAGCGGATCGGCGAGCGCGGCAGCGAGTCCTGCTGTACCGTTGTAGAATGTCATACCGGCAGCTGCCCAGATGAGCGCAATAATACCTTCGCACACCATAGCACCGTAGAAAATCTTGCGGCCATCGCGCTCGGTTTTAACACAGCGTGCCATAATCGGCGACTGGGTTGAGTGGAAACCGGAAATTGCGCCGCACGCAATAGTAATAAACAGGAGCGGCCAGATTGGCAATCCCGTCGGGTGAAGATTCGCAAACGCGAATTCCGGCGTCGTCATCTTTCCGGTGAAGTTCCCCAGAATCGTCCCGCCGCCAATACCAATAGCCATGATAATCAAAACTACGCCAAAGACCGGATAGATCTTGCCAATAAGCTTGTCGATGGGAAGAAGAGTCGCAAGGAAATAGTATACCAGCACCACAACGAGCCAGAACGTATAGTTGAGCTTCTCAGGAGTCAACTTTGCAAGAAGTCCTGCGGGCCCCGTCATGAATACGGTTCCGACAAGCACAAGCAACACAACCGAGAACACACGCATCACGTTCTTCATGATCGGCCCAAGATAGATTCCGACAATTTCTGATACACTTGCTCCATCGTGACGCATGGACAGCATGCCGGAAAAATAGTCGTGCACGCCTCCGGCAAAAATGGTTCCAAATGTAATCCACAGGAACGCAGCGGGCCCCCACAGAGCTCCCGAAATCGCACCGAAAATCGGTCCCAATCCGGCAATATTCAAAAGCTGGATAAGGAAAATATTCGGGGTTGACATTGGAACAAAATCCACGCCGTCCATTTTGGTCAGCGCTGGAGTCGGTTCGTCGTTCGGTCCGAAAATCTTGTCGATAAACGGAGCATACAGAAAATAACCTGCAACAAGAATAGCAAGACACACAAAAAATGTAATCACTTGATATTCCTCCTGAAAATCAGTATACGACTCCTTGTACCATTTGCAAGTTTTTTAAATGCTATGTCCAAGCGATGCAGAACGCTGCTTTAGGGGCGCGGGCGCATCGCACATTGAGGGCGTCAAAGAGACGCACAATCTGCATTCACCGCGAAATGCACGGACGGCGTACAACAATGCTATACTGAGCTGACAGGAGGATACCCATGATAATCGACAGCCACGTACACCTGGGAACCATGCTCGGATTCGATCTGACCGAACAGGACATTATCGCTTCGTTGGAGAAATACGGAATCGGTAAAGCACTGGTTTCGAACCTCGAGTCGACCGAGTTCGGCCACAAGCAGGAACCGCTTCCGGAGGAAATTGTCGTAAGCGAACTTGAATCGAACAGGAGGACGCTCGAGCTGGTCCGCCGTCACCCCGGAGTCCTCTTCGGCCAGTACTGGTTCAAGCCGGCGACCGAACGGCTGACAACGGAGGCGGAAGCCCTGATCAGGGACAACCGCGACGCGTTCCGCGGATTGAAAATTCATCCGTACCATTCAATGACCTCCGTCGCAGATCCGAAATGCAAGCCATGGCTAGCGCTCGCGGCGGAGCTGAAGCTGCCCGTCGCCGTGCACACTGCAGGCGACCGGTTCTCCGATTCTGTAAACGTATACACCGCCGCAAAGGCACATCCCGACGTCGATTTCATAATGGTACACCTGGGCCTCGGCACTGACAACCGGAAGGCGATTGAACTGGTTTCGAGTCTGCCGAACCTTTTCGGCGACACCACCTGGGTTTCGAAAGAACACGCGCTTGACGCCGTCCGCACGTGCGGAGCGAATAAAATCCTTTTTGGAACGGACAACCCGATCGACGGGGTGGACACCTACGCGAAGTACACCGGACTTCTCGATTTCCTCAAGACGGAGCTGAGTGCGGAAGAGTTCAGTCTGGTTACACACGGTAATGCGGAAAGACTGTTCGGAATATAAATAAATCGGACAGCCAGGACAGATCCCTTAAAAATTAGACTGGAAAACAGAATTCTGTTTCAGGGAAAGGCACACATGCAAATTTCCTTCATTCCCTTTTTTTAGTTGACAGTTATCTATGTATACGTTTACACTCGACACACCCGGATGCTTTTCCGGGAGAAAAGTCGAAGGAGAACAGAATGTCAATGAGAAAGAAATGTATAGCATGGGGGGGGGGGGATCGCACTCGCAGTGCTGATGTGTATTACCGGATGCAAGAATCCGTACAACGAATCACAAAAGAGTAATCCACGGCAGGAGTATGTCCCTATTGTCGAACGAGTCGAAGAAAAGACGCTCAGCAGCAAAACATCAAAATCAGTATTTCATCTGGTACGCACCGTAGAATCGGCGGTGCAAGCCGTAGATCAGTATGTCGATGTCCCGGATACAGCCCAATCCCTTACCGGAATGAGCCTTGAGGATATCGGGGAATATCTTCCTGCTGATATTTCAAAGGAAATGAAAAAACAAAAACTCATCAGTGGATGGAAGGCGATATACAAACAGAATGGTTTAAATATACCATCAAAGGAGAAATTGTCGAACGTTATGACATTCCTCTCCATCACAAGGAACACATCACGGTAATCATCAAAGCTCCCGGACAGGACGGCTTCGAGATACTCAGGGAAACAGATATTGAACTGTGAACATCTGAGCAACCGTCAACGCTCCACCGGTTGCTCAGACAATGACAAGTAATCGCACAAAGAAGAAAAAGCTTCCCGGCGCACGAGCGTCAGGAAGCTTTTTATTTTTCAATGGCGCATCGGCAGGAAACCGGCGTTCCCGCGCCGCAGCACACAGCCGGCAGCAGGTCGCCGCAACAGAATGCGGCTTTTCGCCCGGCGGGTTAATAGCCGGCGCTGACTAATAGTCAGCCAGAATCTTCGCGAGCCGTTCGCGGCCGATGATCTTCATGAAGCTTGCCAGGCGCGGGCCCTGATCCTTGCCGATCAGCGCCTGATACACGGCGGTAAAGAGGGCTTTGGGCTCGATGCCGCAGTCGGTCGCGACCGCGTAGGTGAGCTCGGACAAAGCCTTCTCGTCGACGCCGTCCATCTTGGGCAGGACTTCGTCGCGGACTTTGCGCACGGCCTCGAGGGCGGCGCCGGAAATGTCGGCCTTCGAGCCGTCCTTGCGGAGGGCGAAGCGGAAGTCTTCGGGAGCGCACTCGGTAATCCAGTACCAGGCACAGGCAGCGCGGGTGCGCAGGCGGTCGAGCTGCTCGGGTTTTACGTCCGGAAGGCTCGCGATCACCGTGTCAACGTTGCCGTCGTTAGTCTGCAACAGGTTGCACAGATGGCGGAACGGAATCTGGTACGAAGCGCAGGCAGGCATGTCGCCGACCTGGGAAAGCTCGTAGATGCGGCGTTCTTTTTCGAACACCTCGTCGTTCTTGGCCTTTTCGATGCCCCAGGCAATGCGCTCGGTCTTGTCGTAGTCTTCGTAAATCTTGATGACGTCGAGGTCGAAGCTGATCACGAATTCGGTGTTCGGCCGGGTTCCCGCAAAGAGGTACCGTGTTATTTCCGGCTGGTATACGCGGAGAACATCGTACAGGTCTACGACCTTACCCTTTGAAGAAGACATCTTGCCAGGTGTTCCCTTGATTCCGATGAAGTCGTAACGGAAGGTGATCGGCGGTTCCCAGCCGAAGACGTCTTTCGAGACGAGCTTTGCGGTGTCGAACGAACCGCCATGGGAATGATGGTCCTTTCCCGCAGGCTCGAAGAGGGTCTTTTCGTGCTTCCAGCGCATGGGCCAGTCGACGCGCCACCCGAGCTTGATGCCCTTTGAGGTACGCAGATCGGCTTTCTCGCTGTGTCCGCACTCGCAGGAGTACGTGACGCCCCAATCGCCGTCCCACGCCTCGATCGTTGTCGTGTCCTTGTTGCAGGCGGAGCAGAAGGCTGCTACGGGCCAGTATTCCTCGCTGTCGGGAATCTTGTGTTCGTCGTCGCGGTAGTGGTTCAGGCATTCCTTGATTTTCGCGCGGTTGTCCATCGCGATTTTCATGCCCTCGGAGTACATGCCGGCGCGGTAGCGTTCGCTCTGGTAGAGGAATTCGGGCTTGATGCCGACCGCGGGAAGGATTTGCTCGACGTCGACTTCGTGATGGCGGGCGTAGCTCGAGTCGCGGCCGAAGGGATCGGGCACCATGGTGATCGGGAAGCGCAGGTGCTTTTCGAGGACTTCCTGGTTCGGCATGTTGACCGGCACCTTGCGGAAGACGTCGTAATCGTCCCAGGAATAGATGAAGCGGACCTTTTTGCCGCGCGAGCGCAGGGCCCGAACGACGAGATCGACGGATATGATTTCACGGAAGTTGCCGATATGCACGGTTCCGGAGGGCGTAATTCCCGAAGCGCAGGTGTAGAGGTCCAGGTCGCCCCGCTCGCGGATTATCTTGTCGGCGGTCTGGTCCGCCCAATGGGAGAGCTTTGTATTTTCCATAGTACTGGCAGTATAGCAAAAAGAAGCACCGGTTTCTAGCACTGGAGGGAAAGGAGGGAGTCGGCCAGGGAGAAACGGCCTGAAGATGCGTACAAAGAAGATACACTGAGCCACACAGCCCCAACCGGGGCGATCGCTTGTTGCGCGACTGGGGCCCCGGCATGGCCGGGGGGCACGGAAGAATTATCAGGGGCGGCGACGATCAGCGAATTATTCCAGATTTCATGGAGTTTCAACCATTTTAAGCGACAAGCCGTAAAGAAAAGGAATAAAAAACTCGCTATCTTCAGGGATAAGCAGCTGATTCAACAGATTGATTTCAGGATCATCGGAATGCATATTCCGGAATAGTTTTATTTCAATCTCGGCGCTTCTTGACTCCCAATTTTCAGATGTATCGAAATCCGCTTCCAAATTATGCCGCCACTGAACAAGTCTTGCCTCTGTATTTCCCGAATCAGGATCTGTGGTATATGCAAATTCGAATACGTCGGAATAAAAGGCTGGCTGACCGTCTGGATTCAAATCCTGATACAGATATAAGCAAGAATCCTGAAAAATATAATTCGGCTTCCTGAACTCGGCCTGAACATGTTCTTTTTCAAAATACCGGTTCCCGAAAACAGATGCGGTCTTATATTCAGACTTCCAAATTTCTCCATTTTCATTTTTCATTACAATATACTTCTCACGAACTAAAGGAATCATTAGACTCGCTTGGGAAGAAGTCTCAACTGGATCTGTTTCATAATTTTCAAATATCAATCCTCGATCTTCATCCGTAACAAGATAAAAACCCCGAGAATTATTGTTTCGATATTCACAGTAATAACCATCGACAGTCTTTCGGATCGCGTATGTTTCTTCCTGAGTTGTTTTTCCATCCCCGTCTTTAAACCGTGCGACGATGCGTCGAACAAGACCTTTCTCGTCTATAAAGCCTTTATAGCTCTTCTCGATCGACCAAGAGTTCTCAGAGAAATTAAATTTAAGGATGGCCTCAAAAGCGGGAACGGGTTCCAGATTCGGTTCGTCGATGAACTGGATTTTATCTTCAGAGTTGTCTTTGTTT
The DNA here is from genome assembly GCA_004294945.1 of Treponema sp. Taxonomy (GTDB): domain Bacteria; phylum Spirochaetota; class Spirochaetia; order Treponematales; family Treponemataceae; genus Teretinema. The sequence continues at coordinate 8,900 of SHOL01000106.1, forward strand.
TTACTTTCACCAACATATTTCTCTTTATTATCGATCTTGTTGCATCCTGCAAGGA
>SHOL01000107.1 GCA_004294945.1 Treponema sp.
CGGAATTCCTCTTCTCTCGACGCTTTCCTTCCTGACGTATCAGAAAGTAGTGGCAAATGCCCTTCCGTTTATCATCGGCTGGCTTTTTACGCTCTTTGTCAGACAGTTCCTGCGGCGAAAGGAAAAACTGCCCGTGCGAATCGCCCTGATCGCACTTGCAGCGATTCCGATCATCCTCGTCATGTTTGCTCCGGATTACGGTACGCTTCGTTCTCTCAGGCTCGTAACCCAGCTTTTCATTTTCCCGACACTTGCGTATTCCATGAGTGTTACCGTGTATTCCTTCTTCAAGCGAAACCGGGAAGCGAAAACCCTGTTATGGGGACTTTCGCCGCTGCTTGGTTCTGTCGTCATCGATATATTTCTGCATCAGGTGTTGCATTTGTACAGTCTGCCTTACATAACCAGCCTGGGCTGGCAAATGGTTATACTGTCCCTTCTGTTCGTCCTTGCCGTCCGTTTTTCCAAAGCCCGCAATGATGTGGAAGAATTGAACGTATCGCTTGAACAAAAGGTGGTGGAACGCACCGCTGAACTGTCCGAAGCAAACGAACGGCTCAAGATTACCAACGACGACCTCGAGGATGCCCGAAAAAAAGCGGACCGCGACATGAAAATGGCAGCCTTCGTGCAGCAAAGCTTTTTCCATCGCCGGTCGCCCGCTGTCGACGGTTGGGACATCGCGTTTCATTTTAAACCCATGTCCGGTGTTTCCGGAGATCTCTACGATTTTTATACCGAAGCCCATGAATTGCGCGGAATCGGCCTGTTCGACGTGTCCGGTCACGGTATTGCGTCCGGTCTGGTGACTATGCTGGGAAAAACGATTGTATACCGCGAGTTTACACATGGATATGCACAACCCCTCGGTTCGGTTCTCACGGCCATAGACCGCAAGCTGATCGAAGAAAAGGGAGATGTGGAAAACTATCTTACCGGCATGTTGTTGCGCATTAGGGACAACCGGGTGGAATATGTCAATGCTGCCCATCCCGACCTGTACTACCGCAGCGGCAGAACAGGCACGGTACGCCCTGTCCGGCTTGAAGGAAAGAGCGTTCAGGGACGCATGCTCGGCATCGACGGCCTTTCGGACGGCTACACGGCAATCGGTTTTACTATGGCCGAAGAAGACGCACTGCTGTTGTATACCGACTGTCTCCCCGAATCGCGGAACGCAGCCGGAGAAGAATTCGGCGTTGACCGGATTACTCAGGCCTTCGCTTCCTCGGGAGACGGGTTCGCTTCCGACAAGCTCGAATCGCTCATGGCCGAATTCCGGAATTTTATCGGCGATGTACCGCTCAACGATGATCTGACGGTAATTGTCCTGCAGCGAACTTCCAGAAAAAAAGAAGCAGCGCTCGACTTTGAATTGCCCATGTAGCTCCGCACTGCCGCACCCGGCACCGCGCGGGCTTGACCCGCCACTTGCCGCGCCGGCGGTTTTTAGCATACCATCCGGACATGGCAAATCCCAGGCTTTTCCGCGTCATCGATCACGGTATTGCAGAATATTCGATGATCGAACCGGGCGACCGCATCCTGATAGGGGCTTCAGGCGGCAAGGACTCGACCGCCCTTGTGGAGTATTTCGGGTCCCGCCTCCTGCGCCTCGCCCGTCACGGCGGCCCATCGTTCCAGGCGGCAGCCGTCCATGTGGCCACCGAAATCGGCTCGCCGCTTGCGCCCGAACTGGCCGAACGCTTTTCCGCCTGGAACGTTCCCCTGCACACACTAACCGTCTCCGTCCTTGGCCGGCTGAAACCAGGGCGCACCATGAACTGCTGGTGGTGTTCCACCCAGCGTCGCACCGAACTGAACGAATTCGCACTGCGCGAAGGATTCAACAAAATCGCCCTTGGTCACCATCTGGACGACATCCTGGAAACACTCCTGATGAATGCACTCGTCAAGGGCGAACTTTCCACCATGCCCCCGCGCCTGACGTACGAAAAATATCCGGTAACACTCATCCGGCCCCTGTGCTTCGCCGACATCCCCATGATCGTCCGCCACGCAACCGAAGCCGGCTACATCTCCACCACCTGCACCTGCACGTACCAGCAAAACTCGGGCCGCCGCAGCGCGCGCAGCAAACTGGAGGCCCTGACCGGCGGCAACTACAACGAAAAACTCAAACTCTTTACTGCGCTCCGAAACATCAAGACGGACTATCTGCCCTGACAGATCGAGGCACTTCGCACCAGGCAGGGCGAACGTCTCTCGCCGGAGCCCCGGGGGTGTACGATACCCGGTCCGCGCACTCGTATGTGTCCGCGGCACAGCCGAAAAAACAGCATTGTAACGAACTGCAGTACCGGTGTATTATTAGTGCGGGTTCTCTGCCACTTTGATAAAACTAGACTAAAAAGGGTAATCGAATGAAAACTCTGTTCCGTTTTCGCATGGTCGTTTTGACCGCTGTAATCGTTGTATTGGTTCATCTTGTAAGTTCTTGTGCTTCCGGAGTATCCGTGACGGTGTCCAGGCCGCCTCTGGTCGATCTCGGCGAGGCAAAAACCGCCACCGTTCTTCCGTTTCTGTACGGGGCTGAAGGCCAGGGCGAAGATCCGCTCGATGCGTTGTTCGAAGGGTATGCCAAATACCATTCCACCTTTGCCTGGAGATCGTCTTTTCGCAGGAGTGTATCCGAAAAGCTCGGTGCAGCGATCGGGGAGACGATAGCGCAGAAGGCCGGGCTGGAGATTATCGAGCCTGCGATTATCAAGGCGATGATCAGTTCGTCCGAGCCTCCGTCGATTCAAAATGCGCAGCAGAAAAACGGGAAGCTGAAGCGCCCGATTGCCGCTGCAGTAGTCCGTCCCGGTACCGAATCTGCTGCGGATGCGGAAGCTGCTGCCGATGCTGCTGCCAGTGAAAAATCGGAAGCTGTGGATGCGGATGCGGATGGGGATGCGGGTTTTTTCAAGAAGCTGGCACAGAAATTCGGACAGTCCGGCACCAAGGCGGTCAAGGACGATCCTGATCAGAATTTTGAGGAAGTATGGCTTCGGGGAGCCGAATTTGCGGATGTTGCGGTTCTGGGAAAGGTTCGAAAGACCTCGTTCTGGATTGAGGATGCGACCAGGGAAGGCCGGGACGACAATGCGAAGGCGATTATCATTCCCGGAACCAGGAAAACCTTTGAATTTGCGTATACGTTATGGGTGTACCGGCTTGCAGACGGGGCGGTTCTCGGGAGCATGGATGTTGTTCAGACGATTGTTTCCGAAAAAGAAGGTTCCGGGAGTTTTTTGAAGGTTGATTCCGACGAAGATATGCTGAATGCTGCAATTTCGGCGAGCATGGTCGATGTCGCGCGACTGTTTGCGCCGTATTCGGTGCGTGAGCGCCGGGTGTTTGCGAAAGACCCGACAAAAAATGCGCGCATTGCCGAAGCGGTCAAGCATGCAAAAAAAGGGGAATACCGTGCGGCTTTGAAGCTGTGCGATGCAGTATATGCCGAAACCGAACTGTATGCGGCCGGCTATAACGCTGCCCTGTTTGCAGAGCTTTCCGGCGATCTTGCAGGCGCAATCGGCAGGATGGAACGCCTCGATGCCTCTGCCGGGTCGGCAGACACTGCGCGCGAACTGCAGCGGCTCAAGGGTCGCCTTGCAGAGTCGGCGCGGCTCAAGTAAAAAAAACGTGAACAGCCGCACGGCTTAGTTCTGCGCGGCTCGGTTCTGCGCGGTCCGGTTCTGAACAGATCAGCTGCCGCTTATTTCTTCAATGTCCTCGAGCAGTTCCGTCTCTTCTTCTGCGGCTTCGTTCCGGAGCTGCCATTCCCGTATCGATGCTTCCAGGCTGCCGTATATCAGCGGAATTGCGATGTTCGAAAACCGGCTCCGGCATGCCATCTGGTCGCGCTCCTGTTCGTATGCGGCAATCGTTCGTTCGCGAAACGCGGCCATAAACTGGTCGTATGCAAGAAAATCGGCGGGCTTCGGTATGTGCATTTCGCTTTTGAGCGAATCGAGCCGTTCGTCCATGTGCGCAAAAATCTCGAACAGGCTCGACGAATCCGGAATTCGGAGCGTGTGCTTTGAACACAGGTACAGTGTTTCAACCAGTTCTTTTTTGCGCAGGCAGACGCCTTTTCCCAGGAGCAGCTGTTCCAGCTTGTCGATAACATACCGGTTGCCGCGGTAGTATCGGAAAAACTCGACGATTTCGCGGCTTCCGTTTTCGCCGTGGCTCAGGAGCGCTTCTGTCTGGTGCGCGATGGACTCCGGCAAAAAGGGGAATACCTGGATTGCATAGGTTTCATATACAGCGCCCCGTTTTTCGGCAATCACCACTTCTTTATACCGGAACAGTTCTTCCTTTTTTATGGTACTGTATGCACCGCTGCCGCGGGCTGCGGTTTTCCTGAAGCGTTCGTAGTATTCGTCCGTGATGCCGTACTGCTCCAAAACGCGGAAAAACTCTGCCGAAATGCGCAGGCCGCCGACCGGGGCTGTGGATTCCATGCGCTTTGCGTTTATTACCGGCAGCCCGATAATATCCCAGTGCTTGTGCCCGGCCGGGCCGAAGTTGCCGATAGTCACTTCACCCAGATTCGCCCCGATGCGGATGCGTATCTGGAAAAAGGCGAGCAGGGTACTGGAGATGTCTTCCTTTCCACGGAGCGTTTTCATGATGCTGAACGCGGCTTCGAGCGCGTGCCGGTCTTCTGGATGTCCCTGATCAGTCAGGAAGCTGTCGTTTGCCTGGTTGAACAGGACGCACACCTGCTGGAGGTCTACACAGGTATAAAAGAGGTCATGTGCGATCTGAGCTGTTTTTTCTGTTTCATTCTTCGCGCGCAATTCGGCATTGAGTATCCCGTCGAACTGGAACATCAGCGCATCGCCTTCTATCTTGTTCAAAAAGCCGCCCCGATGCTCGATCACCCGTTTAAATGCGGTGTACAGGCCGTTCAGTAGTGCCTGGTTTTCCTTGGGGCTCAGGAATCTGGAAAGGCTGGTATAGTTTGCGATGTCAAGAAATGCAACCCCAACGCTTGTTTCCTGCGAACTTGCAGGAATGTGACCCAGCCGTGTTATGGATCTGACGAGATTTTCCGGAATATAGAACCGTTCTATTCGGCTGACAAGGTCGGGGTCGTTCATTGGTGTTCTCTGTGTAACAGTATAGGGTATGCGCGGTGCGCTTACAAATCTTCCGGAAAGAATCCGGGCGTTAATCCAGGTGTTCCAGCCGACCTTTCATCAGGGCAACCTTGAGATCCTTGAGCTCTTCGGTGAGGGATACCTTGAAGACATGCGGATTGAGTATGCGCTTGTACGAGCGGTCGAGTTCATCAAGTCCCGACTGTACGCGGCTTCTGATATCGGTAAGGCTCTCCGGGGTTCCGGTACGTTTTCCCGCTTCCATTTTTTTCGATAACAGGGGTTGTACCTTTGCTGCGGCGAACGGGAAGTTCTGCCAGTCGTTGGAAGGGTGGAAGTAGGTGCGTTCTGTCCCGGTTTTGATTTCGTCGCCTTCGAGTGCGAGCACGTCGGCTTTTACCGAACCGTCATTGTGATAGAGCCGCCACACCTGTTTGACTCCGGGGTTGGTAGTCTTGTCGGGGTTGTCGGAAAGCTTCATGACGGGGACAGCTGTTCCATCCGGGCGGGTTCGGGAGGCGAGCTTGTAGACGCCGGTGAACGAGGCTTCGTTGCCGCCGGTGACCATGTGCGTGCCGACTCCCCAGCTGTCTATGGGAGCCTTGTTGAGGACAAGCGATTCGACTATTTCCTCGGTGAGTTCATTTGAAACGGTGATCGTCGCCGCCTGGAGTCCAGCTCGGTCGAGGACGTTGCGCACCTCCTGCGTAAGATATTGTAGATCTCCCGAATCGAGACGTACCCCGAAGTTGTATCCCTTTTCCATCAGTTTCTTTCCGGCCTTGATTGCTGCGGGAAGGCCCGACTCCAGGGTGTTGTAGGTGTCGATCAGGAACACGGATTTTTGAGGATAGCGTTCCGCGTAGGCGTCGAAGGCTTCCTGCTCGTTGGGGAAGGACATTATCCAGGAATGCGCCATGGTTCCCATGACGGGGATGCCGTACAGCTTGCCGGCAAGCGTGTTGCTGGTGCCGGAGGCTCCGCCGATGTAAGCCGCCCGGCTTGCGCTCATCGCGCCGTCGTTGCCCTGCGCGCGACGGAGTCCGAATTCCATGAGCGGTGCTTTGTTGGCGGCAAGCCAGATGCGCGCGGTTTTTGTGGCGATAAGGCTCTGGAAGTTGATCATGTTCAGGACGAGTCCTTCGATGATTGAAGCTTCGATGATGTTGGCCGACACGCGAAGGAGCGGTTCGTTCGGGAAGACGATGGTGCCTTCGTTCATGGCGAAGATGTCTCCGGTAAAGCGGAAGGCGGCAAGCCAGTCGAGAAAGTCGGGATCGAACATGTCGAGGCTTGAAAGGTATTCAATGTCTTCGGCCGAAAACCGGAAGTTTTCGATTGTTTCAAGCAGCGGGTCGAGGCCGGCGAATACGGAAAAACCGCCATTGAAGGGCTGGCGGCGAAAAAACATGTCGAAGACTGCCGGGGTGTTTTTTCCCCGTTTCCAGTAGCCTTGGGCCATGGTAAGTTCGTAAAAATCGGTAAACAGTGCGCTTTCGATCATGTGTATGCTCCTGATTGCTTGCAGTTCAAGCCTGGCCGTCCGCGCGGTCAAGGATGGATGAGCCTGTAGCGGTTTTGATTATTTCGATCCGGTTGGGGATTCGGTTTTTAAGGTCGCCGACATGGGAGATGATGCCTACCATTCGATGGCCGCGGATTTCGTCCAGTATTGATATTGCGCGCTCCAGGCTCGATTCGTCGAGGGAGCCGAATCCTTCGTCGATAAAGACGGCATCCAGCTGGATTCCGCCCGACCGTGATTGTATCGAATCGGCAAGGCCGAGCGCAAGGCTGATGGAGGCCATAAAGGTTTCTCCACCGGAAAGGGTGGCTGTCGGGCGGGTACGGCCGGTATGGGCGTCGCGGATTTCCAGTTCGAGGCCGCCGAGGTTGTTGCCCCGGCGGTAGCTGCCGTTGAGCTGGATGCGGTACCGGCCTTCGCTCATGCGTTCGAGCCGCAGATTCGCGAATGCGGTGATTTCCTCCAGGTACATTCCCAGAATCCAGGCGTCGAAGCTGGTTTTAAGCGGATTGGTGCCGGCGAGGTCGTTGGAGAGCCGTGCGATGCGTCCGTGTTCTGTGGTCAGCTCGGCTCGCTCCTTTTCGAGCGCGTCGAACCGTGCACGCAGCGCTTCGAGGGCGGCGAGGGCCGCGTTTTCTTGTTGGAGCATTTCGTCTGTCCGTGCGGTTTCTTCTGCAAGTCCGTCGAGTTCGGCAAGGACGAGCTCGGGGTCGCGTTCGCTGTTGTCAGCTTCGGCAGGGCCGAGCGCGGCGATGCGCGTTTCCGTTTCCGCCCGGAGACGGTAGTATTCGGTTGTTTCGGTTTCTGCAGCTGAGCGATCCTCCGGTTTCAGTATGGCGGCGCGGACAACGCGGGCACGTTTCTGTACGTATTCTTCGCTGTGCGGTTGTGCAGGATCGAGTTCGTCTGCGAAGCCGGAGTTTTTGCAGGCTGCAACAAACCGCATGCGCGCTTCATCGCGTGCTTTGAGCTCCTGCGTCAGGCTGTGTTCAAGACTGTCGCGCCGGGCGCCGAGGCCTGCGATCCGGTTTCGCGTCTGTGCAAGGCTGTCCGAATACGAGTTCAGTTCAGCGTCTATGGCGATCAGGCGCGCCGAGCACAGTTCGATCGCTTCGCCTGCGTCGTGGAACCCGTGACTGCCCGGTCCAAAGGCTTCAAGGTAGCGCTGCCTGTCCGCGGCGACCGACGCCGACATGCCCGATTCTCTCAGTTCCAGAGTTTTCGAGATGTCGGCAAGCTCCGCAGCCGCCTTTTCCAGACCGGCTTTTTTCCGGGCGAGTTCGTCAGCTTCCCTCCGCGCGCTTCGGCTTGCACCGAGCCGGTTGACCGCATCCTGCATTCGCGCCGACGCTTCCTTGAGCGCTTCGGCAGCCTCCGCGGGGAGCGGTACCGCCTGCGGCGCAATGCAGTCCGCGCCTTCGCCCGATTCCGCGCAAAAATTGGAAAAAACTTCCCCGAGCCGAGCTTCAGCGGCAGCCAGCGTCGCATTGATCCGCGCCCGTTCGGTCAGTACTTCCGTCCGCTTTTTTTCCAGATCGGTTATTCTCCGTGCAGCCGATTCTTTTCGGGGCCCCGTTCCGATAGCGTCAAGCGCAGCCTTTGCCGGAGCGGGATGGTCGAGCGCACCGCACACCGGACATGGCTTTCCGTCCTGAAGAAGCGCTGCAAGCTCGCAGGCTGTGCGGGCTGTTTTTGCACGTTCGGCTTCTTCGTCCAGCTCACGTGCTTCCGCCCGGGCAATTTCCAAATCCTGTTCGGTTTCCGCAATACGCTGCTCGGCCTGATGCGCAGAGGCGGCGTGAGCATTCACCGCATGCCGTTCACGATCGTATTCCTCGGCGAGCGTCTTCAGCCGTTTTTTCTTTTCAAGCTCTGCCCGCGCGCGCTCGGTTTCCTGTTCTCTCGCCTCCAAAAAACCTGCCTCCGCGGCAAGGTCGGCAATGCGCTTATCCATCGATGCCGCATCATCGGCCAGCTTCCGGCTTTCAGCCTTTCTTCCGGACAGTTCCTTTTGCAGGGCGCCAAGCTCTGCCTGGGCCGCTTCAAGTTTCTGTTCAAGGTCGAGCGCAGTCGCCAGCTGTTCTCTGCGGATAATGAGCGCTTCACGTTCGCGAGACATATGTTCGATGTCGGGAGCACGCTTTTCAAGGGCGGCGACGATTTCTGTTTTTTCTGCAAGCTCGTTCCTGGCAGTCCGGATGTCCTGTCCAAGGGCAGAGATACGC
>SHOL01000108.1:0-5305 GCA_004294945.1 Treponema sp.
GGTTTCTGCCAACCCTTCTTCATCCAGCGAGGCAAGCCCGCCGTACTGTGCAATGTTTGAAGCACCGTTAAATATAGTGGTCATAAGCCTGGTCCAGTCGCGCATCACTGGTGTGCCGTCAGAAAAAACAAGCTGTTCCGGTACAATCGACCAGCCGAGACGGACACCGGTAAAACCGATCGGCTTCGAAAACGAACTGATTTCAATTGCGCATTCGCGTGCGCCGTCGATTTCGAAGATGCTTTTGGGCAAAGATGGATCCCGGATAAAGGAAGCGTAGGCAGAATCAAAAATGATAATGGAGTTCCTGGAACGGACAACACGGACAAGTTCTTCAAGCTGTGCTTTGGTTGCAACTGCGCCGGTTGGATTGTTCGGCGAACAGAAGTACACGAGCGCATTTTGAGGGATTACGGAAAGATCGGGGAAAAAATCGTTTTCGGCCGTACAGGGCATGTACGTAATTCCCTTGTAGCCTGAGCCGTTTTCCAGCACCGGACCGGCTGCGCCGATCATTACCGAGCCGTCGACGTACACAGGATATGCGGGATCCTGCACCGCAACGGCAACATCCTGCCCGAACAGATACTGTATTCTGCCGATATCGCATTTGGCTCCGTCCGATATAAATACTTCTTCGGGAGAAACAAGGCCCGAATACAACACTTCGGCAATTTTTGCCCGCAGTGACGGAAGGCCGGTTTCGTCTCCATAACCGGAATACCCTTCCTTGGTACCAAGGCGAAGCGCTTCAGCCTGTAAGCCTTCGACAACATGCGGGGTGAGCGGCTCGGTGGTATTTCCGATTCCGAGACTGATGATTCGGGCTTCCGGGTTCGCTTTTGCATACGCATTACGACGCCTGGATATTTCGGGAAAGAGATATCCGGAAGACAAATGTGCAATGTTGGGATTTCTGTTAAGCATGCCTTTCTCCGCTGTTATTGATATAGAACGCACCAAAAAACTGAAGGGCACCTCTAAAAACTTCAGTTTTTAGAGGTGTACCATAATATAGATGTAAATCCTGTAAGGATTTACAAAGGCACCGAGGAAAACTAACCGAGTTTTTCGAGGTGCCCTGAAGCTTTCCGAGCCTCCGGTGTATGCTGGAACCGATACACGGATATACTGGTACAGCCTGACTATATCAGTTAATCCGGAAACTTTGCAACGGGTACTTCTGAAAACAGATAATCCCGGGCCAGACGATCGAACAGAGGTTTCATCGCAATTTGTCCTCCTTCGACAGTAAAATGGCTTCCATCCTCGGACATTACGCGTACCTGATTGCCAAGCGGACTGGTGAGAAAATCTGTATAGGGTTTGCCGGTTCCGGGGATAGCATCACGAAGCCGGATACGCACGACAAGATCGGGACTCCAGGATTCACAGATATCGTCCTGCACCTTATCGATGTACTCCAGGGTTTCGTTGTATTCCGAATTCTTGACGAGCGGCATGCTCACCCAATAAATTCTTGGAACCGACATGAGTACCCGGTCGATTATGCGCCCGCACTTTTCGCGATACGCTGCTTCCCACTCGGGAGTTCCCTTTTTCATGATTTCGCCGCGACTGTTCCAGAAACTTTGATAGTCGTTCATACCGAGCATCATGACGGCGGCGTCGCACGGGTTCGACGAGAAGTAGTCGTCGAGTTTGTCGGGCCAGCTGTAGTAGTCCCAGCGGACAAAACCCGATGAATGGATGGCAAGGAATTCGACGGAGACGGGCGAGTCTTTACCTGCAAGCCGCGAAAGACCGGAACCGAGGCTGAAGACTTGTGAATCCCCGAACATGTAGACTTTCAGCGGATTTTCGCTTGAATGGACCATGTTGAATCTCGGTTCGGCAGGAAGGGCTCCGGCAGGAAGGGCTCCGGCAGACGCCGTGTCGATGACGGAACCTTCGGGTGCAATCGGCACAGAGAGGTCCTGGCGACCAGTAGCGGTTCGCAGAACGGAATCGGGCGATGCTGCGGGATCGGCTGCGGGATGCTTGGTAGAATCGGCGTAATTCGACCGCTTGTTGTAATACCGTTCATCCCAGGACGGATGTGCAGACAAGCCTGTTGCGTCGAGAAACCCGGAACGCAGGTACGGCAGGGGCCGATCGAGACGGGCCATGGTTGATACAGCGGAGGCCGCTTCGCTGAAGGAGAGCGCTATTGACCGAAGATGCAGATTTTGCAGGCGCGAGGCTGGAATCCACAGGGTGGTTCCGGAAAGTATGACGAAGGTGAGTACGGCGATACCGGTTGCAAGGGCAACACCGTTCGGACTGTAAGCATCTTTTTTTTCCATCGCTCAAAGCGCTCCCTTCAGGTTTTTTATGACGAAATTTGAAGCTTGAGCCGATTTCAATAGTCGGTTACGCATGAAATCGGCTCGGCCTATTAAAAACTGAAATAGATGAACGGCGCGACGCCGGACATTGATACAACCGAAATCAGAGCAAGAACCAGGGCGATACACACTCCTTTTACCGGCAGTGGAAGCAGGCGGTAGGCTTGGGAAAGATGCCCGCGCACAGAACCGGGTACGGCGTGCATCGCAAGGCCGATAAACACCAGGATAAGTACAACCGGCGAAAAAATAAAGGAGGTGCTCGCTGTTGAAGAGGAGGTATCGACGGCAGACTGAGTTCCCGGAAGAAATGGGAAGACAGCCCGAAAAAACAAGCCGATTTCGGCAAGGCTTCGCGCGCGGAAGACAAGCCAGCTGACGACAACAAAAAGAAAAGAGCCTGCAGTTTGAGCGATCGCAACAGGCAATCTGGGGCTTCGCGTGTTACCGTAGCCGAACGCACGTTCGATTGCGAGCGCTGCACCCTGCATCGCACCCCAGACAAGAAAGGGAACGGAGGCACCATGCCACAGACCGCCGATCGCCATGGTGAAAAAAAGGGCAAACAGGGTTCGAATTGTGCCAAAGCGGGAACCGCCCATACTAAAATAGAGATAGTTTTTAAGCCAGGACGAAAAAGTGATATGCCACCGTTTCCAGAATTCGGTCACCGAAAAGGACACATACGGACGGTTGAAGTTGGCCGGGGTGTCAAAGCCCAGCAGGAGCGCAATGCCGATTGCCATATCGCTGTAGCCTGAAAAATCGCAATAGATAACGACCGCATACCCGAGTGCGGCAAAGAGCGCGGCAAGCGGACCGGCAGATGCAAGATCGGAGAATACCGGATCGACAAGAAGAGTCGAAATAAAATTGGCAAACACCATTTTTTTGATAAGGCCGGAAAGAATCAGGAGCGTTGCGCGATCGAACTCGATCGGTTTTTCGTACGGATCGATGCCGGAGCTGACTGCCTTGTCTATTTGCGGAATAAACTCCGATGCCTGAACGATCGGGCCCGATGCTATCTGGGGGAAAAAGGAGACGTAGAGCATGACATCGAGGAAGGATCGTACGGTCGGCATCTTGCACAGATACACATCGAACACATAGCTCATGCATTTAAAGGTAAAATACGATATACCGACAGGCAGAAGGATGTAGATAACGGGAAGCCTGAATGAAGCGCTGGTATGCAAAGCGAGCAGTCCGTTCGAAGTTTCGGCAAAAATCGTATAGTATTTGAAAAAACCAAGGACGAGGACGTTAAAGACAACCGACAGGATCATGAAGGTTTTTCGCCAGACATGATCCCGGTTGCCGCCTACAAGAAGTCCGAAACCGTAATTTGCGGCTGTGGACGCGAGGAGCAGAAAACAGAACCGCCAGTCCCAGAATGCGTAAAAGACATAACTCGCGGCGATGAGAAAGATTCTGCGGTCGAGGCTCCGGCGAAACACATACCAGAACCCGACAAAAACGCACAGAAAGAAAAAAAAGAAACTAGTTGTTGGAAACAGCATGTCCTATCAGGATTGTGCATCAAGCAGCAGTTCGTCAATAGGTTTTCCTGCAGGAACCATCGGAAATACCATTTCGTCGATATCCATATAGCAGTCAATCAGTGCAGGAGTGCGTTCCGATACTGCCTTCGCGAAAGTCTCGGAAAACTCCTGTTCTGTTCGGGCCCGGAACCCCCGAACACCGAAGGCGTCCGCAAGCTTTACAAAATCCGGAGGCCGGTCCAGCGTAGTCTCCGAGTATCGCTTGTCGTAAAACAGTTTCTGCCACTGTCTGACCATACCCAGTGTTCCATTATTTGCGACAATGATGATTACCGGAAGATTGTAGTGCGATATTGTCGCCAGTTCGTTGAGGTTCATACGGAACGAACCGTCTCCAGCAATGTGCACGACATACCGGTCTGGAAATGCAGTCTGTGCGCCGAGTGCGGCTCCGGTTCCGTATCCCATGGTGCCGAGCCCTCCGGAAGTAAGGAGGGTTCGCGGTTTTGTAAAGGGATAGAACTGGGCAACCCACATCTGATGCTGCCCGACCTCGGTCGAGAGTATCGTGTCGTCGCCAAGCGTATCGTGAATTTTCTCCAGGACGAATTTCGGATGGAGGGCAGTTTTGCGCGAATACATGGCGGGAAGATGGTTTTTCCATTCTTCGACCTTTGCGTTCCACCCGTCGCGAGGACGAACGGAAACACGAGAAATAAGGGCCGACAAAATTTGTTTAATGTTGCCGCTTAAACTTGCCTGCGTCTTGATATTCTTGTTGATTTCTGCAGGATCAATGTCTATCTGGACAATTGCTGACTGTTTGGCGAATTTGTCCGGATCGGAGATAACCCGGTCCGAAAAACGCGAACCGATCGCAACAAGCAAATCGCAGCGGTTTGCAGCCGTATTCGAAGCTTTTGTGCCGTGCATGCCGATCATGCCGGTACACAGCGGATGCGTCGCCGGGAACGCCGTTTTTCCCATGAGCGTTACCGACACGGGAGCGTTCAGCTTTTCGGCCAGATTCAGCAATTCACTGCAGGCATCGGAGGTAACCACACCGCCGCCGACATAGAAAAAGGGGCGTTCTGCCCGGGAGAGCATTGCTGCCACCTTGTCGAGCTCGGCTTCTGTCGCTACCGGGATTTTTGCAGCCATACGGGCTGTAATCGGATTTTCTGAAGGATCTGCAGCAGACCACTCGGCGACAGCCGCTGTAACATTTTTGGGAATATCGATGAGCACGGGGCCGGGCCGTCCGCTGCGCGCAATGGCAAAAGCTTCGCGGATAGTATCCGCAAGGCGGTTCACGTCGCGTACAATATAGTTGTGCTTGGTGATGGACATGGTGATACCTGTAATGTCGACTTCCTGGAAGCTGTCGCGCCCCAGAAGGTGCGTCGCAACATTACAGGTGATCGCAACGACGGGAACAGAGTCCATGTACGC
>SHOL01000108.1:5315-8862 GCA_004294945.1 Treponema sp.
CATGTACGCTGTCGCAAGACCGGTGACGAGGTTGGTGCAGCCGGGACCGCTGGTCGCAAGCACGACGCCGACCTTGCCCGTCGAACGGGCATAGCCGTCCGCCGCATGCGAGGCTCCCTGTTCGTGGGCGGTCAGAATATGCCTGATGCGGTCCGAGTTTTTGTACAATTCATCATAAATGTTCAGTATGGTACCGCCCGGATATCCGAATACGGTATCGACACCCTGCTCGGCAAGGCACTCTATGACTATGCGGGCTCCGGTATAGTTCATGAAAGGACAGCCCCCTTGTCGGCGCTGGAAACCATGCGGGCGTAGCGTGCAAGATACCCGTGGGTCACTTTGGGAGGGGGGGATTGCCAGGCAGCCTTGCGGGAGGCCAGTTCGGCATCGCTCACTTCAAGGTGCACCGAATACGCATTAATGTCGATGCTGATGCGGTCGCCTTCCCGTACCAGGGCGATGGGTCCGCCGACAGCCGCTTCGGGCGAGCAATGGCCAATCGAAGCGCCGCGCGTGGCTCCGGAGAACCGACCGTCGGTGATCAGCGCAACTTGCTTGTCCAGCCCTCGTCCTGCAAGAGCCGCAGTTACAGAAAGCATTTCCCGCATGCCGGGACCTCCGCGGGGACCTTCGTAGCGGATGACAATAACGTCGTCAGGTTTGATACCGCCTTTCTGAATTTCTGCAAACGTCGCTTCTTCGCTGTCGAAAACCCGCGCCGGGCCTGAATGTTTCATCATCTCGGAAGCAACGGCAGATCGTTTGACGACGCAGCCGTTCGGCGCAAGATTGCCGAACAGTACGGCGATACCGCCGGTTTCAGACCAGGGATTGTCCGAAGGCCGCAGAACGGCCGGATTGCGGTTCACTGCACGGGCAATATTTTCGCCTACTGTTTTTCCGGTAACCGTCGGAAGATCGGTATGGAGGAGATTTTTCTTTGCGAGCTCGGCAAGCACAGCCTGTATACCACCGGCTGCTTCCAGATCCTCGATGAACGAGTCGCCGGCCGGAGCCAGACGGCACAGGTTCGGGGTGCGTTCCGATATTTTGTTAATCTTTGCAAGATCGAGCGACACCCCGGCTTCGTGCGCGATCGCCGGAAGGTGCAGGATTGTATTGGTGCTGCAGCCAAGCGCCATGTCGGCCGCAAGCGCATTTTCAAACGCCTTTTCGGACATGATGTCGCGGGCGCAGATTCCCTTCTCGAGCATGTCCATGACCGCCATACCGGCTTTTTTTGCAAGAGCAATGCGCGCAGAATAGACTGCGGGAATGGTTCCGTTTCCGGGAAGGCCCATGCCGAGCACTTCGGTGACGCAGTTCATCGAGTTTGCCGTAAACATTCCCGAACAAGAGCCGCAGGTCGGGCAGGCGCACTGCTCCATCGCATCGACTTCCTCGACCGACATCTTTCCGGCCGCGACGGCGCCGACCGCTTCGAACATATTGGTGAGCGAGAGCCGTTTGTCGCCATACTTGCCGGCGAGCATCGGTCCGCCGGATACGAACACGGTTGGCACATTGATGCGTGCGGCAGCCATGAGCATGCCGGGAACTATTTTGTCGCAGTTCGGTATCATTACGAGCGCGTCGAACGCATGGGCCGTCGCGACGCATTCGATGGAATCCGCGATCAGTTCGCGGGTAACGAGCGAATATTTCATCCCCTCGTGGTTCATCGCAATACCGTCGCAGACGCCGGGAACGGAAAATTCCATCGGAGTTCCGCCGGCCATCCGGACGCCCGCCTTGACCGCATCGACTATGGTATCGAGGTGGATATGACCGGGAATAATCTCGTTCTTGGAGTTGACGATTCCGATTATCGGACGGTTCATCTCCTCATCAGTATATCCCATCGCCCTGAAAAGGGACCGGTGCGGAGCGCGCTCGATTCCCTGTTTTGTTCTGTCGCTTTTCATGTCGAACCTCCAATAGGTCAGTGTGTTGCGAGAGCGGCGACCACGAGATCGCCCATCTTGCGGGTGCCGACGAGCTTTTCGCCGAGAGCCTCCCGATCTTTTGCGCTGCCGGCAATGTCGCCGGTGCGCCAGCCGTCGTCAAGAACCGATTCAACGGCCTGTTCGATCGCCCTGGCTTCGTTCTCCAGGGAAAACGAATAGCGCAAGAGCATCGCACAGGTAAGTATGGTTGCAAGCGGATTTGCAAGATCCTTGCCGGCGATATCGGGGGCCGAACCGTGAATCGGCTCGTACAGGCCCGGGCCCGAATCACCGAGCGAGGCGGAAGCGAGCATGCCGATGGAGCCGGTTATCTGGCTGGCTTCGTCGGACAATATGTCTCCGAACATGTTGCTCGTCACGATTACGTCGAACTGGCCCGGATTGCGCACAAGCTGCATTGCCGCGTTGTCTACGTACATATAGGAGAGCTCGACTGTCGGATACGAACCCTTCATGGCTTCGGTCACTTCGCGCCACAGCCGGCTTGTTTCCAGAATATTCGCCTTGTCGACCACGCACAGTTTTTTATTGCGCTTGAGCGCGGACTCAAAGCCGATTTTCACCACGCGAGCTATTTCTTCCTTTGAATACGCTTCGGTATCCCAGGCGGAATTGCCGTCGGAGCTGCGTCCGCGGTCGCCGAAGTACATGCCGCCGGTGAGTTCCCGGACAATCAGAATATCTAGACCGTTCCCGACGATTTCGCTCTTGAGCGGACAGGCGGCGGAGAGCTGCCGGAACATCAGCGCCGGCCGAAGATTCGCGTACACTTTCATGCCGCCGCGCAAACCGAGCAGCGCCTTTTCAGGGCGCTTGTTTCCGGGCAGAACGTCCCACTTGGGCCCGCCGACAGCGCCGAGCAAAACAGCGTCCGAAGCGAGACAGGCAGCCAGGGTTTCCGCCGGAAGAGGCTCGCCGGTCGCATCGATTGCGGCCCCTCCGGCAAGCACGCTTTTATACGTGAACGTATGGCCGAAACGCGCTCCAACCGCATCAAGCACGCGGCATCCTTCGCGAACAATATCGGGTCCGATTCCGTCTCCCGGTATGGTAACAATGTTGAATTTCATATCTCATCTCCTCTGACTGCGTATTTAGTCTTACTGTAATCACTTTAGTGAAAATCAAGCCCGATGTAAAGAGCGGCGGAAGGCCGCTTTTTACAAGTATGCCCGAAAACGCCGTTCAATATCCGTAATCAGCTTGTATTCGAACGAATCCACCAGGGCGATCCAGGATGCCTCGATCAAGTCGGTCGACACACCGACCGTCGTCCAGGAATCCTCCCCATCGGTGGACTCGATCAGGACGCGGACTTTTGCTGCCGTCGCGCTTTTCGAATCCAACACGCGGACCTTAAAATCCGTCAGACGGATTTCCTTGACTCCCGGGTAAAACCGTTCCAGTCCTTTTCTGAGCGCAACGTCAAGCGCATGGACAGGACCGTCGCCCTCCCCTGCCGTAATGGAAACTTCGCCATCCACGCCGATCTTTACCTGCGCAAACGCAGTCGCTCCGGCATCGGCGCCGCCAAGCGGCTGCTCGCCGATTACCTTATAATAATGCAGGCTAAAGAA
>SHOL01000285.1 GCA_004294945.1 Treponema sp.
CGCTTGATCTATCGAAACCGGAAGTCCTTTGGGATAACTGCCCGGATAGCCGCGGGACACGGCAACGGGTGCGCATACGAAACCGGGCTTCCAGGAAACGGAAAAATCCGCAAGAGTTCCATCGATAATCGCACGGCACAAAAGCGCAAAATCGAAATCCATAAGCGGAAGCACTGCCTGCGTCTCAGGGTCTCCGAGGCGGACATTGTATTCAAGCAGCTTCGGACCTGAAGCGGTAACCATGACGCCAAAGAAAATAAACCCGCGATAATCGTAGCCTTCGGCCTCCAGGCCGCGAAGCGTCGGTTCAAGAATATCAGTACGGAACTGCGAAAGAATGGTTTCATCGACTCCGGGAGCGGGAGCTATTGCACCCATCCCGCCGGTATTGGGACCCTCGGCACCGTCGCGCAGACGCTTGTGGTCCCGGGCAGAAATAAACGGAACGATCGCAGCCTTTCCCGCAGCGGCACTATCCGGGGTTGCGCTGACAGCAGCAAGAATGGAGACTTCCTCTCCTTCAAGATATTCTTCGATAACGACTTTTATTCCGGCGCCGCCGAGCGTCCTGTCGACCATAAAATCGCGGACAGCCCGAATCGCTTCATCGGGTTCGGCGGTCACAACCACGCCTTTTCCGGCAGCAAGACCGTCGGCCTTTACAACAACCGGTCCGTTTATCCTGCCGATTGCCGCGACAGCCTCGTGTACATCCGTATAGGTTTCACTCTTCGCGCAGGCAACACCGTATTTCTGCATAAAGCGTTTAGCGGTGTCCTTGCTGGCTTCAAGCATTGCCCCGGCAGAGCGGGGACCGACAACAGCAAGACCTGCGTCGGCAAGCCGGTCGGCAATACCTGCAGCAAGCGGGTCTTCAGGACCGACAACTACGAAAGAGCCGTCCGACAACCCTCCCAGTTCAGCGCGGCACGCTTCTACTACCGGACCAATGTCCGAAACGGGAATTTGGATATTTCTGCATTTGGATTCGGTTGCCGTGCCGCCGTTGCCGGGGATGCACACAACTTCGGAAACCAGAGGGGACTGTGCAAGCGTCCAGGCTATCGCATGCTCGCGTCCGCCCGAACCGATAACTATTGTTTTCATACCGAATAATACGATAAATAGGGTACCGATTCAAGAGAGAGGACTATCGGAAAAATCAGGCAGACACATGCTCCAGCTCGAGTTTTGCGAATATTGCGTCGATTAGTTCAGTGTTCGAATTGGACACCACCTTGCGGGCGCGGGGATGCAAGATCACCTCGATGCTGTACGGATCAAGGCGGGTTACCGATTCGACAGCGGAATAGCGAATCACTTCTCCGCTCCAGACCAGCGCATGTCTGTAAAGACCATTAATCCCGGCCGACAGAATATCGGACAGGGCAATCTGAAAACCGAGCAGCCCGGTTCCGGTAATGGCGATTTCGGTGAGTATGTCAAAATCCCTGATAAACGTGAGAGAAATCAACAGGGGCATGCACAGCAGAATGCCGAAAAAATGAAGCGGACGCCTGCTTCCAAAGAGCTGGAGCGCCGCCCCAAGCTCTTTTCTCAGGGAAATATGTCTGAAAAGACTGATACCGGCAAGGACGGGCATGACCGCCAAGCCGGCCGCAGGAATAATGGTTGCGATTTGCATGTGTATTCTATAC
>SHOL01000109.1 GCA_004294945.1 Treponema sp.
TCTTGAAACCGGCGATTTCCCGCATGAGCGCTGCATCGGCAGACGGTTCTCCGGTGCGTTCGCGGGCGAGCCGGTCGAGTTCGTCGAGCGCATTTTTGAGCCGCTGCCCGTAACGGTTCGTGCGAATTTCGCTGAGCGCTTCGTCGTAGCGCGCGGCGTATTCTGTGTACCGGAGGTACGCAGCTGTGTCGGGCTCTGTGGCAGCGCTCCCGAGTTCGGGTGCTATTCTGCTCGCCGGTGCTATACTTGCAGCGAGGTACAACAGATCCGGTGCTGCGGTTCGCAGGTGATCTTCTTCTGTGGTGCCGGCTTCGCTTTGGGTAAGCTCGATGTAGTAATAGGCGTCCGGGTGCGACGCAAACGAAAACGCCCGGCGGTAGCCTTCGTCCGCATACGAAACAAAGGTTGCCGCCGAAGGATCGACCGGATTGTGATAACGGAATACGATGTGCTCATCCGACTTGAAAGAGTCGGCAAAGGTGTCGAGCGTGCCTGTTTCGCGCCCCGCGATTCCGAAGCGAATATGTGTCGCGATTCCCGGATCGCTGCGGGAAATTCTGGCATCGAATGCGTCGCGAAGCGAGGCTGCGTCCTGGACCGCAACGAGAGCGCTCTTGCTCGCTTCGATGTCGATCGGTACCTGGGGCGCACGGATGCGCTCGATGGCGTCCGTCTCCAGTTCCCATTCGATCCTGACCGGTCCGAATATTCCTTCTATATACGCTTCTGCCTTGAGCAGACACTGAGCGGTAAAGGCTGCGTCGGCAAGCGCGTAGTCCCTGCTTTTTTCGCGAAAGGTTTCGAGTACCGGCATCAGCGCGCTTTTATAGTCGAGCGGGAGGGTTTCCATGAACACCTGCACGCCGTCGGTTTGGAGGTGCGCCCGATATTCGGGGAAGGGCACGCGTACCAGGGTTTCCGGGCCCGAACCGCCGTCCCGTGCTTCTCGTCCGTCACGCCCGGACGCAGTTCCTGTTTTCTTCTGTACAGCCCGTGAAAGATCTATTTCGGCTTCCACCACAAAGGGGTAGAGTGCCACATACCGGTTCTTGCCGGATGCGAACGACGCAATAAAGTCGATATCGTAACGGGCAACCTTGAGTGCACCGGCGTCGGCGTCGGTGCGGGCGAACAGGCTTGTGTTCCAGGTTTTAACTGCGAAGGGCGTATAGGGGAACAGTCCCGCCGCAATAAGCGCAAGGCAGGCTGCGAGGGCGAAGAGCAAAAGCGCGGCGGCGAGGGAAAGGAACTTTTTCATGGTGCGTCTCCGTATTCGATAACAAGCCCCTTCCAGCCGAATTCCCGGGCGATTGCGCCCATCTGTTTTTCAAAGCGCGCGCGGTAGTACTGCTCCAGATCGTCCCGCTTTTCCGCTGTATCGCCTAGAATTTCACGCGCAATGAGCGGGATCGCCGCGTGCAGCAATTCTGCCTGCTGTGCCGGTTTTTTTGCGCTCCCCTGCAGTGCGGCGATACAATTGTCGGTAAAAAGATAGGCGGTTCCCGCGGCAAGCGTTCCGCCTGCTGCAGCTCCGACGAGTGTGGACAAGCCTCCCGAATAGCCGATAACCGGGAACCTGGAAAAAATATTTTTTGAACCCTGATCGAGAATCGAACCTGCAAAAGCTCCCGCCCCCGCGCCTGCCGCTCCTGTGACGAGTGCCGCTTTCTGCTTCAGGCTGTCCATTTCTTCTGTGGTGTATTCTCTGGGCGCCACCGATTCTACGAGCGTGATGCCGTCGGGTTCGATAAAGACGTCCACGTCGGAAAGGAAGGCTTCGCTGCTGCGGGCGCATTCGAGGACCAGCACCCGGTTGATCCAGTCGGTCGCGCGCTTGTCGATGGCAAACGGCGAAAGGTCGAACCTGATGTCGGCGCTGCCGCGAACGAGGTAGATGTCGAGTTTGGCAAAATGCGTTTCGGTTTCGGGGATGGTGCCCTGGACAAGATATTTTGAAAATGCGACACGTTGAAAGACGAGCGAAGGATATGCGGTTTTCAGGCGGTCCCAGGAGCGTTCAAGTCCGATCCGGCGCGCAAGAAGCGCGGCTGCGGAGACAAGCGCGATAGCGAGGGCACAGGCGGCAAGTACGACGGCTGCTGTGTACGCACGGGCAGCGGTTTTTTGCTGGTGGTGTACCGGCAAAACGTTTTTATCCATGGGAAAAGTGTATCACGAAACTGCCGTGCGCGCTTTCCGGAAATTTCGTGTTGTGAACATCGGGTGAAACATGGTATACCGGTAAAAATCATTACACAGGAGTTTCTCATGGCACGACCAATCATCCGGGTTGACGAGAAGGTAAGCCTCGCAAAGGGTATTCCCCTCAGTTTTCAGCACATGTTCGCTATGTTCGGCGCGTCGGTTCTTGTTCCGATGCTGTTCGGCATCGATCCCGCTGTCGTTTTGTTTATGAACGGAATCGGCACGGTGCTGTTTATTTTCGTCGGCAAGGGTAAAGCACCGGCTTTCCTCGGTTCCAGCTTTGCGTTCCTCGCCCCGACCTTTGCCGTCATGAAGGCGATTCCTGACGGGGGCTTTTACTATGCGTGCGCAGGATACGTGTTTGTCGGTCTTGCGTTCATCGTTGTGGCGGGCCTTATCAAGTTTGTCGGCATCAAGTGGATCGATGTCGTGCTTCCTCCCGCTACCATGGGGCCGGTTGTCGCGCTGATAGGGCTCGACCTTGCAGGCAATGCGGCCGGCAACGCAGGGCTTCTTCCCGCCGCCGGCGCTTCGATGGACCTGAAGGTGGTAACGGTATCCATGATTACGCTCGGTGTGGCCGTTATCGGTTCGGTTTGCTTCCGCAAGTTTTTGTCTGCGGTACCCATTCTGATCGCTATTGTGGTGGGCTATCTGGTTGCCATTCCCATGGGGCTTGTCGATTTCTCTCCGGTGCTTGCAGCTCCGATATTCCGTCTGCCCACGTTCCATCTTCCGTCCTGGCGGTTCGACATGATTATGGTTATCATGCCGGCGACCCTCGTGGTCATCAGCGAGCACATTGGGCATATTATTGTGACCGGCAACATTGTCGGCAAGGATTTGACCAAAGATCCGGGACTCCACCGCACCTTGTTTGCCGACGGTTTTTCGACTTCCATTTCCGGTCTGGTGGGTGCGGTTCCGACAACCACCTACGGTGAAAACATCGGTGTTATGGCGATTACCCGCGTGTACTCGGTATGGGTTATCGGCGGCGCCGGCCTCCTTTCGATTCTGCTCGGATTTTCGGGAACGCTCGCTGCGCTCATCCAGACGATTCCGACCGCTGTGATGGGAGGCGTGTCGATTCTTCTGTTCGGCGTCATTGCAGCAAGCGGTCTTCGCGTGCTGGTAGACCAGAAAGTGGACTATTCCAAGTCCAGGAACCTGATGCTCACCGCGATTATCCTGATCGTCGGCGTTTCGGGGGTCAGCGTGCCGGTCGGGCTTTCGTCCCTTTCGGGTATGACGCTCGCGACTGTTGTCGGCATGATTCTCTCTCTTCTGTTCTGGCTTCTGGAAAAGGCAAAGCTCACGAACGACTTCGACGCCGAGTAGTCTCCGCATGGCTGGTTGCGCGACGTGCCGCTGATTTGCTGCCCGCGCAACTTGCATTCTACTGGCCGCGCCGCTGATTTGCTGCCTTGCTTTTCCCCTCAGGATTCATTATTTTCTAAAAGAGAGGTGCATACAAATGGATAACAATATTCAATACAAACAATTTGGCGGTTCATCCGCAGAATCGAATGCGGCCGCGCGAGCCAAAGCTCAATCAACCTTCATGTCCGGCGTGTATCAGTGGATGGCGCTTGCTCTTGGCCTGAGCGGCCTCATAGCCTGGCTCACCGCAAACAGTCCGGTAGCGCGAACATTTATATTCCGCAATCCGATTGTCCTCATTGCCCTGTTCATCGGAGAAATCGCTCTGGTTTGGTGGCTGTCCGCCTCCATCCGCAAGATAACAGTGCGCGCCGCAGTTATCGCGTTTATCGCATACTCCGCCCTCAACGGCGTCACGCTTTCGTCAATTTTCCTCGTGTACACCGGCGCTTCAATCGCCCGCGTATTCGGAATTACCGCATTCATGTTCATAGCGATGAGCTTCTACGGCATGAAAACCCGAAGCGATCTTTCATCCATGGGTCGCTACCTCATGATGGCAGTCATCGGCATCATCATCGCAGGCCTCGTAAACTTTTTCCTCGCGTCCTCCGCCCTCGACATAGCACTATCCATGATCACCGTCCTGGTCTTTACCGGGCTCACCGCCTACGACAGCCAGAAGCTGCTCGCTGCCGCCCGGAATGCCGACGGAAGCGAAAGCTGGCGCAAACTGGCCATTATCGGAGCACTCGAACTCTACCTCGACTTTATAAACATCTTCCTCGCACTGCTGCGCCTGTACGGCCGCAGAAATTGACCCTCCCGCACCTTCCGGCACCGGATACTACAACCGGGAATCAGGAAAATCGCCAAAACTGAGGCCGGGAGCTGTACGAAACGCGAACTATCCAGCCTCGCAGCCGCTCGGGCGAACTCGTCTTGAGCGGCGAAAGGCCGATCTCTCCGCAGACTGTTCATTCTCTGCTAATCTTCATTGTATTTTAACAATCGCATAACGGTATTCTCATTAAAGCCCTGTATATTCCCCCTAACGGAGGATTCAATGAAGAAACAAATTGCTGTGATTGTTGCCCTGTGCGCGGTAACCTCTTTTGCGGTTGCTGGCGGAAACAAGGAAAAGCCCGCTGCTGAAGCATCTGGTGTTTCCGGTACATTCACTTTTGGCGGATCGACAACTGTCGCTCCGATAGCGTACAAGGCCATCGAAAGCTTTCAGAAGGATAATCCCAATGCAAAAATTTCCTATGAAGGCGTCGGCTCTTCAACTGGCATCAAGCAGTTGCTCGCTGGCGTGTACTCGCTCGCCGGTTCAAGCCGCGAAGTAAAAGACAGCGAAAAAGAAACCGGTGCCGTACCGGTTGCTATCGCACTCGACGGTTTGTCTGTTGTTGCGAACAAGAGTGTAAGCGTCAGCAACCTGACCATGGATCAGCTCGGTAAAATCTATACCGGCGAAATCTCCAACTGGAAGGATGTCGGCGGCGCTGACGAAGCTATTGTGGTAATCAACCGCGATGAAACATCCGGTACCTACGGCGCGTTCTGGGAACTCGTGTGCGAAAAAACCTACGGAAAAGAAGTTAAGTTCCGCAAGGACGCACTCGTTGCCAAGGAAAACGGCGAAGTAGCCGCAAAAGTCGCTTCTACTCCCGGTTCGATCGGGTATATCGGCATGGCCTTCATTGCCCAGGTTACCCAGGCCGGCGGAAAAGATTTGTTCATCGATGGAATCGAGCCTACAATCGATAACGTACTGAACAAGAGCTACAAGCTCTCCCGCTACCTCTACCTGGTTACCAAAGGCGAACCGGTTGCCGGAAGCGCAGAAAAGCAGTTCATCGACTTTGTTCTGAGCCCCAAGGGTCAGGCTATCGTCAAGTCCGTTGAGTATATCCCCCTTAAGTAGTCTTCAGTAGTTGCACTTGCTGGCTGGATGCCCTTCCGGGAAAAGCTCTCCTTCTACCCGGTACGGCATCCAGTTTTCCGCAAGGCACCCCGAAAAACTCGGTTAGTTTTGTCCGGTGCCCTACAGTCCCTCTTATTCTGTTTGTAAGGATGCCTTTGTGAATATGTTCGGGTCTTCTGCCAAACGCGTACAATCAAAAAAGATACGGGAACGCAGTTTCGAAATCGTCATTCTTGCGAGCGCCCTTGTATCTGTTATAAGCGTTCTCTTTATAACCTGGTTTATTTTTCGCAGCGGACTTCCGCTGTTTTCTAAAGTAAAACTGTCCGAATTTCTGTTTGGATCTCGCTGGGAACCTGTCGCGAATCCGCCTTCGTTCGGCATTTTTGCTTTTATCGTCGGTTCGTTTTATGTGACCGGGCTTTCCCTTCTTATGGCTGTCCCCATCGGCCTTGCCTGCGGAATATATCTTGCGGAGTTTGCGCGCGGAAGTATCGCCGGTTTTCTGCGTTCCGTTGTCAATCTGCTTTCCGGAATACCGTCGGTCATTTATGGATTGTTCGGTATCGTGTTCGTTGCGGGGGCTGTGCGCGTTCTGTTTGGTGGAAACGGATACAGCGTGCTTTCCGCTTCGATTATTCTTGCAATAATGATTTTGCCGACTATTATCAACATTACCGAGGTATCGCTTCGCGCGGTTCCTTCAGAATTAAAAGAAGGCTCTCTCGCAGTGGGTGCAACTCACTGGCAAACCATATATAAAGTGTTGATACCCGCTGCTCGTTCGGGTATCGCTGCGGGAATTGTGCTTGGCATGGGCCGGGCGATCGGCGAAACCATGGCCGTCCTGCTTGTGGCGGGAAACGCGCCGATCATGCCCGATTCGCCCTTGTCCATGACCAGAACTATGACGATGAACATTATCACCGATATGAGCTACGCCGAAGGAGACCACATGACGAGTCTGTTCACTACCGGTATCGTTCTGTTTGTGTTCATCCTGTTTCTTAATCTGTGCGTCCAGTTGTTTCTGCGCCGCATGAACAACGAGGGTAAGTGATATGGGCAATCTCGCCAGCCGTCAACGGGCGCAGACCGCGGCAAAGTTCCTCATCAGAATCGCCGCAATTCTGACTATTGCTATGCTTTTTTTGATCATCGGTTTTATCCTGTACCGGGGATTCTGGTCGAGCAACCAGATGGAGTATCCGGTGATATCCATAAGCGAAACGAATATGGATGGATGGAAGGCAGTTGCCAACAGGAAGAACAAGGCAACCGAATTGACTTTCGACCAGCTGCGCGGGTTATTTACCGATAATTACATCGACTGGGTAAATATCAGTTCTCGCGACTACGACGTTCTTGCCCTGTATCCAGCGGATTTTCCCGCGCCGATTTTGGGTATCTCCAGGGCGGATTTCGGCGCATTTACGCAGGAGTGTTCGGACTGGAACGAAGCGCTCGCAATGTGTGCTTCCACGCCCGGAGCCGTAGCAATGATTCCGGTCAGCGCCGAATTGCCTGCAACCTGCGAAGAACTGCCAGTACGCCGTACTATTTTTGCTGTTCACCCCTCGGTTACCGAAATGTTCGACAACCACATGCTCAGAAGCCTTCCCGAGACCGATATGCATTCAGTGCTTTCTGGAAAGGTTCGTTCCTGGACCGAAGTAGGCGGCCCCGATCTTCCTGTTCGTGTGGTCCTGCCTCCGGAAGGTTCTCCGCTTGCTCAAGCTCTGGCCTCCTATGTGCCTGATGCAGCCGAAACGATCACAGCCGGCGTGAATGATGCCGGTTCGCCTGAACTTTTTATGCATACCGGCTCTATGGTTGAATACGAAACCGCATTGCTGTCCACTCCCGGATCTGTCGGTCTTTCCTATTCCGGTTCTCCCGTTTCCGGGAGCCTTTCAGCAATTCGCGCGGTCAGAACAGAACAGGGCCCGAATCTATCATTCGCATTTTTATACGAAGCTCCAAAAATGTCAGGAAAAATCGGTGGTATTTCGACTATCATCATCAATACGCTGGTTATGATGCTGTTCACGATCCTGGTATCCGGGCCGTTAGGGATTCTCGCCGCCGTGTATCTGGTCGAATACGCCAAACAGGGAGTCTTGGTTCGTATTCTTCGCCTCAGTATCGAAACGCTTGCAGGAATTCCCTCGATTATTTTCGGTCTGTTCGGCATGCTTTTTTTCGTTAACATCCTGGGCTGGGGCATCGGATTGATCTCGGGAGTGCTTACGCTGACCCTTATGATTCTGCCGACAATTATTCGGACCAGCGAAGAAGCGCTCAAAACCGTAGCTCAGGGATTACGGGAAGGAAGCCTTGCCCTTGGCGCGACCAAGATGCAAACTGTTTTGCGCGTGGTGCTTCCCGCTGCGTCTTCCGGAATTCTGACCGGTTTGCTTTTGGCCATGGGGCGCGCCGTTGGAGAAACGGCTGCTCTCATCTTCACCATGGGATCAAGTTACGACCTTGTGTCCGGTTTGACGTCGTCAACGCGGACTCTTGCAGTGCACATATATTTGATCATCGCGGAAGGAATTTCTCTTGACCGCGCCTTCGCTACCGCTACTGTTCTGATACTAATCATCCTGTTTATGAATACAGTGGCAACCAAAATAATCGGTCGGTTCAATTCCAGGTCCGGGACATAGGAGAATTAACATAATGAGTACCAGCACACCGAAATTTTCGGTATCGAATCTGGATTTGTTTTATGGTCAATGCCAGGCCTTGTTCGGCATTTCTATGGATATCGATCCGAACAGTGTTACCGCACTCATCGGCCCTTCCGGCTGTGGCAAGTCGACTTTTTTGCGTGTGTTCAACCGTATGAACGATTTAATCGATGGAGTAAAAATCACCGGTTCAGTGTGCTACGACGGTATGGACGTGTATTCCGATTTTGATCCGATCGATTTGCGGCAAAAGATCGGCATGGTTTTTCAAAAACCAAACCCTTTTCCGATGTCCGTGCGCGATAACATTGCCTACGGCCCTCGCGTCCACGGCACTACCGGAAAAAAGGAGCTGGAAGAAATTGTCGAAACGTGCATACGGAAAGTCGGCTTGTGGGACGAGGTCAAGGACCGCTTGAATAAAAGCGCGCTCAGTCTCTCGGGCGGGCAGCAGCAGCGATTGTGCATCGCCCGCTCTCTGGCTGTCGCTCCCGACGTTCTTTTGATGGATGAACCGACGAGTGCACTCGATCCAATTTCAACCGGCAAAATCGAAGATCTTTTGCAGGAACTCAAGAAATCGTATACGATTATTATCGTGACACATAATATGCC
>SHOL01000110.1 GCA_004294945.1 Treponema sp.
GAAAGGTAACCTCCTTTACGCATCTTTTAAAGCGCATCAACCAGGTATACAACGCGGAAAGCGGTCCGAGCGGCGAAAGCCAATCGTTCGGAGGTGACAGTGTGCCGGTCAGTGCGCCGGACAGTGATGCGGACCTGCAAGGAAATCCGGAAGAAGAACCGGCTTTCGGTTTTGTGAGCGAAGAGGCGCCTTCCTTCGGCTTTGGTTTTGTGGAAGCCGACAGGTCAGGATTCGGCAGCGATGATGTAGAGCTCTCCGGAGGAGCCGCCGACGCCGGAACCGGTGCCGCCGATGCCGCTGCCAGCACTCCCGACGCCGACATTGGATTGGGCTACTACGAGATTCCGGCCGATCCCGCCAAATACGGGCAAGTAGACGAAGCCGGACTCAAGCGGGTGATCGGCAACTATATGATGCTGCTCTCCGGCGATATCGGCGCGTTCGCGGACGATCCCCTGGAACCGAAGGCGGTCAGGATGAATGTCCAGATGCGCACCACCGGCCAAATCGATACGGACCGAGTGCTTGCCTCCATTCGCGGATACATCGCCGACCGCTTTCCAAAGTCGGTGCGCGTGACCGTCGGCGGCTTCGCCCTCGTCGAAGGCGCGCTGAACAATCTGGTTGTGCAGTCCCAGCTTGTCTCGATCGCGATTTCGCTCGTGATCGTGTTCCTCATCCTTACAGCCGCATACCGCTCGGCTGCTGCGGGCATCATCGGCATCATTCCGCTCAGCCTGTCCATCCTGCTCAACTTTGCGGCCATGGCCTTTTTTGGCATCAAGCTGAACGTCGGAACCGCACTTGTCTCGAGCGTTGCAATCGGAATAGGCGTGGACTATACCATCCACTATCTGGAAGCGTATTACCGTGAGCGCAAAGCCCTGAACGGCATGGACGGATATCTGGAACGGGCTTACGAATCCTCGGGGAAGGCGATCATGATAAACGCTGCCTCGGTCGGAGCGGGCTTCGGTGTTCTCGCGTTTTCCGGCTTCAACATTCTCGCCCAGTTCGGCCTTCTTATCGCCTGCACCATGGCGACTTCCTCTCTATCCGCGCTTATCGTGCTGCCGGTTCTTTTGAACTGGCTGAAACCTGCATTTCTGGACAAGGGGAACCCCTAGAAAACTTGCCGGTTTTCCGCCCCCCAAAATCCCCGAATCTCCAAAGGAGCACTTGCATGAATGCCTACACAGTAACCAAAAAAAAAGTCGCGCTGTTGGCGCTGTACCTCGCATCGGCGGCCGGCATCGCTTCGGCTTTTGCCGAAGACGCCCGGTCGATCATTGAAGCTTCGCGGAACCGCATATCCGCGTCCACGGTGTCCAGCCGCGCCCGCATGGTGATAACCTCGAAGGACGGAACGTCCTCGGAGCGGCTGATCGATCAGTACTCGAGCGATACGGACGGCGCTAATCGCACCATGATCGTATTCCAGAAGCCCGCGAGCGTCGCCGGCACCCGGTTCCTGACGATCGAGAAGGCCGACGGCGGCGAAGACCGCTGGATTTTCCTTCCGGCCCTCGGGAAGGTTCGCCGGGTTGCGGCATCCGAAGGTTCCGGCAGCTTCGTGGGCACCGATTTCTCCTATGACGATATTTCTTCGGCCAACCGGAGCGCCTCGGCCGATGTCCATACCCTGGTCCGCGAAGAAGAGTACGGCATCTCGCTGTGCTACGTGATCGAGTCCGTTCCCAAGGACAGCGCGTACCAGTATTCGAAAATGGTTTCGTGGACCGCAAAGGATACGCTGGTTTCGCTCAAGATCGAGCTCTACGACCGCAAGGGTAAGCTGGTCAAAACCGTCGAGATGCTCGACGTACAGGCTGTGCAGGGCCGGCTCACGCCGACGCTTACCCGGATGAAAACCCATGCAAGCGGAACATCCACCGAAATCAGGATGGAGATTCTCCGCTACGACGATCCGATCCCTGCAGCCGTGTTCACTACCGACTATCTTCTAACAGGGAGGCTGCGATGAAAACCGATCCTTACTCCCGCATGTCCCGGCTCGGCTTT
This sequence comes from Treponema sp., assembly GCA_004294945.1. Classification (GTDB taxonomy): domain Bacteria; phylum Spirochaetota; class Spirochaetia; order Treponematales; family Treponemataceae; genus Teretinema. Next base: position 2,023 of record SHOL01000110.1, read on the forward strand.
TGTGCCTTCGCCGCGCTGGTGTGCGCCGTTCCGACGGCGGCCCAGGAAGAACCTGCCTTCGGCTTTGGCCCTGCCGAGCCGGCTTCAGCAGCAGAATCGCCGGCCGATTCTGCTGACAGCGGCGTTCTCTCTCTTTCCGGGGAGGCGTCGGCAGCATTCGATGCGTATACGGACGACCTTGACAGCGTCTTTGCCGGCAAGGTGCGCCTCGATGCTTCAGGAAGCCGGGGCGAAGCCCATATCGGCTTTGCCTTCACCGCTTCCGGCTCCGCATCGATCGCCGTCGATGAAGGCTGGGTGCGCGCCTTTTTTGGCAAGGCCGACCTCGAAGCCGGCGTGCGAAAAATTGTCTGGGGCAAGGCCGACTCAGAAGGCCCGCTCGACGCGATCAATCCGGTAGACTTTTCGGACCTTCGAGTCACCGGCCAGATGGATCGCAAGATCGCGCGCCCCATGCTTCGCGCCGGATTTTCCGCCGGCGACTTTACCCGGCTCGAAGGCGTCTTCGTCCCCGCATTCGTCCCGAACCGGTTCGCGCTCTCCGGACGCTGGGCTCCGGCCGCCCTCGACGAATCTTTCAACACTTTGTTCGCAGTGCTCCAGTCCGGCGGACAATCTGATGTAGCGCAGACTCTTTCCGCAAAGATCGCCTCTGCCTTTGCGCCTGAAACCGCAGACCCGAAATACCCCCAGTACGGACTCAGGCTGACCACCTCGTTCGCTTCGCAGGACATCGGCATCCAGTACCTGTACGGTAACCGGAAAACGCCGAGCGTCTCGGTCGACAGCACAAAACTCTTTGTCGCGCAGTCTGATCCGCTCGAATCGGAAAACCCGACGCTTGTGTTCAATCCCGATGCACTCCGCATTTCCTGCGACCGTTTTCATCAGGCCGGAATCGACTGGGCGAGCGTTGTTGCAACGCTGAACATCAGAGCCGAAGCCGCCTTGCACCTTACGGAAGATCTTTCCGGCAGCGACGGCGCCGTTTCGAATCCCGATTTTGCCTGGTCGTTCGGCTTTGATCGCGATATTGCGGGTTTTACGATTCTGGCGCAGGGCTTCGGTTCGATTGTTTTGATGCACGACCGCATTGGTATCTCTCCGGACGATTGCCAAGGCGATGCCGACGCAACTTCTACGAGGATTCTCGCACGTATTTCAAGAAGTTTTTTCAGGGGCGAACTCGATTTCTCCGCGACGGTGGTTTCCGGCATCGAAGACCGTGACTGGATGTGTCTGGGCGAAATTTCATCGACCCGCGACGCGCTTTCGATCGGTTGTAAGGGAGGTTTGTTCGGCGGCAGGGTCGATGGGGATCTGGGCCAGTACCGCGGCAATGGCTGGGTTTCCGCGTATCTGACGTACCGCTTTTGATACGCTGAGACCATAGAAAAGATACGGGAATCGGGGATCGGACCCGGCAGCTTCGTGCGCTCAGCCGTTCGTCGTTCGCCCGGTTGTGCGCCTTCCCGTATCAGTGTCTGGATGTCAGTTTTCCTTGATCAGTCGCGCGAGCTCTCTTCCGCGCTCCGTGAGGAGGGAAAGATCCGCTTGGGACGGGACTCCCTGCCATTCGACGCTTTCGACGCTGGTCCATTTGAATGAAGCGATGCGTTCTTCGTATTCTTTTTTCGCACCGCCGACCCAGCCCCAGCTGCCGAGGCGCAGGACTTTTTTGCCGGTGAAGTGCTTGCGCTCGAAGAGGTCGAGGATGTGGGCCATCGGTGGGAACATTTTGTATTCGTAGGTCGGCATGGCTAAAACGAGGCCTGCGGCTTTGTAGGCGTCGGCGAGTACGAAGCTTGCGTCGGTGTCGGGCACCTGGTGGATGGTGAAGGGGACGCCCTCGGCGCGGATGCCGTCGAGGACTGCTTCGAGGCCTGCTCTGGTGTAGCCGTACATCGAGCCCCAGACGACGCAGATTTCCTTTTCGCACGGAGCGGTGCCGGTGTTGTAGCCTGCGTATTTCGCGTAGCGGGAAACGATTTCCGCAGGATTTTTCCGCCAGATGATACCGTGGCTCGGGGCGATCACTTTGACGGGAAGGGCGCCGAGCTTGTCGAGGGCCTTGTTTACGAACGAAGAAAAGCTGGCGACGATGTTCGCGTAGTAGCGCAGGGATTCATGTTCGAAGAAGGCGTGTTCTTCTGCGGTAAACTCGTCGTCGAAGATGCGCTCTCCGAGGGCGCCGTAGGATCCGAAGCCGTCGCAGCTGAACAGGATTCCGTTCTTCCGGTCGAAGGTCATCATGGTCTCGGGCCAGTGGATGTTGGGCGTTTCGAAGAACTCGAGCACGGTGTCTTTTCCGAGGTCGAGCGTGTCGCCGGTTTTCACCTCGCGGAGGTTGTCGGTAATTTTGAAAAAGTTTTTAACCAGGGCGATTCCCTTCGGAGTGGAAACGATTTGCGCCTTCGGGTTGCGGCGGCGAAGTTCGATAAGGAATGCGGTGTGGTCCGGCTCAAGGTGGTTGAGCACGAGGTAGTCGATCTCTTCGAACGAGGTTCCCGCAGAGGCGAGTTGCTGGTCGAACTGCCCGATGGAGCCTGCCCAGTCTTTGGCGAGGTCGATGAGGGCGGTTTTTTCTCCCTTGACGACGTAGGAGTTGAGCGTGACGCCGTTCGGGATCGGCCAGATGCCTTCGAAGCGGGCGTCGGTATGGATATCTGCATGGATTGCGTACACAGAGTCGGTTATTTGGTGGGCTTTCATTGTGATTCCTCCGCGCGACAGTATAGCAGGTAGGCGCTCTATTTTACAACCGATCACCGCATCCGGCGCACCCCGCAGGTGCGGCGCAGTCTAGCTCTGTTGGTGAGGCCGGCTCTGTTGGTGCGTGTTGGTGCGCGTCATGTTTTCTGATACACTCCCAGTTCTGATGGCACACGTTTCTTCCGCGGCACGTCCGCGTTTCGCGCTTGCTCCGATGGCTACGCTGAGCCATGAAGCCCTGCGCTTGTTGATCCACGAGTTCGGAGATCCGGACGAATACTTTTCCGAGATGATCCACGCACCTTCCTTTGTGCACGGAGGACGCTTCGAAAGCTGGTACGTCAGGACCTCTCCCTGTCCCGAACGCATGGTGTGGCAGCTCACTGGAGGCAGCGAAGGCCCGATGGTCAAGGCGGCATCGATGCTCCGCGCGTATGGGGGCATCGGGCTCGACATCAACATGGGCTGCTCGGCCCCCGACATCGCGAAAACCGGCGCCGGCATTGCCTGGATGGGCAAGCCGCTTGCCGAAGTCGCCTCGCTCGTCCGCTCTGTCCGCGCCGAATTTCCGGCCCGGCTCAGCGTCAAGTGCCGGCTCGGCGAGGACGAGAATTACCCGCGCCTGCTTGCATTCTGCCGGATGCTTATCGATGAAGGCGCCGAGCTTATCACGCTGCATCCCCGGTTGCGCAGGCAAGGCTATGCGCGGCCTGCGATGCGTGACTACGTCGGCCGGCTTGCCTCCGATCTTCCGGTTCCGGTGTACGGCAACGGCGATGTTTCGTCGGCTGAAGATGCTCGGTCTTTCCTGGAGAAATCGCACTGCGCGGGACTCATGATCGGGCGCGCCGCGGTGCAGAAGCCCTGGATATTTTCGACGATTTCAGGACTGCAGCCCGTCGCATCTTTGACTGCTCCCGACGGACGGGTGGACCACCGCGCGGTGTCGGATTTCTTTCTCTCGCGCCTTCGCGAGTGCCAGCCGGAAGAATTCCACATTTCCCGCGCGCACCGTTTTTTCTTTTACTACTGCGACAACTTTTCGTTCGCCCACCATATCAAGATGCGCATTCAAAAAACAAAGACCCCCGATGAAATCGGAGGTCTTCTGGATGACTATTTTGTCCAGGTAGAAGCAGACCGGTTCTCGCCAGTCTGCTGAAGCGCGGCGGCCGGCGAGCGCCCCCGGGAGGCGGCGCGGCCGACAGCATCAAGCGAGCGGGAATATTTTCTGGAAGCTTTCGAGCACAACCCCGCTGTCAGGCTTCGCATCGATGTCGACGAGCTTGGAAAGATCCCGGTAGTGGTTGATCAAAGGCGCTGTCTGCGCGCGGTATACTTCGAGCCGTTTGGTGATAGCTTCGATCTTGTCGTCTTCCCGGATGAACAGATCGCCGCCGCATTTGTCGCATTTGCCTTCGACTTTCGGTTTCATGTAATCAATGTGATAATTCTGGCTGCAGTTTTTGCACACCCGTCTGCCGGAAAGGCGCGCGGTCACATCATTGTCGTCAATATCGAAATTGACGGCTGCATCGACGTTCACGATAGAGGCGAGCGCTTCGGCCTGGGGTATCGTTCTGGGAAAACCGTCAAGGATGAAGCCGTTTACCGCATCGCTTTTGGCAAGCCGCTCGCGAACCAGTTCGATAGTGATGTCGTCGCTGACCAGCTGACCTGCATCGATTATAGCCTGAACCTTTACGCCAAGTGCTGTTTTTTCGCGAATTGCCGCACGGAAAATTTCTCCGGTCGATATATGGGGTATCTTGTACAAACCGGCAACAAGTGCTGCAAGCGTTCCTTTTCCGGCTCCGGGAGGGCCTAAAAATATCAGTTTCATCACGCGCTCCTTGATCAAGTATTCTAGCATGATACAGATAAAAAAAGGCTGAATCAAGTAGAATGCGGATAACTTCTGAACAGCGTCTATTTTTCGCCAAAAGCCGATCTCAAAAGTAACCGAGGCAATTGCAAGAAGCTCAACCGGCTTTTAAAAATCGGCTCACGGTTTGTCCGGCAGTGCTTCGAGCCGCTCAGTACAGGCTTTCAGCAGTAATTCAGCTTCGGACAGGGGAGTTGGTGGATTTATTCCTGTCCACCTGTTTTCAGGAATCAGGATTCTCAGTGCCGTCCGGGCTGTTCTTCCAAGCGAGATCATTCTGGAAGCAAGGTCTCTGTGCCTGTCCTGCAGGCTAAAAAACTGTGTTCGCAGTTTCTTTTCGTTTTCGGTTTCCGATTCTCCGGAACGCGCCGTTCTCCATGCTTCAGAAGCGGACTGGTATAAAGCACGGTTTACAGTATACTCGGTTTTGGTGTTGCTATATGCTTCGGTAATGTCCTTGGCCAAGCTCAGAACGTTCCGGGCGTATACCTGCATTTCTGTTGTGTCGGCCAACTTTGCTTCCAGCGTTCTGTTCCAGGACGACCAGGCGGTGTACTCCGGGCCGAAAACGTCCTCGATCCGGTCTTCCGGATCAGCTTTTGCAGTTGTTCCGTCGAGACTAACGAGTATTCTTCCTCCTGCAGGGATCGTGTGTGTGTCAGTTTTTGTCCTGAAGGTAAACGCTCCTTCCAAAACGGAGGCAAAGAGGCTGCCGTCGACTCCGGCATACAGCCGTATGCGAGCTGGAACGGAAGCGGCTTCCATTTCTGCCGCAAAAGCGGCAATTTTCATGCGGTCTGCGGGCTTCGCTGCAAAAGAGATGGTAAAGCCGCCGAGCGCCGGCAACAGAATCCTGACCGGATGCACTCCGGCTCCCTCGCTTGAAAAAAGCGCGACCGCCCGCTCGCCTGCAGCGACAGTGATCCCGTCTCGCCATCTGAAGACGGTTCTGCCTTTTGGACCGTTCACCAGGACATCGCCGAAGGTCAGCATCGTACCGTTTTCGATCAGGATCCGTTTGCCGCCTTCTTTTTCTGCTGTGGGGCGGTCTGCATCCGGCGATCCGGGCTCTGCCGACCGGACCGCCGCTTTTTGCGGCACTGACTGCGGCGCGGTAAAAGCCGGCGTGGCAGAAGCCAGCGCGGCCGCGAGCAGCGTTATGCAGGCGAGTCTTCGGCTCTCACGCATTGAACGAGCCTGCACAGACGAGAACGTCGTATTCCCAGACAACCGGGCCTCTTGATGCGATCTCCCGCAGGGCGGCGGCGAAGGCGCCGAGTCGAATCGTCCCGACGGCTGCCAGAACTGCCGCTCCGTACGGGGATTTTTCGCTGTCCGTCCAGCGCGCTATATCAATTTCTGTGATTCTTTTTGCTTCTGTTATATGGAAGTGGTCGCAGTTTGCGTTGATTCCGGCTTGCAGGAGCGCTGTCCGGACGGTTTCCTTGTCCCAGTTGAACAGCGGATTTTCCGGATCGGCAAAAAAGGCGTTTTCTGCGTCCTGGATTTCGGCGCGGAGCGGATTGTCCTTGCCCAACAGGCTCGATAGCCGCATTCCGCGCGAGGGGATGCGCGCCGAACAGACCGCGACTGCATTGTCGGCAGCCCAGGGTTTGCACGAGTCGAAAAACGCACGTATTCCTTCAGTCGTCGCTGCCGCATCTCTGCACAGGATCCGGTCGAAACGGACGCCTTCGAATAGTTCTGTTTCTTTGGCTGTATCCTGACCGCCGGGCGGCATTCCTCCGGGAACAACGTGCAGAAGCGGCCGGTCGAGGGAATCGAGGCTTTCGGCGTAGCGTTCCAGCATGTCTTTTCCCCGGGGATGTGCGCACAAGCCTGTCGTCAGTCCTTCCGGCGCCTGGCGTATGGCTTCCCACAACAAAAGCCCGTCATCGGCGCGGCAAACCAGAACCCGGTGGTGGCGAGCTGTCCTGCTTTGGTCGAAAAGAACGGTTCTTAATTCCAGAAGCGCTTTGGTTTTTCCGGAGTCCAGACGGCGGGTCCACTCGTCTCGCCCGCGGTTTCCAGGACTGAACGTCAGAATTTCACCGCGGGGTGCAGAAAACAGTTTCTTTTTTCCTTCCATGCCAAAGTAGAATTTGTCATACGCGGCGGCAGCAGGTGCGCGTGAATCCGTGCCGGTGCTCGCCTGAACGGCGCCTTCC
>SHOL01000286.1 GCA_004294945.1 Treponema sp.
GAGTTCGAGAAGTGGGCTCGCGGCGACGCCGGGATAATGGACAAGATTGTCGATGCGTTCAACGAGAAGATGAATACCCATGTGGAGCCGAAATTCAACGGGAGGGAGCTTCTTGTCACAGCCGGAGCGAACCCTTCCGTCGAGTTGAGGGATACGCAGAAGGACGCGGCGTGGCGGATGATCAGGACGGATTCCGTGCTGCTCGACCACGTGGTCGGCGCGGGGAAAACGTATGCGTTGATCACCGGAGCGATGGAGCGTCGGCGCATGGGAGCTTCCAAGAAGCCTCTTTTCGTGGTTCCGAATCACCTCGTGGGACAGTGGACGAGGGATTTTTACAAGCTCTATCCTGGTTCGCGCGTACTTGCCGCTTCCGAAAAGAGTATGAAGCCGCAAAACAGAAAAGCGCTTTTCGCGCGGATAGCGACGGGGGATTTCGACGCGGTTATCATCGGGCATTCGCATCTGTCGTTTATAGAGAACGCGGCGGTCGACGAGAAGGCGATTATCGACGAGCAGCTTTCCGGGCTTCGGGCCGCGCTTGAGGATGCGGAAGAGACTGGGAATTCGAGAAGCGTCAAGCAGATTCAAGAGAGGATAGATAAGTACAAGGCGAGGTTGGCGGAACTCGCCGAAGGGAAACGGGACGAGATAGGATACGATTTCGAGAAAATGGGAATCGACTATCTTGTGGTGGACGAGGCTCACTTGTTCAAGAACCTGGAGTATTCGTCGGGGAATCCACGCATCGCCGGAATGAACGACCCGAAAGGGACCGCGAAGTCGTTCGACATGTACGTGAAGACGCGCGGATTGCGCAAGCGCGGCGGGGGAGTCGCCTTCGCTACGGGGACGCCGGTGTCGAACAGTCTCGTCGAGATTTACACGATGATGAAGTATCTCGCATACGATGAACTTGCGAGCAGGAATCTTCAGCACTTCGACGCATGGGCCGGAGCGTACACGATCACCGAAACCCGTCTTGAGTACACTGCGACGCAGAAGCTCAAGCCGAGGCGCGTTCTTTCGTCTCTGGTGAACCTCTCTTCGTTGCAGCAGATTTACAAGCAGTTCGCGGATACGATCACTTTGCAGAATTTGAAGGATGCGTACCGGATTCAGATGGAGAGGGAGAACGAGTCGCTTCCGGAAGGGAAAAAGAAGAGGACCGAGTTTCCCGTTCCCAAGATAGTGGAGAATCCGGATTCGGGGCGGAACGAGAGGAAGCTGGACACCGGGGAGCCGTCGGAGGAACAAACCGAGTATTTCGATTATCTCACCGCACGGATGAACGCTATAGAGAGCAACGCAAGAAACACCAAATACAGACGTATCGACAATCCGTTGTGGGTTTTGAACGATGCGCGCATCGCCTCGCTGGACATTCGGACTATCGACTCAACCCTTCCGAGAAATGAAAACGGGAAGGTGATGCGGGCGGCGAGAAATATCAAGCGGCTGTACGATCAGTGGGACGATGTTCGAGGAGCGCAGTTGGTGTTTTGCGATGATTCGGTGCCTTCCTCCGGGTCGAAAGCGAAAGCGAAGAAGATGTTCAAGACTTTTGCCGAGGGTGTGTTCGGCGAAGGGGATGCCGCGAGGATCATGAAGCGTCTGGAAGGGCGGCCCTTCATCGAAC
>SHOL01000111.1:0-2446 GCA_004294945.1 Treponema sp.
GGGCGGAGGGAACCCGGCACTTTTTGGAGCCACGGGTTACCAGCTGACACTTCCGGGAAAAAAGGGAACCGAGCTTTCCGCGACGACAGGTTGCGTGCTGACGGTATGCCTGAAATCTGACGAGAAGCGAATTGGCAGACAGATTTGAAAAGCGGTGCAATGGAAACGCGATTAAGGTGCCCTTGTACGGAGTGGGTGAAACCGCGGAATGAGGGCACGGGAGCACGAGGCCAGGATGGCCGAAGTGCGGAGTGCCCGAGTGGAGGTGAGGAGCGCACGGATGCGCGACGAACTGGTTAATGCCAAAAGGCGACGGTATGCGGGTTTCCTGCCGGTTGATGAGGATAGCTGCCGGTGACGATAGATTCCTGGGAACGAAAAATATGTGCCGAACGGAGGAACGAGGGATCGAGAAGCATTCCCGGACTGAGGGACTGAAAGGACCGACGGGAGGGTGTGCGACGAGAGACCGAGTGACGGAGAGAGACACGTTATTTTTGTTTTCTTTCGAGAGAGAACTGGGGAAGCGGAGGACGGGAAACGCAGAAAGAGGAACCTTGCAGAAGAGAGCGAGGTACTTGACAATCAGACCAGGATGCCTTATTTATATACTTATTCGGGAGAACAGGCTTCGAGCCGGGCCCTAACGGGCAGCAGAGTTTCTGTGGGACTTCCATCGATGATTTATTACCGATGGGGTTACAGAAGCTGTATGCATACGGCTTTATGTTGCCGTAGTTGTTCCGCAATCCCGCGGAACTCTTCGACACGCGTATATCCAAATCACACATAAATCATCACACAATACTTTTCGAGGAGACTCGAGCCATGAATGAACGCGAAATTCGCGAACTCAAGGGCCTCTCAAAAGCCGATGTTGATGACAAGCGCCGCCAGTATGGCGCAAACCAGTTGCCGGACAAACAGAAACGGGGAATATTCAAGATCATACTTGAAGTATTCACGGAACCCATGTTCCTCCTTTTGGTCGTTTGCGGCGTAATTTACCTCCTTGTCGGCGAACCGAGAGACGCGATTATGCTTCTTTTCTTCGTCATCATCATGATGACCATTACCATTGTGCAGGAAGGCAAAACCGAGAAAAGCCTTGATGCGCTCAGGAATCTCTCAAGTCCCCGCGCTTTAGTTATCCGTGACGGCGAGCGTTTTACCGTTTCCGGGCCGGAACTGGTACCGGACGACCTCGTGATTGTGGCCGAGGGAGAACGAATTCCCGCTGATGGAATTCTTCTCTGGGGAACCAATATTTCCGTTGATGAATCGCTGCTGACGGGCGAATCTGTTCCAGTCAATAAAATAGCGGTTGATGCCTTCGCGGCTTCCGACGTCGAAATGGCTCGGCCCGGCGGGGAAGATTCACCGTATGTTTTCTCGGGGTCTCTCATCGTTTCCGGTCAGGGCGTATTTCGCGTGCGCGGAACCGGGGCAAATACCGAGATGGGAAAAATCGGGCAAGCCCTCGGCTCTGTCATGAAGGAAAACACGCCGCTTCAAAAAGAAACGGGCAAGATTGTCCGCTTTATCTTTATTCTTGCCGCGCTTATGTGCGCTCTGGTGATGGTCGTCTTCGGTCTTACCCACGGAGACTGGCTTGACGGGATTCTTGCAGGCATCACTCTTGCCATGGCTATGCTTCCCGAGGAATTCCCTGTTGTCCTTACGATATTCCTTGCGCTTGGCGCATGGCGCATCTCAAAGAAGAACGTTCTGGCCCGCCGGATGAGCGCGGTAGAGAGTCTCGGAGCCGCGACGGTTCTCTGTTCCGACAAGACCGGCACCATCACTCAAAACAGAATGAGCATCGACAGTCTCTGGTCCGCGGGAAAATCCTTCAAGATCGAATCTACGCATAAGACCGCGCTTCCCGAGGAATTTCATGAACTGGTTGAATGGGGAATTCTCGCGAGCCGGAAAGATCCTTTTGACCCGATGGAAAAGGCTTTCGTCGCTCTAGCGGACAGTTCGGTGATTGATGAACGGCACCTTCATCCCGTCTGGGATATTATCCGTGAATATCCGCTATCGCGCGAAATGCTTTCGGTCACGAATGTCTGGAAATCTGAAACCAACAATCATCTCGAGGTTGCTTCGAAGGGCGCGCCCGAGACTATTATGGATCTTTGCCATCTCGCGGAAGCGGAACGGGAAAAAATATCGGAACAGATTTCACGCATGGCGGAACAAGGCTTGCGCATTCTCGGCGTCGCGCGCGGAAGCTATAACCTCGACGTCGATCTGCCGTCGGGACAGCACGACTTCGATTTCCAGTTTCTGGGTCTTGTCGCCCTTGCGGACCCGATCAGGCCAAACGTTCCCAGCGCAGTAAAGTTATGCCGCGAGGCGGGAATACGCGTCGTCATGATAACGGGCGATTATCCGAAAACGGCGGCGAATATCGCGCGGCAGATAGGCCTTACGAATCCGG
>SHOL01000111.1:2456-8765 GCA_004294945.1 Treponema sp.
GGATAACGTGATTACCGGCCCGGAAATCGAGGCAATGAGTTCAAGCGAACTGAGCGAACGGATCAAGGAATGCAATGTTTTCGCGCGCGTCGTGCCCGAACAAAAACTCGCACTGGTCCAGGCGCTCAAGGAAAACGGCGAAACGGTCGCGATGACCGGTGACGGCGTCAATGACGCACCAGCGCTGAAGGCCGCAAACATCGGCGTCGCGATGGGCCAACGCGGCACTGACGTCGCGCGCGAGGCGTCAGCATTGGTTCTGCTTGATGATGACTTCTCATCAATCGTCTCGGCGGTGCAGACAGGAAGGCGTATATTCGACAACCTAAAAAAAGCAATGTCATATATCGTGAGCGTGCATATTCCGATTGCGGGAATGTCGATCATCCCCGTCTTGTTGCAATGGAAGGAAATCATGCTGCAGCCGGTACACATTGTTTTTCTCGAGTTGCTTATTGACCCGGCCTGTTCGATCATCTTCGAGGGTGAACCCGAGGAAGAGGGCATCATGAAACGCCCTCCACGAAAGTCCAATGAGTCTCTTTTCAGCGTGCGAACCGTCGGTATGAGTCTCATTCATGGGTTCGTTTCGTTGGGCCTTGTTCTCGCGACATGGATAGGCGCGGGAAAACTCGGATTTGAACCTGATGCGCAGCGAGCGCTCGCCTTTATTTGCCTCGTCGTGGCAAATCTTGCGGTGATTCTCACCAACCGATCATGGAGTCACAGCATATTCCATTCGATGAAGGTCAAGAATAACTCGGTGCCGTGGATAATTGGGATTGTTTCGGTATTCCTTGTGCTGATCGTTTCCACGCCTTTCCTGCGGGATTTGTTTCACTTCACACAGATTCCTCTCTGGGCTGGGCTTGTCGCGGCATGCATGGGTTTGTTAACTGTCATTTGGTTTGAAGTGCTGAAATGCATACAAACACGTCGGGGTAAATCGCTCATGTAACGAATCACCACCCTCGCGTTTTACGAGGGTGGTTTTTGTGAGAACATCAACGCAAAGGCTTCATATCCGGATATAATTCAAGAGTGTACGACTCGAATTATTAGTATGCTTTCAGCATACTAATAATTCGGAACGATCGGCAAATTTTTGTATAGGGTATCCACCCAAGATAAAGACTAGTACTGTACAAATACACTTAACAGGCTGGTTATTTTAAGTGTATCTGTATAAAGCACTAATACATTTCCTTTCCTCGACTTGTTGCGAAATGTCGGTAAATATTGACAAATACCGACATTTCGCAACATACTAGAATCATGGAAACCAGTACCGACCAAATCCTGTCTCTTGTACGCACGCAAGGGGTGATCCGGCCTCGGGATCTTGTTGCTCGGAATATTGCCACCGTTGCGCTTACTCGGATGATCAAAAACGGTAGTCTTGTTCGCGTTGCGCGGGGTCTGTATGCGCTGCCTAATCGGCAGGCCTCGGAATACGCATCTTTTGGCGAGGTTGCGGTTAAGTATCCGCAAGGGATCATATGCCTTCTTTCGGCGCTTCGTTTCCACGAGTTGGGCACTCAATCTCCGTATGAAGTCTGGCTTGCCATACCGAACAAGTCTCGCCCTCCTGCCCTGGAATATCCGCCGCTCAGGATCGTGCGGTTTTCGGGAGCGGCACTTACTGAAGGCGTAGAAACGCACCTTATCGATGGCGTTCCCGTCAGGATCACGAGCGTAGAGCGAACGGTTGCCGACTGTTTTAAATTTCGTAACAAGATAGGAATGGACGTCGCTCTTGAGGCGCTTCGCGAAGCTTGGCGCGATAAGAAAATGACGATGAATGAATTGTGGCGCTTCGCGAAGGTTAACCGGGTTACGAACATTATCAGACCCTATCTGGAGAGTACGACATGAGCGATAATCTTGCGGCCTCGGTCCGTGCCCGGCTTCTCAATTATTCTCGCGAGACCAGGCAGGACTTCAATCAGGTTTTGACGCGGTACGCTATCGAGCGCTTTCTGTATCGTATCGGTGTGTCCCCGTATGCGGATTCTTTTATGTTGAAGGGAGCGCTTCTTTTCGATCTCTGGTTCGATATTCCACACCGTGCGACGCGTGACGCTGATCTGTTAGGCTTTGGGTCCGCGGAACTTTCGGGAATCGAAGCGATTTTTCAGGAACTGTGCCGGATCGAGTATCCGGATGGAATGATCTTTCGACCCGAGTCGGTGAAGGTGGACGAGATCAGGAAAGAAGCGCGGTATGATGGCGTACGCGTGCTTTTGTTCGGGTTTCTGGATGGCGCGCGTTGTCTGGTTCAGGTCGATATCGGGTTCGGCGACGCGGTTACTCCGGAAGCCGAAGATGTACAATACCCTGTCATTCTGAAAGACTTTGAACAGCCAAAGATGCGCGCGTATCCCCGGTATACGGTAGTTGCCGAGAAGTTTGACGCGGTTTATTCATTAGGCATGGCTAACAGCCGAATGAAGGATTATTTCGATCTGTACACTTTGGCTCGATATATGGATTTTAATGGGGCTACGCTTGGCCGTGCCGTCAAGGCGACTTTCGAGCGTCGACGGACGGTGGTTGTAGACGCTGCGCCGATCGGACTCACAGATACCTTCGCGGAGGACTTTCAAAAGCAAACGCAATGGCAAGCCTTTTTGCGAAAAAACGGGATCGAGTCGGTTTCACTTGGCGAGGTTGTGGCGGTCCTTTCTGATTTCTTGTTGCCAGTCGCCAATACGGTACTTCATGGTGAGGTGTTTTCGCATGAATGGAAAGCGGGTGGGCCATGGTCGTAATGCGAGGGTGTATGATGTACTCGCTGATTCGTGCTTACACTGTAAGCACGAAAATGTGTTAGCAGAAATAGTTGCTTACACTGCTTGCTTACACTATTTTTGAACAAAAGTGTAAGCAAAATTTGTAAGCAAAATCGATGTTTCATGATGATTCTCAATAATCCGTAATGCTTTTTTTGTTGTACATTTCCTTATCCTGTAATACAATATGAATTAGTAAGACACGAAAAAAAACGCCCGGAGTCGTCCTGCAAAACCTTTATTCATCAGTTCGATTCTGATCGGCGCCTAAATTAAAACCTTACGTTGTAAGGAAATCAAGGGTAATGCCACCCGCAAACGGGCGCATTCTTTCGTAACTATGAGAAAGTTCTATGAGAATTTTCTCCGTAGGGGGCGAGAATGCGCCGTTTTTATTTGCACCGACGCGGTAAAATCTGGTATGCGGAGCTTGTAGACAAGGCGACTGGCGTTAAGTTGCCGGCGAAATCCACACGACAAACAATTCGGGATGAAGCGGCCATTATCGTAAATGGCTGGCTGGTTCATGGTCTCCCCGCTCAAGGCGTAAACCCGCCGAAGAAAATATCCGAAGCGCTCGATCTTGCGGCTATACTCACAATCATCAAGAAATCAAATCTCAATTCCGCAGACGTTTCCAAAATCGGAACGGCGTTGACGGAGAAGGGCTTGGTGTCTTCGGTCATTCTCAAGGAAACCGGAGGTGCCGAGCTTTTCGATTTGTTCATGCTCCGTTTCTGGGACTATGACGTTTCGCCTTACGTGAAGGAAAAGCACGCACACGGGCAGCGAATGGGGAAGACGCACATGAATCAAAGTTTGGGTCGCGCGGAAAAATACTGGATACCATATTTCAAGGGAAGGCGGCTTGGAGAAATCACGCGGGCGGACGTGAAGTCTTTTTCGGTGCATCTCGCGACGGAGAATCCGAGACTCAATCCGGTTACGCTGAACCGCATCATGACGGTTGGGACGACGGCGCTCAAATGGGCGTTTGCTAACGACTTGATTGGAGTCGACCCGACGCAAGGCTTGGCCGGTTACTCGAACAAAACGAAGAAACGGGGTGTGCTTTCGCCGAATGAAGCGAAGCAACTTTTCAGCCTTCAGTGGAAGGACCGGCGCGCAATGCTCGCGAACCTTACCGCGATGACGACGGGCTTGCGGATCGGCGAGGTTCTGGCGCTCAAGGCTTCCGACATCGGCGACGTATCGTTATCGGTCAATCAATCATGGTCACGGAAGGATGGTCTCAAGTGCACGAAGACCGGGGAAGCCCGGCAGGTTCCGATTATGCCACAAGTCCGCGATGCGTTGCGCACGCTCGTGAAGGAAAACCCTCACGGCCCTGACGGTTTTGTTTTCTGGTATGCCAAGGAGGATGAGCCCTGGGATCAGCAGATGAGTTTGTATGCGCTGCAGGATATGCTCGTCGTCATGACGGCGGGCGTGGATGCGTCCGAGGACGAGAAGAAGAAGGCACAGCTTTACTGGAAAGAACGGAATATCGTGTTTCATTCCTGGCGGCATTTCTACGCGGCCCGGATGGCGGACAGGCTTGAGGCGAGGAAGGTGATGCTCGTGACCGGGCACAAGACGCGCGCGGTGTTCGAGGGGTATGCGGATCATGCGCTCGATTCGGATCTCGCCGAGGTTGCGCAGGTAAGCGAGGATACGTTCAAGGGCATCATTCCGGCAAGCCTTGCGGAAGCGGTTTAGGGGGCAGCGCAGATGCGAAAATATGTTTCATCGGCCCTTGCAGGCGTGCCGGAAGGGCGGTATACTGATTGCATGAAAACTCCACTCAAAGGCCTTATGAGTGGAGTTTTAGTGGGTACCAGCGATATGGATATCGAACGGCTCAAGAAGCGGTTTAAGAAAAGTAACGGGATTCTCAAAACGGTGAACCTCACCGAAATGAAGCTGGATAGTCGCGCGATCAGGAGTCTTGTCGACGACGGGGTTCTCGTCCGGGTACGAAACGGATATTACCAGCTTGTCGGGGAGAAGCAGTCGGAGAGTGAAGCATCTCTGATCGCGTCGCTTTTTCCAGACGCGGTGGTGTGCATGTATACGGCGCTGTTTCACTGGGGCTACAGTGACCGGACTCCGCTTGCCTGGGATCTCGCGGTCGATAAAAATACCTTTCGCGGGCGATTCGATATTCCCGACCTTGCGATCGTTCCTTGGTTCCTGACGGCGGAATCGCTTTCGCTCGGGGTTACGAGCGGTAAGTTTGACGGGGTTCCTCTCCGAATCTTCGACCGGGACCGGGTGATCTGCGATTGTCTTAAATACGAGAACCGGATGGAGCGCGAGACGTTCACGAAGGCCGTTCAAGGGTATATTGCCGATCCGAAGAAAAACGTGGCTAACCTACTTGCGTACGCGAAACGGCGGCGGGTCACGGGTCGGATTCGCGATGTGCTGGGGGTGTGGCTATGAACGATCGCGCTGCTTCGGTCCTTGCTCGGCTACGGAATAAGGCGCGTGAAAGCGGGAAGCCGTTTCAGCTTTGTCTCCAGCTTTTTTGTCAGGAAGAATTTCTCCGGCGGCTTTCGATTTCGCCGTATGCGGGAAATCTGATTCTGAAGGGCGGACTTTTTATTTATACGCTGACGCGGTTTGAAAGCCGCGCGACTATCGACATTGATTTTCTCCTTCGTGATTTCCCGAACCGGGTGGATGACGTGCGCCGGATTATCGACGAGATTATCGCGTGCGATACCGGGAACGATTTCATCGTCTTCGAGCCGGGTGGGCTTGAGGCAATCACGCCGCAGCGGGAATACGCGGGAGTGAGCGCGCGCATCGTCGCCCGGATCGCCAATACGCGGACTCCTTTCGCGGTTGATTTCGGCGTGGGGGACGTAATCGTTCCCGGTAGCGAGATGCGAAAGATTCCGACACAGCTCGAGGATTTCTCCATTCCCGTTGTGTGCACTTATTCTCTCGAAAGCACGATAGCCGAGAAACTTGACGCGATGGTTTCTCGTCTTGCCCTGACGAGCCGGATGAAAGATTTCTACGACATCTGGTATCTTTCACAAACCTTTCCGCTCGAGGGCGCAGTCCTTCTTGAGGCGGTGACGAATACGCTTTCGAATCGCGGAACGCCCTGGACTCGCGAAACCTTCGGCGAGATTCTATCATTCGCGGATAACGGGGAAATGCTGAGCAAGTGGCGATTCTTCGTGAAGCGCCTCGGCCTGGGCGAGCTTAATTTCAAAGCGGTTCTTGATGGTATCGGCTCGTTTCTCTCTCCGGTGTGGAACGCGCTTTCGGATGAAGTCTCATTCTCTGCCGTTTGGGACCCTGTGTCGGGTAAGTGGTCTCCCAACGTCTCGAAGATTTGATATTTTTCTACAACGTGTTTTTTTCTGTCGAAAAACTAGACCATTTGTCTGGCCCATTCAACTTTGAAGTGCGAAAATTGCGAGGTTGAAAACCTCTTGCGGTGTCCGATAATTCAGTGACTTACGAGGTCTATTATTTATTCGCTTGACCGCTCTGTCAA
>SHOL01000002.1 GCA_004294945.1 Treponema sp.
CGCTCGAGTTCTTCGGCGCGGCCGATCAGCGGCTCGAGTTTTCCCGATTTTGCGAGCGAAGTGAGTTCGGTGGTAAACCGCTCCAGAAAGGCGCGCTTTGGACTTTTCGGCCGGAGCCCCGCGTCGGATAGTGCGTCGGACAGTGCGTCGCGGCCGCCCTCCAGGCCGTTGTCGTGACCGCCCTCCAGGCCACCGTCGCCGAACAGGCTGTTCTCTCCGCCGGAGTTCTCCCCGCCGGAGTTCTCTCCCGCACAGTCGTCAGAGTTCCCGGATGGCGAGCCCGAACCGCCGCGGCGCGAAGCAGTTCCCGAACTGCGCCGTCGGTTGGGGCCTCCTGCTCCTCCGTTGAAAAAATCATCTGGGAACATCGGGTCGTCTGTGTCGTCTACATTGTCCGCATCTTCCATCCGGCTGTACGGTTCCCGTCCGTGCTTTGGATTGCCACCGGCAGTTCCGCCGGTAGTGCCGCCAGCAACGCCGCCGCCAGAACTTCCCCGGGCTCCACCGCTTCCGTCGTCCATTCCGTCCTCATCGTCGTCGTCCGAAGGAACAAACAAATCCGGCCCGCTGGACGCACCGTATTCATCTCCTGCTTCGTCATCGACTAGGCCGTGGCTTATCACTTCCAGGAGCACCAGCCGAACGATTCCGCCGCGGCGCATAAAATACGAGCAATAGTTTTTCTGTTCGTCCAAAAGGCTTACCAGAATGTCGGTCATGTCGAGCACCGGCTTTTCCGCGCTCCTGCAGTGGAGCACGGCACGCTGAAGCACGTCCTGGAAGCCGAGGGTCTGCAACGGCTCTTTCGTCGTCAGCACGGGTATGTTCTTCCTGAGGTATTCGTCGGTACTTTCGTAAATATAGGAAAGATCTGCGCCGCACAGCGTCAGGATTTTCAGTGCCGACGGATGGTCGAGCAAGGCAAGGAGCATATGCTCCGGAGTGACATATTCATGTCCGCGAATACGCGCGTCGGTCCATGCCTGGTCCAACACCTTCTGGACAACAGAGCTAATCTTAATTTTCACAGTTTCTCCATTACGCAGCGGAGGGGAAATCCGTTCTGCCGAGCAACCTCGTGCACTTGCAGGCACCGGGTTGCTGCGATGTCGTAGGTATAGGCTCCCACAATGCCTCTACCCTTCTTGTGCACATCTTCCATAATTATATACGCATCGTCGTGGCTTTTGTGAAACACGGCCATCAGAACGGCGACCACAAAATCCTTCGTGGTAAAATCATCGTTCAACAGCAGCACGCGGTATTGCGCCGGCTCCTGAATATCTTCCGAGAAGAGTGTATGCTGTTCAACTTTATTCTGCGTGCTCATATACTAAAAAATACTGCAAAAAGGCCCTGGAAACAACTGGATATCGCAAAGAACTTGCATTGAATGCGCTTCGCGTGGCATTATAGCACCCATGAAATCCGTCATATCCTGGAACGTAAACGGCATCCGCGCCGCAGAGAAAAAAGGCTTCCTCGACTGGCTCGCCCTCGAGTCCCCCGACATCCTGTGCCTCCAGGAAACCAAGGCCCACAAGGGCCAGCTCAACCCGGAACTTGTCAATCCGGTTCTTTCCGACGGCACACAGTACCTTTCCTGGTGGAGTTCGGCAAAAAAAGCCGGCTACTCCGGCACTGCACTATACAGCAAAACCGAACCGGTGAACATCATCCCCTTCGGCTACCCCGAATTCGACGACGAAGGCCGCGTCGTCATGGCCGAGTTTCCCGAAGCCGTCGTCATCTCCGCGTATTTTCCCAACTCCCAGGAAGCAGGCGCCCGGCTCGGCTACAAACTGGACTTCTGCGCTGCGATGCTCGAAACCTGCAACCGTCTTGTTGCATCCGGAAAACATATCATTCTCTGCGGCGACTACAATATCGCCCACAAGCCCATCGACCTCGCAAATCCCAAAACCAACGAAGGCAATCCGGGCTACCTCCCGCAGGAGCGCGCCTGGATGGACGAGTTCACCGGCGCAGGCTACGTCGACACCTTCCGCGCTTTCTGCTCCGAGCCTCACCAGTACACCTGGTGGAGCTACCGCTTCCGTGCCCGCGAAAAGAA
This sequence comes from Treponema sp., assembly GCA_004294945.1. Classification (GTDB taxonomy): domain Bacteria; phylum Spirochaetota; class Spirochaetia; order Treponematales; family Treponemataceae; genus Teretinema. Next base: position 2,075 of record SHOL01000002.1, read on the forward strand.
TATCGGCTGGCGCATCGACTACACCTGCGTCGATCCCGCCTTTATGCCTTTTGTTACAACCTCAACCATCCTCAAGGACGTACAGGGCTCGGATCATTGCCCCGTCAAGCTGACGTATGAGAATTAAATACAACGCCCCGACCACGCTCACCTACTCCTTTTTCTGTACCCTCGTCGTCGCACTCGACCAGCACTACCTCTACGGCCTCGTCCGCGCCTTCTTCACCGTGCCGAACGCGCTCCTGTTCGACCTCTTCGATCCGCTCAACTACCTCAGGCTCTTCACCCATATCGCGGGCCACGCCGACTGGAACCATCTCGTCAGCAACCTCGCCTACATACTCCTGCTCGGCCCCATGCTCGAAGAAGCCTACGGTTCGCTCACGATGCTCCTGATGATCGTCGTTACCGGCTTTATCACCGGCGTCCTCAATATCTGCTTTTTCCCGCACCCCCTGCTCGGCGCCTCGGGCGTCGTCTTCATGATGATACTCCTCGCCTCCTTCACCAACCACGGAAAAAACGACATTCCCCTCACCTTCATCCTGATCGTCATCCTCTACCTCGGCCGGGAAATCCTCAACGCCTTCAAGGGCGACGACATCTCCCAGTTCGCCCACCTCGCAGGCGGTTTTTGCGGCAGCCTCTTCGGCTTTTTCAAACCCTCCAAAAGCGGCGCCCCGACGGTAAGCCAAAACATCCGCATCTACGCCCAACCGGCCCCAAAAACGTCCACCCCGAGCGGTGCAGCAGGCCCGGTCCCAAAAACGTCCACCCCGAAATCCTCCCGCCCAAAATCGAATCCATCCAAAACCGCCCGCCTAAAAATAGACCGCGGAGATTGAAGCGCCTACCGCGATTTGATATATTCAACGCATGCGTGACAGACTCGACAGGCTCGCCCTTCGCTTCAAAGAACTCGACACCGAGATTCAGAATCCCGACCTCATCCGGGACGCCAAAAAATACAAAGACACCATGCGCGAGCATGCCTACCTTTCGGAACTTATGGAAGAGTATGGACGCTTCACGAACATTGAACGCTCCATCGAAGAAACGAAAGCGCTCATCACGGACGCCGACGATCACGAAATGCGCGAGCTGGCCCGCAATGAACTTGCCGACCTCGAAAGTTCCTTCGAAGAAAGCGAACAGAAACTCAAGGTACTCCTGATACCGCCGGATCCGCTCGAAGAAAAAAACATCATCATGGAAATCCGCGGCGGCACCGGCGGCGAGGAAGCAGCGCTTTTCGCGGCCGACCTCTTCCGCATGTACACCCGCTTCGCCGAATCGCGCGGCTGGAAATACGAAATTATGTCCGCAAACGAAACCGCACTTGGGGGCTACAAGGAAATCACGCTTTCAATCTCCGGCAAGTACGTGTATGGCAGCCTCCGCTATGAATCCGGCGTGCACCGCGTCCAGCGGGTTCCGGAAACCGAAGCTTCAGGCCGCATCCAGACGAGCGCAGCCACCGTCGCCGTTCTCCCGGAAGCCGAAGAAACCGAAATCGACATACGCCCCCAGGATCTCCGCATCGACGTCATGCGCGCCGGCGGTCCCGGAGGCCAGTGCGTCAACACCACCGATTCTGCCGTACGCCTCACGCATATCCCTACCGGCATCGTTGTTATCCAGCAAGACGAAAAAAGCCAGATCAAGAACAAGGCAAAGGCAATGCGCGTTTTGCGCACCCGTCTTTTTGAGCTCGAAGAAAACAAGAAAAACTCGGAACGCGCAGCAAACAGGAAACATCAGGTTGGCTCGGGAGACCGCTCCGAGCGTATTCGCACCTACAATTTTCCCCAGAACCGACTGACTGATCATCGCATCAACCTCACGCTGTACAAGCTCGACCTCGTGATGCAGGGAGATCTCGACGAACTCATCGATGCACTGTGCATCGCTTCGCGCGAAGAACAGCTCAAGGCAGAGCTCGCCTGACGGGAGGGATCGGAACATGACCGCCGCCGAAGCAAAAAAACAGGGAGTCGCCCTGCTTGGCGGCTTTTCTTCCTCGCCGGAACTGGATGTTTCCGTCCTGCTCTCCAATTTATTGGGCGTCGGCCGCTCTGCGCTTGCAGCTCATCCCGAGCTGGAAATGGGCAGTTTGGAAACCCGCTTTTTTGAGCTGATCGAACGCCGCCGGCTAGGAGTGCCTGTAGCCTATCTCACCGGCGTCAAGGAATTCTGGGCTCTTCCCTTTCATGTAACTCCCGACGTCCTTATCCCGAAACCGGATACCGAAATTCTTGTGGAACGCGCGATCGACCTCCTCAAGCGGTTTACAAGCACCCGCGGGATCCCCGCTCAAGCCGGCGGCCAGCTTCCCGCCCAAGCCCTCGACCATTCTCCCGCTCAAGCCGCAGGCCCCATTCATGTTCTCGACGTCTGCACCGGTTCCGGCTGCATCGCCATTTCTCTCAAGCATGCCTGCCCCCGGGTTCACGCAACCGCTACCGACATAAGCGAAGCCGCTCTTGCCGTTGCCCGACATAACGCAACTGTACTGTTAGGAAACCCGGAAGCAGTAACTTTTCTCCATGGAGACCTCCGTGACGGTCTTCCGCCCTGTCGCAGAGCACAACCTCCAGACAGCACATCACCGGTCCTGAGTACAGAAGGCTGGTCGCTCATCGTCTCGAATCCCCCGTACGTACCCACAAAACAGGCACAAGCCCTGCTCCTTGACGGGCGAAGCGAACCGCTTCTTGCCCTGGACGGGGGAACAGACGGGCTCGACCTCGTCAAACCGCTCGTCCGTCACGCCTTCGGGGCTCTTTCACGCGGAGGCTATCTGCTCGTCGAAACCGGTGAATACAATGCTGCCAAAGCCGCGGAATACTTCAAGCACACAGGATTTATCGATATACTCATACACAGGGATCTGGAAAACCAGGAACGCGTCGTAGAAGGAAGAAAACCATGACTGACGACCCCGAAATCAAAACATTCTTCGCGGACTTTCCCCGCTACACCGAAGAAGACCGTACACTCATATCGGCTGCCTACCGGTATGCTAGCGAACGCGGACAACCGGCGACCCGTTCGTCGGGAGAACGCTGGATCGCCCACCCGCTGCGGGTCGCACGTATCATTGCCGGGCTCGGACTTGATGCCGAAGCCGTTGCCTGCGCACTTCTCCACGGTCTTTCTTCACCCGAATCAGGCGACGCATTCAACAAAGAGCTGGAAACAGTGTTCAGTCCGACAATTGCGCGCCTCGTAGACGGTACCTCGCGCATTTCAGGGCTCAAGATGCGGAACAAAACCATTCAGCAAGCCGAAGCTATTCGGAAAATGTTCTTTGCAATGGTAGACGACCTCCGCATCATCCTGGTCCGGCTCGCCGACCGGCTGGACAAAATGCGTACGCTCAAAGCGTATCCGGAAGATGAACGCAAACGCATTGCGCAGGAAACTGTGGACATTTGGGCACCCTTAGCCAACCGCCTCGGTATCGCTCCGATCAAAGTCGAGCTTGAAGATCTCGGCCTGAAATATACCAACCGCGAAGTCTACGACCAGATAAAGAATCTCGTAGCCGCAAAGAAAAACGAACGATCCGAGTTTCTCATCAGGGCCGAAACAGAACTCGTTCAGGCAGCCGCCCGTGCGGGCATCAACATAAGAGTCAAATCGCGCGCAAAGCATTTTTGGTCCATCTACCAGAAAATGAAAAAGCGCAACAAGGCCGCAGACGAACTCTTCGACCTTCTCGCAATGCGCGTTATCTGCCCCACCCCGAACGACTGCTACGCCGTGCTCGGCCTTGTCCATTCCATCTGGAAACCCCTGGACGGCCGGTTCAAGGATTACATCGCCATGCCCAAATCGAACGGCTACCAGAGTCTCCACACCACCGTCATGAGCATCGAAGGAATGCCGCTGGAAATCCAAATCCGCACGCCCGACATGCACCAGATTGCCGAAAGCGGCGTTGCAAGCCACTGGCTCTATAAAAAAGGAACCTCAAAAGAATCTGTTTCTGCGGAAACTATTCCCGTAGTAAACCGGCTCCGGGAACTTGCAAAAAGCGGCTTCACAGGCGAAGACTTCCTGGTACAAATCAAGGCAGACCTCCTCGGCGATTCCATTTTTGTATTCACCCCCAGAGGTGACATCATTGAGCTGCCCTCGGGTTCCACACCCATCGATTTCGCGTACACAATCCATTCCGCTGTCGGCGAAAAAATCGTCGGTGCAAAGGCGAACGGGGCAATCATTCCGCTGTCCCAGGCGCTGAAAAACACGCAGGTCGTCGAGATTATCACCCATCCGCAAGCACGCCCGACCATTAACCAGTACCACAGCGTGCGAACTGCAAAGGCCAGGCAAAAAATCCGATCCTGGCTGCAGGAGCACGATCCGGGCGTCGTCTTCGAGAAAAAAGAAGTTAGTGAAACCGATAAACAAGGAGAAACTCAGCGTCAGGCGGTGCACCACAAGGGACTGCTCAGCCTGCACGGAACCCCCGAAACAGTACCGCAGTTCGATTCGGCGGTCCTGAAAATCCGGGTGGGCGACACTACCAATTTTTTGATTAAATTCGCAAACTGCTGCTCGCCAAAACCTCCGTCCCCCATAATCGGCTATGTGTCGCGGGGCAGAGGAATTATTATACATCGAACCGATTGCACCAATCTCGGCAAAATTCCGGAGATTTCCAACCGGAGCATACCGGTGGAATGGGAATTGCCGCCAGATGAAAAGAAACCGGCAAAATCCGGAAAAAAATAGCCGGAATGCCACTGGAGGCCTTTCGTCATTCCGCCCCCGGCATTCCGGCCATCTGCATTCCGGCCATCTGCATTCCGGCCATCTGCATTTTGCCTTTCGGCATACTGAAACTCGTCAGCGTACGTCGATAATCTCCAGAGCAAACGGCTGAATTGCTTCAACAAGTTTTGGCCGGTCAATGCCGCTCACCTTCAGAATACACATCTTGCTTGTTACGTCCTTGCCGTCGCAAATCAGCAGCGAAATAATGTTTCCGCCCATATCTGCAATAGTCTGGGATATCACTTTCAGCTCGCCCGTGCGCTCCGGCAAAAGAATAGTCAGACGAACCCCTTCCTGGCGGGCTCCGAACAGGTTTATAAACAACCGATACAAATCGCCGTCAGAAACGATTCCAACAAGGGCTCCGTCCCGCATTACCGGCAACGCACTGATATTATTGTCTACCATTATTCTGGCAGCTTCCTCTACCACTACATCTTCCTCTACAGTCACAACCTTTTTTTGCATCACTTTCTCGACTTTCAACTTGGAAAGGAGATAACTCATTTCATACATATCAAGCGTTGTCGCAACAGAGGGGCTCGCGTTTATCAAATCACGTTCGGTAACGATGCCGACCAGCTTGTTGTTCTTGTCCAGAACCGGCAGCCTGCCGACTTTTTCCTTTTTCATAAAAGCCCGCGCATCGGGAACCGACATGTCGGGATGAATATACAAGGGGTTTCGGGTCATCACATACGAAACATTCATAAGAATCCTCCTAAGCTTCAAGAGTTAACAGAACGTGTTCGGCTGTCTCACCGCAAGGCTCTTTATAAAAATTGAAGTGTTTAAAAAAAGTAGCCAGTGTTTATTATACCATAGAAGCCTGTGGCGCACAAAAACACTTACGCACCCAAATATGCTTCACGGACCGTTTTGTCGCTAAGCAGCTCTTTTCCGGAATCAGACTTCACAATGCAACCAGTTTCCAGAATGTAGGCGCGGGTCGCAATACCGAGAGCCTTGAACGCATTCTGTTCGACCAGAAGCACTGTCGTACCCGAAGCGTTGATCGTCCGGATTATTGAAAATATTTCATCTACCAATATCGGTGCCAGCCCCATAGAAGGCTCATCCAACAACAACAGTTTCGGGGATGTCATCAGCCCGCGGCCGATCGCAAGCATTTGCTGCTCGCCGCCGGAAAGAGTACCGGCAACCTGTCGAATGCGTTCTTTAAGGCGCGGGAACAGTTCGAATACTCGCTCCAAGTCCGACTTTATACCCTCCCGGTCCTTGCGAATATACGCACCCATTTCCAGATTCTCGCGCACCGTCAGATTCGCAAAAACACGCCGCCCCTCGGGGACATGCACCAGCCCCTTTTTTACAATATCATCTGGCGAAGTTTCAGAGATATCGCTGTCCAGAAAGGTTACCGAACCGCCGGATTTTTTTTGAATATTCGAAATAGCATGCAGCGTCGTCGTCTTTCCCGCACCATTCGATCCGATCAGCGTAATTATTTCACCGGGATGCACCTCGAACGAAATACCTCGCAAAGCCTTGATAGCACCGTACTGAACCGAAAGAGCATCAACCTTAAGCATCAATCATCGCCTCCTCGCCCAGATACGCCTTGATCACAGCGGGATTATCGCGAATCTCCTCCGGCACGCCGGTTGCAATCACCCGTCCGTAATCAAGAACAATAAGGCGCTCGCAGATCCCCATAACCAGCTTCATATCGTGTTCAATCAGGAGAATCGTCAGATCAAAACGCTTCCTGATAAACGAAATCAATTCCATCAACTCCCGAGTTTCCTGGGGATTCATACCCGCCGCTGGCTCGTCCAGCAACAAAAGCGCCGGATCGGTCGCCAGAGCCCGCGCAATTTCCAGCTTCCGTTGTTCACCGTACGGAAGATTGCTCGCAGATTCATCCTGCTTGTCGGCAATCCGGAAAAGCTCAAGCAGCTCAACTGCCTTCTTCCGGAGCCGCTCATCGTCGCGATAAAACGCCGGAGTCCTGAAAATCGCGTCGAGCGGCCCGATTCTCCGCTGCATGTGCATGGCAATCAGCACATTGTCCAGCACGCTCAAGTTTCCAAACAGCCTGATATTCTGGAACGTCCGCGCAATCCCGAGCTTCGCCAGCTGATGCGGTTTACGGTTATGAACCTGAACAGTCCTGCCGTTTTTGTCCGTAAACAGAATCTCGCCTTCAGTCGGCGTATACACACCCGAAAGCATATTGAACACCGTCGTCTTGCCGGCGCCGTTCGGTCCGATCAGTCCAACAAGTTCACCTTTTTTCAACCTGCACGAAAAATTGCTTACCGCCCTCAAACCGCCAAAAACAATCGAAATATCCTCAACATTCAAAAGCACATCAGGTATCCTGAACCCATGGCGGGACGCCTCACTTTTTTTTGCCATCAGACGTCCTCCTCAGCGCACCCAGACGGTCAAACAACCGCACAAACGACAGTTCCTTCATTCCAAGCAAACCCTGCGGACGGAATAACATTACCAGAATCAGAATCAGCGGGTAAAACAGCAAACGGTATTCCTGCAAAAACCGAAGAAATTCCTGCAGATACGTCAGAATAAACGCCGCAAGAATAGAACCGGTGATGCTTCCCATTCCGCCCAGCACAACATAAATCAGATAGTCCACGCTCCGGTTGAACGACGAAAGGTCAGGTTTCACAAACCCGATAAACGGCGCGTACAGCGCCCCGCCGATTCCCGCAACAAAAGCCGCAATCACAAATCCGGTCATCTTATATCGAAACACGCTTATCCCGCTCGAATTCGCAGCAATCTCATCCTCTCTTACAGAGAAGATAGCGCGACCATACGTGGAGCGCAAAAAATTCTGCAACAGAACGACCAGCAGAACAAGAACGCCGATCACCGTAAGCCAGGCATAATCCGCTCGAGCAGCCAGCAGAGTCGTAAACTGTTTGCCGTTCGGCCCGCCCGTAACTGATTTCAGGTTAACAAACACCACCCGCAGAATTTCGCCAAAACCGAGCGTCACGATAGCCAGATAGTCTCCCGAAAGCTTGAGCGTCGGGAAGCCAATCAAAAACCCCATGAAAGCTGCCATCAGCCCACCGGCTGCAATGGAAAGCGGTAACGGCAGATGTGCGACCTGAGTCAGCCATATTGTGGTATATGCGCCAACAGCCATGAATCCGGCCTGACCGAGCGACAGCTGTCCGGTAATACCGCAGATGATATTAACACTAATCGCCATGATAGCATTAATTCCTGCAAGGGTGATTATCTGGGCGACATACCCGTCGATAATCGAGCGGTTTATCAAAATAGCGGGTACAATTATTACCAGAGCCGACACCACTGTCAGCAACAGAAACGACTTAATACGTTTATCAACGTTCATACTTTAATCCTGTCTTTCTTCCCCATAATACCGGTCGGTTTAACCAGCAATATGAGGATCAAAATTCCAAAAGAAATTGCATCGGAAAACTGGGACGACAAAAACCCTTTGGTCATCGTTTCTGCAACTCCCAGAATATATCCCCCAAGCATCGCCCCAGGTATAGAACCGATTCCGCCCAGAACGGCGGCGACAAAAGCCTTCAGTCCAGGCATCGCTCCCATTGTCGGATCGATCTGCGGGTATGCCGTAGCAAACAGTATTCCGCCGGCAGCGGCAAGAACAGAACCGAGGGCAAAGGTAAAAGCAATCACACGATTCACCGAAATTCCCATCAGACTGGCAGCCTTTAAGTCATACGACACAGCGCGCATAGCCTTGCCGATTTTTGTCCAGTTAACGATATAATTCAGAATAATCATCAAAATAACAGACACCAGCAAAACCGTAATCTGAATGTTGGAAATCCCGAACCCGCCTGCAGAAATATTAACCGTCTGCATCGTCGGATACTGTCGCGGATTCGGTCCGACAAACGGAAGAACACGCGCCCCATTCTGAAGTATCAGCGAAACTGCTATAGCAGTAATGAGCGAATTAAGCCGGGGCGCAGATCGAAGCGGACGATACGCAAATCGTTCGATAGTCATGCCCAGCACAGCGCACAGCGCCATCGACGCCGAAAAAGCCAACAACAAAGCAACTGGAGAAGGGCCCATAGCATGCAATACATAAAACCCGGTATACGCGCCTACCATCAGAATATCGCCGTGTGCAAAATTGATCAGCTTGACGATACCATAGACCATCGTATATCCGAGAGCGATCAAGGCATAAATACTTCCAAGGGAAAGGCCATTGATCAGCTGTTGAACCAGAATAACGAAAGAATCCACAATGCAACTCCTATGTGAGCCGATTTTTAAAAAGTCGGTTACTTTTTCAAATCGGCTTTTGGAGAAAAATAACAAGTCTTTCTATCAAAAAAACTTGTTACTTTTCTCCATGTTAATCTAAGGTTGCTTTTTCAAAACTTTCCCAGTTTTGAAAAAGCCTCATGTGTATTGTGCATTATACGTGAGCTTTCGGGAAAAGTCGATTAGTTTGACAAATTCAAGACACCTTAGACACTTCTGTTTTTTATGTCCACGCAGGATGCACAAAATATTCTTCTGAATTCATTACACGCAGCCATGATGCGCATAAAAAAAGCTGTCCGGTTTTCATTCCAGACAGCTTCAACAGGAACGTTCCGCCGAATAAGAGGCGGAACCACCCAAGATCACAATATATCAGGGATTAACAGTTGCCTTGTACACAGGAACAAGCTTGCCGTCTCTTTTTACTATCTCGAGCATAACAGCTGACTTGGTCGGATTTCGCTTCTCATCGAACGAAAGATTTCCTGTCAGGTAAGAACCTTTGGTTTTCTCCAGCGCTGCCTGCACCTTCACCGGATCAGCCGAACCGGAAGCAATAATCGCATCCTTGATGACATACATGGCATCGTACGCAAGCGCAGCAAATGAAGTCGGAGTAGCGTTGAACTTTTCGCTGTATTTCTTTACAAAGTCGATAACCTTACCGTCGGTGGAGTCAGATGCATAGTGGTTCGAATAAAAACCGTTCAGCATTTCGTCTCCGGCGTTGTCAACTATTCCGTCCCAGCCGTCGGCACCTACTATCGGAACATTGAGCCCCTGGGCACGAAGCTGTTTGGCGATCAGAGCAACAGTGCTGTAATAATCGGGCAGATAGACAACCTCAGGATTCGCATTCTTGATTTTGGTAAGCTGGGCATTGAAGTCCTTGTCTCCGGTATTATAAGACTCGGCTGCCACAATTGTACCCCCGGCGGCTTCAAAACCAGCCTTGAAATTATCAAAAAGTCCAACAGAGTAATCATTTCCAACATCATAGAGAACTGCAGCTTTCTTCAGTCCAAGATTTTCGAAAGCGAATTTCGCTCCGACTTTGCCTTGGAAAGGATCGATAAAGCACACGCGGAAAATAAAATTCCCGGCATCCGTCACCGCGGGAGCCGTTGCTGCTGGAGCAACAACAACCACTTTTTGCGCTTGCGCCAGAGAAGTAATCGCCATCGTACAACCCGAAGTCAACGAACCGATAAACAGCTTCGCACCGTCTCTTGTAGTCAACAATTTATAAGCGCTCACAGATTTTTCGGGATTGCCTTCATCATCTTCAGCGATCAGCTGAACAGTCTGCCCATTGATGCCGCCGGCTGCGTTGATTTCTTCAACTGCCAACTGAACGCCGTTACGGGCTTCAGTACCATATACAGCAACTGCACCGGAAAGCGGAAAAATCCCACCAATCTTGATTGTGGATTTCGCATCCTTGCCTGCTTTATCTGATTTTGCACAGCCGCCGAGAACGGCAACAGAAACAAAAACAAGAGCAAGCATTGATTTCAAAACAAAACTCTTTTTCATAACCTCTCCTTCACATGTACCCTTAAGCACAGATTAACAAGTTTTACTATATGTAATAGATACCGCTTTGTCCATATAAATGTGATTAACCAGCCCGTTTTCTCCCTGTTCATCTCTGGCAGTTCTTTAACTACTTGCCAATCAACCCAGGAACCTACCCGCACATTATTCCTTGAACCTCTATGCATAAAAAAAGCACTGTTCAATCCATTGGATTGACAGTGCTTCAGACGTTCATTAGAACATCGAAACCAGTAGTGTTGAAATTAATCAGGCGGTTATGGTTTTACCGTTTTTAATGGCCGCCTTGCAAACCTTGCAGATCTTTGCTTTGGCGCCGTTAATTTCCTGTTCGTACAGAACCTTAATTTGATCTTTCTTGCAAACAGGACATGTACCACGTCCATGATTCGGAGTGCTCCGAATGCCTTTCCCACGATGTGCTTTGGACATACTTATTCCTCCGTCTTTGCAGTCTTATCTGCAGGAGCTTTAGCCTTCTTTGCAGCAGGCTTTTTCTCGCCATCGGTTTCAGACTTGTTTGTTGTAGGGGCTTTCTTGGCAGGAGTTTTCTTTTCTGTAGCAGCTTTCGGAGCAGCTTTCTTATCTTTCTTTTCTTCTTTTGCGTCCGTCTCAAGCTTGTAATCTACAAGCTCAAGAATTGCTACTTCCGCCGCGTCGCCTTCGCGAAAACCGAGCTTCAGAACACGGGTATATCCGCCCTTACGATCCTTCATGCGAGGCCCAATCTCGTTAAAAAGCTTGGCAACAATTGCTTCATCTGAAATAAATCGTGCCACCTGGCGGCGATTATGGACAGAATCCACTTTGCTGCGTGTGATCAGCTTTTCTGCAGTGCGGCGCACTTCGAGAGCTTTAGGCTTGGTTGTGGTTACACGCTCAAATTTGAAAAGAGAGGTAACCATATTGCGATGCATCGCCTTTCGATGGGATGCGGTGCGCGAAAGCGGATTAAAGCCATTTTTATGCTTCATCTGTTTCTTCCTTCTGCTTTGGCAACTTGATAGAATTCTTGAGATGACTGTAATCGGTCATACCAAGGCCAAGGTTCCACTCAAGGAGTTTTTCCCTGATTTCCTGAAGGCTCTTCTTGCCGAAGTTTCGTGTCTTGGCAATATCATCTTCAGTTTTCCTTGTTAATTCACCAATTGTCCTGATATTTGCATTCTTTAGACAATTAGAGGATCTGACAGACAGTTCGAGCTCTTCTACCGGAGTATTCAACAGCTGGCGAACGCGTTCATCTTCTTCATCATAATCGTCGTCTTTACCAATCTCGTTCTCATTGAAATTAACGAATATCGAGAAATGATCCTTGGCAATCTTTGCAGCTTCGGCAAGCGCATTGTCCGGAGAAATCGTACCATCGGTCCAGATTTCCAGAATAAGCTTGTCGTAATCGTTTCGCTGTCCGACGCGGCAGGGTTCGATAGCGTACTTTACTTTGATAACGGGACTGAAAATCGCGTCCATCGGAATTGTACCGACAATTTCGATATGACGCTCGTTAGTTTCAGCCGGTACGTAACCGCGACCCAAATCTACCTGGACTTCAAGTTCCATATGTCCACCATCCATCATCGTGAAGATGTGGAACGGCTTACTCAGGATCTCGAGCTGGGTGTCGCGAGCGAACATATCGCTGGTGACGGTAACCGGGCCTTTGAATTCAAACAGGATAGTATCCTGTTCGACGTCTTCGGGAAGCCGCAAACGAATCTGTTTCAGATTATTCAAGACTTCCAGAGTATCTTCTACAACATTCGGAATGGTTTCAAATTCACTGGAAATAGTATGGGGAACACCGTCCGCATCGTACGAAACGATACGAACTGCTGTGATCGCATACCCCTGTATTGATGACAGGAGAACGCGACGTAAAGTATTACCTATAGTAGTTCCAAAACCGGTTTCGAAAGGAGAAGCCACAAATTTTCCGTAATCAGAGGTTACTTCATCATGCTCGAAAGACAGTCCTTTCGGCTTTTTGAATCCTTTTAGCAGATTTTTGCGGGCCATTCGAACTCCTCTTATTTAGAATAGAGCTCGACCACGAGCTGTTCTTTGATATCAGCAAGGTCGGTTACATCAACACGTCGGGGAACCGAAACAAAAGTACCTTTCATGGCATCCGCGTCAACGGAAACCCAGGGATAAGCTCCAGATTTCGAATTTTCCTTCAATGCGTCCTTGATAACATTCAGCTTTTTGCTATTTTCCCGGATTTCAATCACGTCACCGGGCTTAACCTGGTAACTGGGTATGTTAACCGATTTGTTATTAACAAGAATATGATTGTGCTGGACAAACTGCCGTGCTTGGTTCCTGTTAACTGCAAAATGCATCCGGTAGACAACATTATCAAGTCTCCGCTCAAGAAGACCAACAAGGTTTTCACCGGTTACGCCGGGCATGCGAAGAGCTCGTTCAAAGAAAAGACGGAACTGTGTTTCCAACATACCGTACATTCTTTTAATCCGCTGTTTTTCGCGAAGCTGAATGCCGTAGTCACTGCGTTTTCCGGTTCTCGCCTTGGGATCCTTACCAGGAATACCTCGTTTTTTGTTAATGGGGCACTTGTCACTCTTGCAGCGGTCACCTTTAAGGAACAGTTTTTTCTGTTCAGTACGGCAAAGTCTGCAAAGGGGTCCTGTGTATCTTGCCATTTATCTCTCCTTTGTCAGATGCGCCTTGTCTTGCGGGGGCGGCAGCCGTTGTGCGGGATCGGTGTAACGTCATTGATAGACTTTACCTTCAGACCGAGAGCTCCAAGGGAGCGTATAGCCGATTCACGTCCGACACCGGGTCCCTTAACAAACACATGCACTTCACGAAGCCCGTAGGTAAGGGCTTTTTGCACAGCTGTTTCCGCAACAGTCTGCGCCGCGAACGGAGTAGACTTTTTTGCGCCATTAAATCCAAGACCACCGGAAGATGCCCATGAAAGAGCATTTCCCTTGAGGTCAGTAATAGTAACGATCGTATTATTGAACGTTGCCTGAATGTATACATTTCCTTCGTATACACTTTTCTTTTCTTTCCGCTTTTTTACGGTTGCCACGTTAGTTGTTCCTCCAACTCGGGAATGTTACTTCTTCTTACCCGCAACGGTCTTTTTCTTACCCTTGCGTGTGCGAGAATTTGTCCTGGTTCGCTGACCGCGTACAGGAAGACCCTTTCTGTGCCGGAGGCCCCGGTAACAGCCAATATCCATGAGACGTTTGATATTAAGACCGATTTCAGTTCTCAGACGACCTTCAACTTTATATTCGGTTTCAATAATACGTCTGATCTCCGCCAGTTCTTCCTGGTTAAGATCATTAATCAGCCTCATCGGATCAATCTTGGTCTTTTCGCAGATTGCATCGGCAGTAGAGCGACCAATTCCATAAATGTAAGTCAATGCAATATTGACATGCTTGTTAGGGAGGTCGACTCCCGCAATTCGAGCCATTCTAGTCCTCCATCAGCCCTGGCGCTGTTTGTGCTTGGGGTTGGTGCATATAATCCGTACGATCCCTCGTCTGCGAATGATCTTGCACTTATCGCATATGGGCTTAACGCTCGTTCTTACCTTCATTCTAAAACCCTCCGAGAAAGAGACATAGTATATCTCTTTCTCAAATTTTTGACTACAGGTTCCGCGACCTGATCTTTCCTTTTTTTACCAGTCCTTCATGATGATGCATCTTGAGCTGAGCTTCTATTGCACTCATTGTATCCAGATCGACACCAACAAGGATCAGCAACGAAGTACCTCCCATCAACATAGAAATCGATGGAGGAAATCCGAAAAGATTCTGGATAATCGTGGGCAGAACCGCAATCACGGCGAGATACAACGAACCTGGCAAAATAAGCCGATTCAGTATCCTCTGCATGTACTCCTCGGTATTATCTGTTCTGATTCCGGGAATCGAGCCGCCGTTTTCCCGAATCTGTTTCGCAATCTCTGTGGGGTTCAGGGTTACCTGTGTATAGAAATATGCGAAGAAAACAATCAGAAGTACATAAAAGATATTATACCAAATACCCTGTGGGCGCAGAAACGTCGCCAGACTGTTAAGCCATTTAACGTTCGGTCCAATGCTGCCGGCAATCTGCAAGGGGAAAGTCAGGAATGAGGAAGCGAAAATGACAGGGATTACTCCGGAAGGATTAATCTTGAACGGAATATAGGTATTCTGTCCGCCATACATCTTTCTTCCAACGACCCTCTTTGCGTAATGCACAGGAATTTTCCGCTGACCCTGCTGCTCATAGACAACAAGAGCGATTATTCCGACAAACATCATCAGGGCTAAAATTACGAATACGATATTGACATCACCATTTTGAACCAGTTTAACAAGCTCCCACAAAGCAGTGGGAAGCCGTGCGACAATACCTGCAAATATCAACATGGAAATACCGTTTCCGATTCCCCTGCTGGTTATCTGCTCGCCGAGCCAAACGGTAACCATAGTACCCGTAGTAACTGTCAGCATCGCTATAATAGTGAATGCCATTTTACCGATTACAACAGCGCCCGGAATACTGAATGCATACACTGTCACAGTAAACGATTGAATTAGAGCCACAACAATAGTGGCCATTCTTGTCCATGACTGCATTTTCTTGCGGCCGCCATCTTCCTCGACAATCTTTTTAAGACTTGGGAAGATGATCAGTGCAAGCTGCATCAGAATCTGGGTGGAGATGTACGGCGTTACACCGAGCATAAAGACAGAGAAGTTAGAGAATGCGCCGCCGGCAAAAAAGTCCATATAGTCAACGAACGCATTACCCTGTAACTGCGACTTGAAGTACACTGTCAATGCATGGGGATCAATACCGGGAATTGTCAGTACCGCACCAAGGCGAAAAACAGCGAGAATTATGACAGTAAAGGAAATCCGTTCACGAAGTTCCTTGATTCTGAACATATTTACAAAAGCATTGTTTGCCATGTTTCTTCACCCATTCCCGATTATTTTTCGTTCCGATCTTCCGGAGCGCAGTTGTCAACGACGACTCCGCCGGCTTTTTCGATCTTAGCCTTGGCGGATGCCGAAACCTTGTCAACCGCAACAGTCAGCTTCTTTGTCAACTCGCCGTCTGCGAGAATCTTTACCGGGGAAGCTGCTTTTTTCAGAAGACCCTTGAGAACAAGTGATTCCTTGTTAACAGTTTCACCATTCTCATAACGGCTTTCGATATCGCATAGATTGAAGATTTCATAATCGACCCGAAACGGATAGTTAGAGAATCCGCGCTTTGCGATGCGGCGGTACAAAGGCATCTGACCACCTTCGAAACCGACATACACCTTTCCGCCGGAACGGGACTGCTGTCCCTTGTTTCCTCTACCGGCTGTCGTTCCGCGGCCTGATGAAGAACCGCGACCAACAATCCGTTTCTTTTTATTTGCTCCCTCGGGAGCATAGAGATTGAAATCGGACATTTAGTTGATCTCCTTGACCTCGACCAAATGCTGAACAGTCGCTACCATTCCGAGAATCGGAGCGGAAGATTCCTGTTCAACAGTCGAATTGAGCTTTTTAAGTCCAAGGGAACGTACGGTTGAAACGACATTCGGTTTCTGACCGATTGTGCTTCTTACAAGCTTTATTTGAATCTTGTTTGCCATCGTTTAACCCCACAAATCTTTCAGGGTCTTGCCCCGGTTCTTCGCCACAGTCTTGGCATCCATCAATTGCTTGATAGCTTCGAAAGTTGCGCGAACTACGTTTACGGAACAGTTCGATCCGAGAGATTTGGAAAGAACATCAGTCGCTCCGGCGGCTTCGAGAACTGCCCTGACCGGTCCTCCTGCAATGAGACCGGTTCCGGAACAAGCCGGTTTGAGCAGAACAGAAGAGCTCTTGAAATCAGCCTGTGAATCATGGGGAATAGTGCCATTTTTCAACGGCACGTACACCATGTTACGTTTTGCCTTGTCAATACTCTTGCGAATAGCCTCAGATACGTCGTTTGCCTTACCAAAACCGAATCCGACCTTTCCTTTCTGATCGCCAACAACCGTTAAAGCAGAGAAAGAGAAACGTCGTCCACCCTTGACCACTTTTGCAGTCCGGTTGAGTTTTACCAGCTTCTCTACGTACTCTTTCGGCTGATTGTCTTTATCAAAGTTTTTCTGGTGATCCATAGCCTCTCCTAGAAATTGATCCCGGCACTGCGGGCACCATCAGCGACAGCTTTCACTACGCCATGGTAGAGATAGCCATTCCGGTCGAATACTACAGAAGTAATATTCTTTTCCTTGAGGCGGCGGCCGATTTCTTCACCAACTTTTGTTCCCGAAGCTAAATTTGACTTCAGTTCCGAAAGTTCCTTTTCAAGAGTAGAAACAGCGGCAAGCGTGCTTCCGGTTACATCGTCAATTACCTGAACCGTAAGATTCTTGTTGCTTCTCGTTACCGTCATGCGGGGACGCTCTGCGGTACCGGCCACTCTCTTGCGGATATGAATCTTTCTTTTGAGCCTCTTTCTGTCTTTATCATTAAGTTTCTTGAACATATCGCTGCATCCTTATTTGACGCCGGATTTACCGACTTTCCGCCTGATGATTTCGTTATCATAGCGGATTCCTTTCCCCTTGTAAGGTTCAGGACCGCGCAGTTTACGAATCTCAGCAGCGAATTCACCAACCTGGTCCTTACGGGCTCCAGTAATAGTGATTTTTCCAGCTGCATCGGCAGTCACAGTAAGACCTTCCGGGATTCCTGCCATAACATCGTTAGAGTATCCAAGATTCAGAAGAAGTACTTTTCCCTGAACCTCAGCTCGATAACCAACGCCATTAATGACAAGAGTCTTTGTAAATCCGCTGCTTACACCGAGAACCATATTATTCAGAAGATTGCGATACAGTCCGTGAAAAGAACGGGTCTGCTTCGTATCATCTTTTCTGGTCACTACAGCATGATTTCCATCGACCTTAATCTCTATAGAGGGGTCGTAGGACTGCGAAAGCTTGCCTTTGGGGCCTTCAACAGTAAAAACATCAGCTGCAACGGTAACCTTGACTCCCGCAGGTATAAGTACGGGAAGTTTTCCGATTCTAGACATAACTTCCTCCTCTTACCAAACGGTACAGATCAGCTCACCGCCAACCTGTTTTTCTTGAGCTTTTTTCCCGGTTGTAACACCCTGCGAGGTTGAAACAATAAGTGTTCCGAACCCATTGTGCACGCGGGGGAGTTCTTTGTAACCGGTATACACACGGCGACCAGGTGTTGAAACCTTCTCGATTCCGTGAATTACGGGTGTATTGCTTTCATCGTATTTAAGGAAAACACGAATACAATTTAGTCCGTCCTGGCTCACTTTCTTGAAATTCTTGATGTATCCTTCAGTTTTAAGGATTTTTACAATCTCAAGCTTGAGTTTGGAGGCGGGAATGTCCACTTTTTCATGGCGGGCCATTGCCGCATTCCGGACCTTTGTTAGCATATCTGCTACGGGATCTGAAACGCTCATCTTATTCTTCCCTCCTACCAGCTCGACTTAGTAACGCCTGGAATCAGACCTTCACTAGCCAATTTTCGGAAACAGACACGACACATCTGGTATTTCCGTAGATATCCGCGCGGCCTACCACACACTCTGCACCGGTTATATTTCCGGGTTGCATATTTTGGTGTCGAATTAGCCTTATTAATCATCGCTGTTGTAGCCATGAACTCCTCACTTACTTCCTGAAGGGCATACCAAACTTGACGAGAAGAGCTTTCGCTTCTGCATCCGTTTTGGCTGTGGTTACCACATTGATATTAAGACCGGCAACTCGCTCGATTTTATCGAAGTCGATTTCCGGAAAAATAATCTGTTCTGTGATACCCAGTGAATAATTTCCGTGACCATCAAACCCATTGGGATTGATACCGCGGAAATCCTTGACGCGGGGAAGCGCTACGTTTACGAAACGATCAAGAAATTCATACATTCTCGCTCCGCGAAGCGTTACCATTACGCCAATTTCCTGTCCCTGACGAAGCTTGAAGTTCGCAATACTTTTCTTTGCCTTGGTTTTTACAGCTTTCTGCCCTGTGATTAGACCCAGGTCGGTCGCTGCGGCATCAAGGAGTTTCTTGTTCGCAAGAGCTTCGCCAATACCCATGCTGACAACGATCTTGGTAATACGGGGGGTCTGCATAGTAGACGTATAACCAAGTTCTTTGAAAAGCTCGGGGGCGATCTTTTCTTCGTAGACTTTCTTAAGCCGGGGTGCATACTTACTCATCACAGTGCTTCTCCACATTTGCGGCAAACACGAACTTTCTTGTCACCGTCAATTTTGTACCCGATTCGTGTCGGTCCGCATTTCTTGCAAACGATCATAACATTGGATACATGAATAGGAGCTTCGATCTCGACGATACCGCCGCGATCCTGCTGACTGCGCTTTTTCATCGCTTTCTTGACAATGTTGATACCAGAAACAATAACGCGATTCTTGTCCCGGACGACCCGGACGATTGTACCACGCTTGCCTTTATCTTTGCCAGCGATTACTTCAACCTGATCGTCCTTCCGGATCTTGAATTTTGCATCCATTTTCAATCTCCTTACAGAACTTCCGGAGCAAGGGAAACGATCTTCATATAATCAAGATCGCGGAGCTCGCGGGCTACAGGTCCGAAAATGCGCTTCCCCTTGGGATTCTTGTTCGCATCGATGATAACACAAGCGTTATCATCAAAACGAATATACGTTCCGTCGGGGCGACGATATTCCTTGGAAATGCGAACAATAACCGCTTTTTCCACAGAACCTTTCTTGATTGTGGAAGTAGGGAGTGCATCCTTAACAGCCACCACAATAATGTCGCCGATACTTGCATATCGGCGGTGAGAACCACCGATAACCTTGATACACTGAACGAGTTTTGCGCCGGAGTTATCAGCAACGTTCAGGTTTGACTGCATCTGAATCATGTCGTTTTCCTCCGTTATTTTGCGCGATCAAGGATTTCGACAAGGCGCCAGCACTTGTCCTTGCTGATCGGTCGGCTTTCTACGATTCTGACGGTATCACCGATGTGAGCGTCATTGTTTTCATCGTGAGCCTTGTACTTCTTACTACGAGAGACGTACTTCTTGTACAGTCTGTGAAGTTTTTTGGTTGATACCTGGACGGTGATGGTTTTATTCATCTTGTCGCTGGTAACCAAACCAACAAACTCGCGGTTCCCGGTAGTCTTTTCTGCTTTCTCTTCCACGGGCCTGCTCCTACTTGTTTGCCTGTCCGGCAAGTTCTTTCTGCCGGATAAAGGTATTCAATCTAGCAATTTCGCGACGAATCGTCCTCTTCTGAAGAGGATTGTCTACATGACCGATTACAAGCTGAAACCGGAGATCCATGTATTTTTTATTCATTTCGTTGCGCTTGGAAACAAGTTCGGGATAAGACATAGTGCCGAGTTCATTCTTCTTCATCTTATGCCTTCCTTATTCGTGAACCAGGCGTTCAGCAAACTTTGTCTTGAAGGGAAGTTTGCTTCCTGCCAGATGCATGGCTTCTGCAGCGAGTTCGCGGTCAACACCGGCCATCTCGAAAAGAATGGTGCCAGGCTTTACAACTGCGACCCAATACTCGGGCGCACCCTTTCCCTTACCCATACGGGTTTCAGCCGGTTTCTTGGTAAACGGCTTGTCGGGAAATACGCGAACCCACAATTTTCCGCCGCGCTTTACCTTTCTGTTGAGGGCAACACGCGCAGCTTCGAGCTGACGATTGGTAAGCCAGAAAGGTTCAAGAGAAACAAGAGCAAAATCGCCAAAGTCAATATTATTGCCCCTGGTAGCGTTGCCTTCAATTCTTCCGCGCTGAACCTTTCTGTATTTTACTCTTTTAGGACTAAGAGCCATACATTAACTCCTTCCGGCAGGTGCGCGATCAGAGCGTTCGCTACGCTCGCCGCGTTCTGCACGTTCGGGACGATCACGTCTTTGTTTTTTAAGAAGTGCGCCTGCATCCTCTTTCTGCTCGTGACCATACATCATTCCGTTATATATCCATACCTTGACACCAATTGCACCATACGTGGTATGAGCTTCGGAGAAGCCGTAATCGATATCTGCACGAAGGGTATGGAGAGGAACGCGTCCTTCCTTGTGTTCTTCTGTTCGAGACATTTCTGCACCGCCGAGACGTCCGGAAACCCGGATTTTTACACCCTGAGCTCCTGCTTTCATTGCAGCCTGGGAAGCCATTTTTAATGCTTTCCTGAAAGAACCGCGATTCATCAGCTGACGGGCAACATTCTGAGACACAAGAGATGCATTCGTTTCTGATCGTTTGATTTCCTTAATCTTGATCTGAACCTTTTTTGTCAGACTCTTCTGGATCTCATTTCCGATTTGCTCGATATTTGCACCCTTGACGCCAATGATAAC
The DNA here is from genome assembly GCA_004294945.1 of Treponema sp. GTDB lineage: Bacteria > Spirochaetota > Spirochaetia > Treponematales > Treponemataceae > Teretinema. The sequence goes on from SHOL01000002.1 coordinate 23,092, forward strand.
GCCGGGACGGGCTGTGTGAATCACGATGGTAACACGCTGGGGATGCCGAACAATTTCAATTTCTGCAATATCAGCGTTTTTGCACTCAGGCAACTCTTTTACCATCTTGCGAATGCGTAAATCTTCATGAAGAAGATCCGCATATTCGCGAGGATCGGCATACCAGCGAGAAGACCAGGTCTTGTTGACGCCGAGCCGCAAACCGATTGGATTTACTTTTTGTCCCACGTTATTCTCCCGCCTTTTCATCTACGATGACGGTGATATGAACCATTCTTTTAAGGAGCATATCTGCCCGACCACGGCCGCGCGCCCACAATCTCTTGAGGCGAGGACCTTCATCGATACGAATTTCCTTGACGAAAAGCATGTCTTCATCGAGCTTTTTGTTCCGATCCAGCGCATTCGACGCAGCTGACTTCATGGTTTTACTGAGAAGACGCGCACCTTTCTGTGGCATATTCTCGAGAACAGCCATTGCTTCGGCATACGATTTAAGCTTCACCACATCGGCTACAGGACGAACCTTGGTAGGAGATGCGATAAGGAATTTCGAAGTGGCTATATATCCGCTTTTTTCAGCCATCTTGTCCACCTACTTATTTGCCTGTTTTCTTGTCTGAACCCGCATGACCGCGGAAAACGCGTGTCGGCGAAAATTCACCAAGCTTGTGACCGACAAGGTTTTCGGTGATGTACACCGGAATCCATGACTTGCCATTGTAAACAGAGATGGTATTTCCTACCATTTCAGGAATAATAGTCGAGCATCGAGAATATGACTTGATCATTTTTCTGTCGCTCGCCTTGTTCATTTCAATCACTTTCTTGTAAAGACTCTTCTCGATAAAGGGTCCTTTCTTAACAGATCTTGACACGATCAGTCCCCCTACTTGCGTCTCGAAACAATAAACTTGCTCGAGTTTTTCCGTTTATTGCGGGTCTTGTATCCACGGCAGGGTTGTCCCCAGGGAGTAACAGGATTACGTCCCTTACCGCGACCTTCACCACCACCAAGCGGATGATCAACAGGGTTCATAGCCATAGCCCTGACTGCAGGACGTATGCCTTTCCATCTTGAACGACCGGCCTTACCAAGGCTGGTATTCATGTGGTCGCCGTTACCGACTTCACCGATCGTAGCAAAGCAACGTTTATGAACAAGTCTCATTTCTCCGGAGGGAAGCTTGATGGTTACATAATCGCCTTCCTTGGCCGCAACAAGCGCGCTTGCACCGGCAGACCGGGCCATCTGCCCGCCTTTACCCAGAGTCAATTCAATGTTGTGAACGGTAAATCCGACCGGAATCGCTTCCAGCGGAAGCGCATTGGCTACATCGAGCGCTGCGTTATCTCCGCTCAAAACCTTCTGACCGACCATCAACCCCTTGGGAGCGATGATATAGCGCTTATCGCCGTCTGCATAAAATACAAGAGCGATATTAGCACTGCGGTTAGGGTCGTATTCGATCGTTTTTACTGTACCCGGAATACCATATTTATTACGTTTGAAATCGATTTCTCGATATTTCTGCTTATGACCGCCGCCTTGATGACGAACTGCAGTGCGTCCGCCCGCGCCGCGACCACCGCGAGACTTCTTACCGCGAGTCAAGCTCTTTTCAGGCTTGTCTGCAGTAATCTCTTCTCTCGACAGATCAATGCGTGTTCTGGTTCCCGGTGTATAAGGCTTAAATACTTTAAGAGCCATTTGGAATCCCCTTGTCTTACACTAATTCGAAAGCGTTATACGCCTTCGAACACCTTGATTGTTTCGCCGGGAGCAAGTCGAACGATTGCTTTTTTCCAGCTGGATGTCTTGCCCGGGCGAGACCGCACACGCTTGACTTTTCCGTCAACATTGATAACGGTGCAATCCAGAACTTTAACGTCGAAAAGCTTGCGAACCGCTTCTTTAATCTCGATCTTGGTTGCATCGGTATGTACTTTGAATACATACTTTCCCTGCTCTCGAAGTTCGTTCGATTTTTCAGAAAGAACCGGAGCAATGAGGATATGTTCGTACGCCATTACTCGGCCCCCTCATCAGAAGCATAAAAACCGGAAAGATTTTTTACAGCCGACTCGAGTACAATAACCTTGCGTCCATAAAAAAGATCATGAGCGCGAAGCCTGTTGTAGGACAAGAAAGAAAGCGTTGGAATATTCCTTCCGGCACGCTTAATATTCGCATCATCATCCTTCAGAATGATAACAGTACGCTCGTCCTTGGCAAATTTTTCAAGAATCTTTACAAGATCCTTTGTTTTGCCGCTTTCGACTGTAAAGTCTTCAATAACTGTAAGCCGATTATCCTGGGCCTTAAGGCTCAGAATCGACTTCATTGCGAGCCGCTTCACCTTTTTCGGAAGCGAAAAACTATAATCACGCGGCCGGGGACCGAAAACAACACCGCCACCAACAAGTATCGGAGATTTCTTGTCACCACGACGGGCGTTTCCGGTACCTTTCTGTTTGTACGGTTTGCTGTTTGATCCATGTACTTCAGCACGAGTCTTTGTACATGCGGTTCCAACGCGCAGATTCGCTAATTCATTGTTGATGGCGTAGTAGATCACGTCTTCATTGACCGGAAGGCCAAATACGTTATCATCGAGATTAATTGTCCTCAGTTCCCTGCCATCGACCGAATAGACTTTCTTTTCCATCGTCTTCTCCTGTCGTTAGAATTCTTTCTTGACTGCGGACTTGATGATCAACGTACAGTCCTTGTTGCCGGGAACTGACCCGCGAACCATAAGCACTTTCAGTTCGGGATCGATCTTCTGGATCTTGAGATTCTGGACGGTAACCCGCTCACGACCCATACGACCGGGCATCTTGATGTTCTTGAAGCAGTGCCCTGGCGTTGTACTGTTTCCGGTACCGCCCGCCTCTCGATGAAACTTGGAACCATGAGACGCACGTCCACCATGGAATCCCCATCGCTTCATGACACCCTGAAAACCCTTACCCTTCGAGGTAGCGGTTACATCAAGGAAACGCGTAGATTCAAAAAGTTCAACGCCAATCTGATCGCCTACTGCTACTTCTTTTTCAAAGTCGCGGAATTCCTTGAGATGTCTCTTGGGGGCGATCCCTTCAGGAAACTGTCCGGCGTATGGCTTTGTTGTTCTGGAAGCCTTGATTTCATCAAGACCCAAAACAACTGCTTCATACCCGAAAGCATCCTCTTTCTTGATCGACACGACAGTGTTGGGCTCAACGCGGATCACGGTTACCGGTACAAGGTTTCCGTTTTCGTCAAAGACCTGTGTCATGCCGACTTTTTTTGCTATCAGACCTATCATTCTGATTACACTCCTAAGGTACGTTATCCCCTGATCCGGGGGACCGTCTACCAAAAAAATTACTGCTTGATTTCTACGTCTACACCTGCAGGGAGTTCAAGCTTCATCAATGAATCCATTACTTCCGCAGAGGGTTCGATAATGTCAATAAGGCGCTTGTGGGTGCGCATTTCGAACTGCTCGCGTGCTTTCTTGTTTACGTGAGGAGAGCGAAGTACGGTCACCTTGTTTATACGTGTAGGAAGCGGAATAGGTCCGGAAACCTTGGCGCCTGCTTTCTGTACAGTCTGCACAATTGCTTTTGAGCTCTGGTCAATCAGTTCAACATCGAATCCGCGAAGTCTGACGCGAATTTTTTCCTTAGCCATTTTTCCTCCAGACAACTGCGCGTGGATCCCGGCGCACCGGAATCCACGCAAAGCAAGGGTTCCCTGCTTTATGCAGCTGTTCAAAAACTTACGCGATAACCTCTGTTACCTGACCTGAAGCAACAGTGCGTCCGCCTTCGCGAACTGCAAGCTTGAGTCCTTTTTCCATAGCAATCGGATGAATAAGCTCACCAAGAATCTTGGTGTTATCACCAGGCTTAACCATGTCAACACCGGCCGGAAGATTGATGGTTCCGGTAATGTCGGTAGTTCGGAAATAGAACTGAGGGCGATAACCCGAGAAGAACGGACTATGTCGGCCGCCTTCTTCCTTGGAAAGAACATAAATCTGGGCTTCGAATTTGGTATGAGGAGTGATCGTACCAGGCTTGGCAAGAACCTGACCGCGCTCAACCGCCTTCTTTTCAATACCACGGAGCAGAAGACCAACGTTATCTCCAGCCATACCGGAATCAAGAAGCTTGTTGAACATTTCAATACCGGTGATAACAGTCTTGACAGTCGGACGAATACCGACGATTTCAACTTCTTCGTTAAGATTGACCACACCGCGCTCGATACGACCGGTAACAACAGTTCCGCGTCCGGAAATGGTGAAGATATCTTCAACAGGCATCAGGAAGGGCTTGTCCTGGGCACGATCCGGATCTTTGAAGTAGGTATCCATAGTGTCAAGAAGATCCTGAATGCACTTGGTGTCTTCAGGACCAGCGCCATCAGCGAGAGCCTTGAACGCGGATCCCTTAATGATCGGAGTTTCGCGAGGGAAGCCGTAGGAAGCGAGAACGTCGCGAATTTCTTCCTCAACGAGTTCCATGAGATCGGGATCATCAAGAAGATCAACTTTGTTCATGAAAACAACGATCGAAGGAACACCTACCTGACGGGCAAGAAGAATATGTTCACGAGTCTGGGGCATAACCGAGTCGGGAGCGGAAACAACAAGAATCGCACCGTCCATCTGCGCTGCACCGGTGATCATGTTCTTGATATAGTCAGCGTGTCCCGGGCAGTCGATATGAGCATAGTGTCTCTTTTCTGACTGATACTCCATGTGTCGGGTATTGATTGTAATACCACGTGCCTTTTCTTCCGGCGCGTTATCGATTTCATCGTACTTGAGAAGCTTGTCGCCGTACTTTTTCGCGCAATAGCTGGTAATTGCCGCGGAAAGAGTAGTCTTACCATGGTCAACGTGACCGATGGTACCAACGTTCATGTGAGGCTTAGTTCGTTCGAACTTTTCCTTTGCCATTTGATCCTCCTGAAAGATTATAGGCAAGCAATAAAAAATATTTCTCGCATTATACGTAAACCTGCTCTCTTTTACAAGATTGCGGGCTACTGCCAATACCAAGCGTAAACAGTACATCAAAAAGAGGACAGTGTGATTGAGTATGATTCAGACGGGAACACGCAGCCCAAAAGCATAGTGTTTTTTTTGCGACGTTGCTGTCCATATTGTATTGCGGACAGTTTTGGCCGGAACCACCTGATCATCACAGCATGCCGCTGATGACTGGTTTGGTATCCTGTAGAGCCATCGGGTTTTATACCCGCACGGAAAACCAACTGCTCACACAGTCAGCTCATCCGATCCATAAGCCCCTGATACCTTCTATTATATATTTCAATACACCAACGGCGCATGAACTACGGACATCAAGGGCTGCGCAATCCTGCCGATTAAACGGTTTTACGGTCGCGCCCTGGACTCTCAAAGAACACCGAAGAAACGCCCTTTCAGGCAGAATACTTCAAGTACTCTCTGTTTATACATTTTTGAATACTTTTCGTCAAGCATACAGAGGCTCTGAGCAAGAAAAAACCTCCGTTTCCGGAGGTTTTTACACTCTGCAAATTGATTCTAGCTTCAAAAGATACCAGAGAAAATGCAAAGCATTTCTCTTTACCACCGATAATGGGCAAAGGCCTTATTGGCGTCTGCCATTTTATGAGTGTCTTCCTTCTTCTTGTATGCAGAACCGGTATTGTTGAAGGCATCAACCAGTTCAGCTGCAAGACGTTCTGCCATCTCGTGACCGCTTCTTGAACGAGCCGCGTTAATTATCCAGCGCATTCCCAGAGCTTCCCTGCGAGACTCGCGGATTTCGATCGGAACCTGATAAGTAGCTCCTCCAACGCGACGAGACTTTACTTCAACCATCGGCTTTACGTTATCAAGAGCTTTCAAAAAAACTTCAAGAGGCTCTTTGTCAGTTTTGCCCTTAATCTTATCAAGAGCATCGTACATAATCCGGGTGCTGGTGGCTTTCTGACCGCTCAACATCATCCGCCTGACGAACTTTGAAATGACAACACTGTGATACCGTGCATCAGGGGCAACAGGCCGGTCGATTGTTTTATTTTTTCTTCCCATTTTACCGTCCCTCCTTATGCTTTCGGGCGCTTGGCGCCGTATTTTGAACGACTGCGCTTTCGATCGGCAACACCAAGAGTATCTTTTGTTCCGCGAATGATATGGTAGCGTACACCAGGAAGATCCTTGACACGACCACCGCGAATCAGAACAACCGAGTGTTCCTGAAGATTATGACCAATACCAGGAATATACGCAGTAACTTCGATTCCATTGCTCAAGCGGACACGAGCGACCTTTCTCAGAGCCGAGTTCGGTTTCTTCGGGGTAACAGTCATAACACGGGTGCAAACACCGCGCTTTTGGGGACTGGCTTCAAGAGCCGGACTCTTTGTCCGGATAACAACAGCCTTACGACCCTGCTTTATAAGTTGGTTTATTGTAGGCATTCGCCTTTACTCCTATTTTTATCCGGGCAGCACCCCGGATGTATTAAACAAAACTCTGGTAAGAATACCTTCTATACCGATTTAAAGTCAATAACACGCATTGCCGGCTTGGACACAAGCCGGCAATGCGTGTCAATCATTTTCATCCGGATCGAAGTCTGAATCCTCCTCGATCGTTTCAGTTGCCTTTTCAAGCTTCCGTCGTTCAAGAATTTCATTCATCTGGAGATCAAGATCACCCTTTTCTTTGTCAAAAAGTTTGACATTTCGATACGTTTTGATACCGGTACCGGCAGGAATCAGATGTCCGATAACCACATTTTCCTTCAATCCTCTCAAGCTGTCGCTCGCCCCGGCAATAGCCGCATTCGTAAGGACACGCGTTGTCTCCTGAAAGGAAGCAGCGGAAATAAAAGAATCAATATTCAGCGAAGCTTTTGTAATTCCCTGGAACATTGGTCGGGCTATTGCCGGTTGACCGCCTTCGTTAATAACCCTGCTGTTCTCTTCATGGAATTTATATTTATCAACCTGTTGACCAAAGATGAATCGAGTATCGCCGACTGCGACAATCTCAACCTTCCTGAGCATCTGTCGAACAATAACGCCAATATGCTTGTCGTTGATCGAAACACCCTGCAGGCGGTACACTTGCTGAATTTCGTCCATAAGGTAATTTTGGAGCGCATTCTCGCCTGATACAGCAAGAATGTCGTGAGGATTGTATGCACCGTCACACAATTTTTCTCCCGATTCAACGGTATCACCGTCACGAACAAGCAAGCGCTTGGTCATCGGAACGAGATGCTTGAATTCCTTGCCATACTGATCGCGAACAATAAGCACGCGTTTTCCCTTCAGGATTCCCTTGAACGAAACAGTTCCGGAAATCTGGGCAAGAACAGCAGGATATTTTGGTTTTCGAGCTTCAAACAGCTCTGATACACGGGGAAGACCTCCAGTGATATCTTTTGTTTTAGCCGATTCCTTGAGTATTTTTGCGATCGTAGTTCCCGCCTTAACGTGAACCTTGTCTTCAACAAGAAGATATGCACCGCCAGGAAGATAATACGACCCGATAGCATTACCGGATTCATCAGTGATCAAGATGCGCGGCTGTTTTGTTTCAAGCTGGAATTCGTTAATCCGCTTTTCAACTTTTCCGGTTTCTTCATCAAGCTCTTCGTTGAGCGTTGATCCCGGAATAATATCTTCATAATGAACGTATCCATCATACTCGGAAATAATCGGTTCCGAGAACGGATCGAAGGTCGCAATGGTCTGTTGCGTATCAACAAAATCGCCAGCCTTGACAACCACTTCAGAACCGTTTCGGATTTCGAATTTCTGATCCTGCGAAACAAGGTATATTTTATTGCCCCGAACGGCGACATAGGCAATCTCAACAGCGGGAATTTCATCGTTTCCGCGTTTAATGACCGCTTCGCCTCTAAGAACTCGCTGCCCATCTACAACGAGCACCTTGTCTTTTGCTGCAACTTCATACGCATGAACAACCTTGTTAACTGTCAGCCATCCCTTTCGGGTGAACAGCCAGTTACCGTTTTCAAGTTCTACATGAGTGCCGGCTATATCCTTGATGATAACCGGGTACTTGAGAAGAATTCTATTCTCTTCACTGACCTTCGTCGCAGCACCACCAACATGGAACGTACGCATCGTAAGCTGGGTTCCAGGCTGACCGATCGACTGAGCTGCAATAATACCGACCGCTTCACCGATTTCGATAATCTTGTTGTGAGCCAGATTTCTTCCATAGCATTTTACGCAGACGCCATGTTTGGATTCACAGGTAAGCACGGTGCGGAGCTTGACAGTTTCGACGCCGGCCTGTTCAATCTCCAGGGACTTGTCGTCTGTTACGAATTCGTTGACATCAATAATAATATCATGTGTGATCGGATGCACGACGCGCTCCAGCGTATAGCGTCCGGTTATTCTGGAGGACAACGATTCTACGACATCATCTCCTTCTTTGATTGCAGAATACTCGATACCATTGATAGTACCGCAATCTTCTTCATTGACTACAACATCCTGGGCAATATCGACCAGTCGGCGGGTCAGGTAACCGGCGTCGGCTGTTTTGAGCGCAGTATCGGCAAGACCTTTTCGGGCACCGTTCGTCGAGATGAAGAACTCGATAACATTCAGTCCTTCCTTGAAGTTCGACCGGATCGGAAGTTCAATAATGTCTCCATTCGGTTTTGCCATAAGACCGCGCATACCTGCAAGCTGGCGAATCTGATTTCTGCTGCCACGAGCTCCAGAGGTCGCCATCATATATATGGTATTAAAGCCATCTTGATCGCCTTCAAGAGTCTTCATCATGATATTGGTAAGATCTTCGTTCGTTTTCGACCAGACTTCGACAACACGGTTATAGCGCTCGTCTTGTGTAATATGGCCCTGCTGGTACTGTTTCTGGATAGCCTCGACTTCCTTGTTGGCTTTCTCGATCATTTCCTGCTTTTCAGGAGGAACAAGAATATCATCCATGCTCAGCGTTGCGCCGAAGAAGGTAGCATACTTGTAACCGGTGGCTTTGAGCTGATCGAGCATCTGAACGGTAAGCCACGGCCCATGAGCCTTATGAACAGATTCGATGAGCTTGCGGATCTGCTTGTCATCGAGCGTGATGTTTGTAAAAGGGACGCCATCGGGCATCGCTTCATTGAACACAAGACGACCCGGAGTTGTTTCGACAACCTCACCACGATACTCGACCTTGATAAGAGACTGCCAGCCAAGGGCGCCTGTTTCGGCAGCCATCATTACTTCGTTGTAGTCGCTGTAGCGCCGTCCGGTCCCCTTCCCATTCGGTTTGATCTTGGTAAGATAATACAATCCAAGAACCATATCTTGCGAAGGGTATACGATAGATTTTCCGTTAGCGGGGTCAAGAAGGTTTCTGCTGGAAAGCATAAGCGTCCAGCATTCCATCTGCGCCGCCTGGGTCAGAGGAACGTGAACAGCCATCTGGTCGCCGTCGAAGTCGGCGTTAAACGCCTTACAGACGAGGGGATGCAGTCTGATCGCCTTGCCTTCTACCAGAACGGGCTCAAACGCCTGAATTCCGAGGCGATGGAGTGTCGGCGCACGGTTAAGCATTACCGGATGTTCCCGAACGACATCGTCGAGGATAGCGAAAACCTCCGGAGACTCCTGTTCCACAAGCAGCTTGGCTTTCTTGATGTTGCCGACAATATCCTTATCGACAATTTTTTTCATGATGAACGGCTTGAACAGTTCAAGCGCCATTTTAGTCGGAAGACCGCACTGCCAGAGCTTGAGCTCCGGACCGACAACGATAACGGATCGACCAGAATAGTCTACACGCTTACCGAGCAGATTCTGCCGAAAACGCCCCTGTTTGCCCTTGAGCATATCCGAAATAGATTTAAGCGGACGATTCGAAGCACCTTTAATGACACGCTTGCGCTTGGAGTTATCGAAGAGCGCATCAACAGCTTCCTGAAGCATTCGTTTTTCGTTTCGGATAATGATATCGGGTGCATTAAGACTCATCAGCCTCTTGAGCCGGTTATTTCTGTTTATGACACGACGATACAGATCGTTGAGATCTGAAGTGGCAAAACGTCCGCCATCGAGCTGAACCATCGGGCGCAGCTCTGGCGGAATAACCGGGATTACATCGAGAATCATCCAGGACGGCTTGTTTGTCGACGCGCGAAAGTTTTCTACGATTTCAATCCTCTTGAGCAAACGCTTATCGCTCTTTGGTCCCTTTTCGATCATCTTTGCGCGCAATTCTACCGCAAGTTCATCCAAATTCAGGTTTTCGAGCAGCGTCTTGATCGCCTCGGCACCCATGCCCGCAGTAAAGGAACCGCCGTAGCGTTCCTGTGCTTCATGGAATTCTTCTTCGGTGAGAAGCTGATTCTTTTTCAGATCGGTATCACCGGCATCGATAACAATATATTTCTCGTAATAGAGAATGGACCTGAGCGCAGCAACCTGAAGATCAAGAAGCAAGCCCATGCGACTGGGAACCGAACGATAATACCAAATGTGAGAAACAGGAGCTGCAAGCTCGATATGTCCCATTCGTTCGCGGCGAACCTTAAAATGCGTAACTTCAACTCCGCAGCGGTCGCAAATAACTCCCTTGTAGCGGATTGACTTGAACTTTCCGCAATAACATTCCCACTCTTTAGTCGTTCCGAAAATTCGCTCGCAGAACAGACCATCCTTTTCCGGCCGCAGTGTTCGGTAGTTGATGGTCTCGGGCTTCTTGACTTCACCATAACTCCACGCACGAATGGTTTCAGGCGATGCAAGCTTTATATTAAGACTGTCAAAATCCTGCAATTCTCTCATCTTGTTTCCTCCCGGAATATCGAACCAAGAGCCGATATTCCGATATTTAGAATACAACCAGGGCTAATCGTTGTTGCAGATCAGAAGTTTGATCCGGCCTTTTCGATCAACTCGGCATCGCGTTCAGTCAGCGGAATCTGCTTTCCTTTCGCGTCAAAAATGGTGAAATCAAGCGCGAGACCGCGCATTTCCTGAACAAGAACATTAAACGATTCGGGAATGCCTGCCGCGGTCGAGGGCTCGCCCTTTACGATCGATTCATAAATCTTTGAACGTCCGTTCATATCGTCGGACTTGATCGTCAAGAGTTCCTGGAGTGTATTGGCCGCACCATAGGCTTCCAGCGCCCATACTTCCATTTCGCCAAGACGCTGTCCGCCGAACTGAGCCTTGCCGCCAAGCGGTTGCTGAGTAACGAGCGAATACGGGCCTGTGGAACGCGCGTGCATCTTGTCGTCAACAAGGTGATGGAGTTTCATGAAATAAATAACACCGACAAAGACAGGGTTATCAAAGGCGACACCCGTACGACCATCCCGAAGAGTTACCTTGGAATTGGCGGGGAAACCAGCTTCCGTAAGTTTTTCCTCGATCTGGGCATTAGACGGCGACTGGAATATGGGAGACTCGAACCAGGTATTCAAATGCGTGGCCGCAAGACCGAGTTCTGATTCCATGATCTGCCCGATATTCATTCGGCTCGGAACACCGAGCGGGTTAAGACAAATATCGAGCGGAGTACCGTCTTCCATGTACGGCATATCTTCTTCCGGCAGGATTCGGGCAACAATACCCTTATTTCCATGACGGCCGGCCATTTTATCGCCTTCACGAAGCTTGCGCTTGGTCGCTATTAACACTTTGACTACTTCGTCAACGCCGGGGTTTAGATCATCACCTTCGGTTCTCTTTAGCCGCTGGACGTCAATAATCGTACCTTCAACACCATGCGGAACACGGAGAGACGAATCGCGGACTTCCTTTGCCTTTTCACCGAAGATCGAGTTGAGCAGCTTGAATTCCGGAGTAGTCTCGGTTTCGCTCTTCGGAGTGACTTTACCGATCAAAATGTCGCCGGATCGAACCTTTGCGCCGATTCTGATAATACCTTCGGCATCGAGATTATCCAGGCTTTTTTCACTGGTGTTCGGAATATCGCGGGTTAGCTTTTCAGGGCCGAGTTTTGTTTCGCGAACTTCGGTTACAAATTCCTTTATATGGATGGAAGTAAACATATCTTCCTTGACCACGCGCTGGGAAATAAGAATCGCGTCTTCATAATTGTAACCGTTCCACGGAACGAATCCGACCAGAATATTACGCCCCAGAGCGAGCTCTCCATGCCAGGTTGCCGGCCCATCGGCCAGTGGCGTACCCTTCTCGACCTTCTGACCGGGAAGAACAATAGGCCGCTGATGATAGCAGGTATCCTGGTTTGTTCTCTGATATTTCAGTAGCGGATACTCATCGCGGACAGAATCATCCTTTACTCCGGAGGGTTTGATGACAACCTTGTCGGCTGCGACAAACTCAACTGTTCCAGGCCGTTTCGCCTTCACGAGAACCCCGGAATCATAGGCGCACTTGCTTTCCATTCCGGTACCAACGCGAGGTGGTTCGGGGAAGACCAGAGGAACAGCCTGTCGCTGCATGTTCGCACCCATGAGCGCACGGTTGGCATCGTCATGCTCAAGGAACGGGATTAATGACGCAGAAACAGAAATAATCTGCTTCGGAGAGACGTCCATGTACTGGACATCTTTCGGAGATCGGGTGATGTAATCGCCATGACGCCGACAAGAAATCTGGTCAACGGCAAAGGTTCCATCTTCGTTAATTTCGGTAGACGCCTGTGCAATGTAGTATTTGTCTTCATCCATTGCAGACAGATACTCGATTTCTCGAGTAATCATCCCATCTTTAAGCTTGACGTACGGGGCTTCCAGGAAGCCATAGTCATTAACACGGGTGTAATTGGCAAGAGACACAATAAGACCGATATTCGGACCTTCAGGAGTCTCAATCGGGCACATGCGTCCATAATGGGTATAATGAACGTCGCGAACCTCGAAACCGGCGCGGTCCCTGGAAAGACCGCCGGGACCCAGCGCATTGAGACGGCGCTTATGCGTGAGCTCGGCTAGCGGATTAACCTGATCCATAAACTGCGACAGCTGGCTGGAGCCAAAGAATTCCTTGATTGCCGCAACAATCGGTTTAATGGAAATAAGATCCTGCGGCTTGATCGTTTCGGTTTCCTTAAGGCTCATACGCTCTTTTGCAATGCGCTCCATTCGGGAGAAGGCAGTCTTAAGCGTATTGGTCATCAACTCGCCGACCGACCGGACACGACGGTTTCCGAGGTGATCGATATCGTCAATGGATTCGTCACCAACATACACCTTGATCAGGAACTTCATTGTAGCGATGATATCCTGCTTGACGAGAGTATAATCGGAAACAGGATCTGCGTAATCGAATTTTTTGTTGAGCTTGTAGCGGCCGACTCGTCCAAGATCGTATCTGCGTGACGAGAAGAACATGGACACCAGGTCTTTTTCGGCAGCTTCTACAGTTATCGGCTCTCCCGGCATCAACACAGAGTATACGGCTGAAAGAGCGTCATCCTTCGAGGGTTCGTCGGACTCGGAATCCTTTCCGGAATACCTGATCTCTTCCCGTTCAAAACAATTGATGATCATTGGCGAGTTAAGAGAATCCGGATGCTCAAAGTTAATCACTTCGATTTCTGGAATTTTATTCATCATGAGTTCGTCAATGTTGTGAGGATGCATCTTTTCACCGGCGCGATAGAGCTTTTTCTGCTCCCCGTTGTCGTCGGTAATGTACACTGCAGAAGCAAGTATTTTTCCTATAAGGTGTTCGCGTTTGTCGCGCGAATCCGACACTTTGACTTTTTCGGTGATGTAAAAACATCGAATAATATCTTCGCGCGTCTGATACCCGAGAGCCCGAAGAAACAGCGTTCCCAGAATACGTTTTTTTCGGTCGATCTTTGCGTACACCAGTTCTTTTTTCTGGTCAATCTCGAATTCAAGCCAGCTTCCCCGATACGGAATGATTCGACTGGAATATATGCCTTTTTCATGACTGAAAATAACGCCCGGAGAGCGATGAATCTGCGAAACAACAACGCGTTCGGCACCATTGATAATAAAGGTACCACGATCGGTCATGAGCGGAATATCGCCCATATATATGTCTTTTTGACGGATTTCACCCGTCTCCTGAAAAATCAGATTAACACGGGCTTTGAGCGGTACCGAGTACGTCAAACCCTTCTGCTTGCACTCATATTCGGAAAACTTTATTCCTTCGTCATCGAGTTCGTAATAATCATACTCAAGAATCATGTCACCGTTCGGGCTTTCGATCGGGAAAGTTGAGCGAAAAACATCTTCGAGACCGACTTCTTCATTCGAAGCAGCGGATGCGGATTTGTCTCGCTGAAGAAATTTCTCATATGATGAAAGCTGAATATCAATGAGGTCGGGCAAATCCATAAAATTCCGGATATTTTTGCCGATATACTGACGGTTGATCGCCTGGTTTCTTGCGAACATCCCATACCCCCTAAAACGGTTCAAGACTGAAAGCACGTCTGACTTGCGACGGCTACTACACTGTTACGGATACACAACCAAAGGTCGCTTACATCCGCAGACTGCAAAAGGTTCCCGTGTTACAACAACGGGAACCTTTCGAGAAAGAATCATATTAAAAAAACCGTCCAACCCAAAAGCCGGACGACTGTGCCAGAATCAGGCAATCTCGACCACACCACCGGCTGCGGTGATAGATTCCTTGATCTTGTTGGCTTCTTCCTTGGAAACATTCTCCTTGAGAGTCTTGGGTACTCCTTCAACGAGATCCTTTGCTTCCTTAAGACCAAGACCGGTAATGGTACGAACTTCCTTGATGACGGAAATCTTCTTGTCGTCGGCGGCAAGAGCCTTGAGAGTTACAGTGAACTCGGTCTGCTCTTCGGCAGGAGCAGCGGCTGCAGCACCAGCACCAGCCATAACCGCAACAGGAGCAGCGGCGGTAACACCAAACTTCTCTTCCATTGCTTTTACAAGTTCGGAGACCTCAAGAACGGTCATCGAAGCGATTGCATCCAGAATCTGATCATTTGTCAAAGCTGCCATATTAACTTCTCCTTAAGTAAACTGTTTCGGTTCATACGAACCGCGATATCTGCGGAAATCACGTTCCACAGACCTTTCTTTTCGCGCGGCCAGTACGACAGCGCGGAACGAAGACTAACTCCGTCCCTGAAGCCTGGACCGCGATAAAAATTATGCTTGTTCTGCCTTCTTGTCCGCAACGGCCTGCAGGGTTCGCGCAAGCTTGGAAGTATTTCCGAGCATGGCGGACATAAGCATCGAAATAAGCTCCTTCTTTCCCGGAAGCCTGGAGTATGCCTCGATTTTTTTGGAATCATACACCTCACCGCCGATAAGAGCACCCTTGATAACAAGAGCGGGAACTTCCTTCGAAAAATCAAAAAGAATCTTTGCCGCAGCTCCTGATTCTTCCCCGGCGAGAGCGACAGCTGTCGGACCGGTAAGATAGGAAGCCACGTCGCCGGCCTTCATCTCTTCGAAGGCAATGCGCGCAAAGTTATTCTTTACAACCTTGTACGAGCATCCTTTTTCGCGAAGCTGCCGACGAAGATCCGAAATTTGGGCAACAGTCAGCCCGCGATATTCGGTAAAAATGTAGTCGGAGGACTTTTCAAAGCGCGCCTTGATGTCAGCAATTGCCGCAGTCTTGGCTGCCTGGAGTTTTTTTGCTTGAACTGCCATGATTATTCTCCTGTCTTGTAATCAATCCAGACACCGGGGCTCATTGTAGAGCTTACGGAAACAGACTGGACAAAATCGGCCTTCGCGTCGGACGGCTTTTTGCGCATCATTTCAACAAGGAACGCACTGATGTTTTCGGCAATCTTGTCCGAATCCATGGAAACCTTGCCAACTGCAAGATGGATAACACCCGTCTTGTCTGCACGAAATTCAACCCGGCCCTTCTTGAGCTCATTAATGGCCGCCGCAATATCGTTCGTCACCGTACCGGTTTTCGGATTAGGCATAAGCCCCTTCCGTCCCAGAACCATACCAAGACGACCTACGTCTTTCATCATATCGGGAGTAGCGACGGCAATATCGAATTCGAGCCAGCCGCCCTTCACCTTTTCGATATACTCATCAGAACCGGCGTAAGCCGCACCCGCATCGAGCGCTTCCTTAACGCGATCTTCCTTGCAAAACACCATCACTTTCTTTTCCTCGCGGAACTGATGGGGAAGAACAACGGTATCGCGCACAGACTGGCTTTTTCCGAGCTTGAGAGAAACATGTACTTCAACAGTTTCATCAAACTTGGCAAATTTGAGTTCTTTAACCAACTCGCAAGCCTTAGCCAGATCATACGCCTTGGCGGGATCATATTTCTTGAGAGCGTTTCTGTAGTTTTTTCCGTGCTTCATATCAGCGCTCCACCTCTACACCCATACTGCGAGCAGTACCGGCAATAATCTTTTTGGCAGCTTCGACATCATTTGCATTGATATCGGGCATCTTGAGCGTGGCGATTTCTTCAAGCTTGGCCTTGGAAAGAACTGCAACCTTGTGAGTCGATGCATTCTCGGAACCCTTCTGCAGATTGCACGCCTTCTTGATCAAAACAGATGCAGGCGGGGTCTTCAGAATAAACGTGAAGGTTTTGTCGGAATAGACAGTGATAACGCAAGGAATAATCAACCCTGCTTCCATACTCTTTGTGCGATCATTAAACTGCTGCACAAACTGAGGAGCACTGACACCATGAGGTCCAAGCGCAGGTCCAACGGGAGGAGCGGGAGTCGCTTTTCCGGCGGGGCACTGCAGCTTAATCACAGCCGTGATCTTTTTCTTTGCCATAAGAATCTCCTATGTGGTGATAACGATGCATTCAGAGTAACACCCCGAGCCCCGTGATTGTCCGCAAGGACAATCACGAAGCTGAAATACCCAGAGAATATTTCAGCATCTCCCATATGAAACAGAAGAAGCCTTGCCGATACGACAAGGCTTTTTCATGCTACATGCTAAATCTTTTCAACTTGTAATAGATCGACTTCAACCGGTGTTGACCGGCCGAAAATACCAACCATAACCCGGAGCTTGTTTTTCTCCAGATTCACTTCTTCGATAACTCCGGTAAACGATTCGAACGGACCTTCTATAATCTTTACCTGTTCGCCAACCGAAAAACTTTGCTTGGCCCGAACGGTTTTTTCTCCCTTGATTTCACCCGCTTTCTGCAAAATCGACTTGGCCTCTTCCGCACTGATCGGCTGAGGACGTACGCCACCGGGAGTGCCGACAAAACCGGTTACCCCCTGAATCTTGCGAATAGACGAACACGTTGCCTTCCACCCAAGCTCGGGCAATTCCATTTCGATAAGAATATAACCAGGAAGGAATTTTTTGGTAACACTCCGCTTTTTCCCGTCTTTAACTTCTACAACTTCTTCAACAGGAACCTTAATATCGGTAATAATATCGGCTGAAATTTCACCGTTATCTATGAGAGAACGAATTGTCTTTTCGATTTTGTTCTCATACCCCGAATAGGTATGCAGAATATACCAGCCTCTTGCCATCTGCTACGCCTTAAAATATAAGGTTTACACCGGCTACAAGAACAGCATCAAGCACACCGAGCAGAACAGCAATAACGACGGTCGACACAAGGACAACCTTAACAGCAGCAATAACATCTTCCCGAGTGGGCCAGACGACCTTGCGAAGCTCGGCCACACATTCCTTCAAAAACTGGACGATTTTTGACATGCCAGTCCACCTATATAAAAAGATACAGGCCAGGCAGGACTCGAACCCGCAACATTCGGTTTTGGAGACCGACGCTCTACCATTAGAGCTACTGACCTAGGAGATTCAAAACCTCTCTTTTCGAGAAGCTTTAAAGCTCCTGTGAAATCCAACGGACTTCACAAGACCACCTACAACGAAAGCCTTCCAGCAAGACCGGAAGGCTTCTCCCCGGAAAACCACCTAAAACCCTTACTTTATCTTGGTTTCTTTATGAAGAGTATGCTTGCGATCAAACGGACAATACTTGCTTAACTCGAGCTTGCCCTGCATATTCTTGCGATTTTTCGAGGTAGTATAGTTTTTGCGCTTGCATTCGCTGCACTGAAGCGCGATCAATTCTGTTGCTGTTTTCTTGGCCATAAAAGTCCCCTTTCAAGGAAAGATAAAGCTCCCGAGCGGGATCGAACCGCTGACCTCAACCTTACCATGGTTGCGCTCTGCCGACTGAGCTACAGGAGCAATAACACGTCGCATCGATGCGGTAAAGATGCTTGACTAACGTATCAGAGCCGAGACTGTTTGTCAATAGAAAAGCGAGCCGATTTCAAGAGTCGTTTACTTTTGAAACCGGCTTTTGGAGAAAAATCACAAGTCTTTCTGTTATAAAGGCTTGACCGCCCACCACGCGACTTAAAAAAAAGTACGATCTGCTCATGCCGTGTAGGCAAACCCCGAATCAATTTCGTATATTTGACCTGCACGGAAATACAGCACAGACAACAGGAGCTGACACACATGAGCAATCTGGACGACAAAATAGAAAACATTCTTGCAAGCTACCAGAGGTTCGGCGGCATCAACCTGACCGACGACAACAACTTCCCGAACAGACAGAGTGTTTTTGCCGTTCTTGCGGATCTGGAAAACGTCATATTTCCTGGATTCAGAGAAGACTCCTGCCTGGATAACGCAACAATCAGATTTATTACCGGCGAACGGCTCCACCGAATCGCAAAAAACCTGACCGGAGAAGTCCTGAAAGCCATAAAATACATCTGCCTGATGAACCAGCGTGACGGATCGGGGTGCTACAAATACTCTGAACAAATCGTATTGGCCCTGATCGACGAGATACCTGAATTTCGACGCCTCGCACTAACCGACGCAAAGGCCGCGCTGGAAGGAGATCCCGCGGCGCGAAGCATCGAGGAAGTTATCCTGTCATACCCTGGACTTGAGGCCATGATCGTCCATCGCATCGCCTACTTCCTCTACACAAAAGGAGTACCCATAATCCCCAGAATGATGAGCGAATACGTCCATGGAAAAACCGGCATCGACATCCATCCAGGGGCGACCATCGGCGAAGAATGCTTTATCGACCACGGCACCGGCGTCGTCATCGGCGAAACCTGCGTGATCGGCAAACATGTCAAGATCTATCAGGGAGTGACGCTTGGCGCGCTCAGCGTAAAAAAACTGATGGCCGACAAAAAGAGACACCCTACTATAGAAGATAATGTAACAATTTATGCCGGAGCCACCATACTGGGCGGCGACACCGTGATCGGAGAAGGCAGCGTGATAGGCGGAAATATGTGGATCACCGAATCCGTTGCTCCGGGAAGCAGGGTGTATAAAGGATCGAATTGACCACGCCGACCGCCTATAAGCTGAAAATCCTGGATATCGCGATCGCTGCTGTAGTCATCGCCTTCACCGTATGGTCAGGCCTGGTAGTCTACGGCTCACAAAGCGAAACGGTCCGGGTACGCATTGAAGGAAGCGGTCAATCCTGGCTCTATCCCCTGACCGAGGAGCGGACCATAGCAGTTTCAGGGCCGCTCGGCGACACGATCGTACGCATTGAAAACGGAACAGCCCGGATCGAAACATCCCCCTGCCCCAACCAGACATGCATCGCAGGCCAACAGATCCAGCATGTTGGTGACTGGAACGCATGTCTGCCGAATCGGGTACTTATCCGCGGAGAGGGCGACGGCGCAGAAGACAGCGAAATCGATATTGTTGCCTGGTAGATTCTTTCGCCCCTTCGAGACGAGGGCGAACCCGGCAAAGACGTGATGATCAAAATAGTGATTGATTGTGATAATGATTGATGGAGTGATCGGTTTTACGTATATACCTACCGGTAGGTATAGTGGAGCACACCGGAAATAGTACAAGCACCGAAGCGCGATCACGGGAACAAACCACCGATTCAAGCTATCTTGAAGCAGAACGATTACCACCAGCGAAGCGCAACGTTCAGAGCTCTTCACAGTAAGCGCCACGAAAGCGGCGACGATCAGACGCGGAAAGGCGGGCTGGAGTTTGCCTCGACCTCTCCCGCTTCAATTTTTTAATCCACCCCCCAAAAAAAACAGCGTGTTGCCTAAAAAAAAGCAGCGCTTAACAGGCTGATGTTTTGTGCCGAAATTCGGGATGAGGTATACTCTGCGCAGGTTTTCAAAGCAAAATTTGGCGGACAGGCAAAAGGGTTTTACACTTATACGCAGGAGTCCCGGATGAAACAGGCGAAATTTATTCAATATATATGCGCAATTGCGGTCTTTACCCTGGCGACGCAGGCGGGAGCCTGGGGGGCGACTGTATACTGGCAGGGAACAAGCACTGATATTTCGAATCCTGCAAACTGGACCTCAAACCCAACTTTGCCGCAGCCGACTGATGATGTGGTTATCGATACAGGACATTTCGCCACTGCATGGCCGATATTCGGTGTTACCTACACAATCAACTCGTTGACGATTGGATCAGGGGCATCGGTGACGCTTGCGACCGGGACATTGACGGTTACAGGAACAGCAACAAACAACGGGACTTTAACCATTGGTGATGCGACTCTCGGCGCTGGAACCTTTACATTAGATTCAGTTTCAATTACCGGAACCGGCACATCGGGGACGCTGACCGGGCCAGGCACGATAACGATGCTCAACGCGACAACCGGCGCGACGCTCAACGGCGGTGCCGGGCTGGCGGTGAC
>SHOL01000287.1 GCA_004294945.1 Treponema sp.
GCCGACCAGTAGGCGCCGGACAGGGAGTAGCCGGCTTCATGGGGCAGAAGCAGGCCGATCGTCCCGGTCTTGCTGAACGCCAGAGCCTGGGCGGAAGCGCTCGGTTCGTACTGCAGCTGTTCGGCAAGTTCGAGAATCTGCTTTCGTTTTTCGTCGCTTACGCCTTTTTGGCCGTTCAGCGCCTTGGAGACTGTGCTTTTCGCCACATGAGCGATCTCGGCAATTTCATTGATCGTCAACTTCATGGTTTGAGATGATACCTTACACCGCAACAGAGGTTTGCGCAACTGAAAATCAGGAGTCTACGGGCACACACGAGGGCTTAAACGCTGCGCCCTGTATCTACGAACGCTTGAGGTTTTTGCGGATCAGTTCGACGCGCTGACGGACCGAGCCCTGGGAGGTGAGCGGGTCGACAGGCGTATTGAGGCAATAGTCGACGAGGCGGTCGACGGTGGATTCGGCCACATGGAGCCGGGTGTCCGAGGAGGCGTAGTACATCAGAAGCCGTCCGTTCTCTTCTGCAATCGCGCCGTTGATGAATGCGACGTTCGAGACGTCGCCGACGCGCTCTTCTCCTTCGGGGGCGATCAGGTAGCCGCCGGGCCTGGCGATCACTTTGCGCGGATCGGAGAGGCTGGTCATGAAGGCGTACACGACGTAGCGGAGGCCTGCCGCAGTATTGCGCACGCCGTGGGCGATGTGGAGCCAGCCCTTTTTCGTCTTGATGGGAACAGCGCCCGCACCGTTTTTGACTTCCTTGATCGTGTGATAGACTTTTTCGTCCAGAAGGATTTCTTCGCTCACGACCGCTTTTTCCATCGAATCGGCAAAGCCGACGCAGATGCCGCCGCCTGCGCCTGTTTCGATGAAGCCGTCCTGAGGCCGGGTGTACAGCATGTATTTGCCGCCGACGAATTCAGGATGCAGCACTACGTTGCGCTGCTGCGGCGACTTGGTCGCAAGATCGGGCAGTCGTATCCAGGTGCGGAGGTCCTTGGTGCGCACGATGCCGGCCGACGCGGTCGCGCTCGACGTATCGCCCTTGGGAGCCGCGGGGTCCTTGCGCTCCGAGCAGAATATTCCGTAGATCCAGCCGTCCTCGTGGCGGGTCAATCGCATGTCGTATACGTTGACGTCCGGATTGTCGGTCTGGGGAAGTTCTACCGGATATTCGCCAAAGCGGAAATTGTCAATGCCGTTCGGACTTTCGGCCAGGGCGAAAAAGCTCTTGCGGTCCGAGCCTTCGACCCGCACCAGGAGGCAGTATTTGCCGTTCAACAGTATCGCGCCCGAATTGAACGCGGCGTTGATCCCCATCCGCTCCATGCAGTACGGATTGGTTGCGGGGTCGAGGTCGTAGCGCCAGAACAGGGGCGTATGCGCAGCGGTCACCACCGGATTCTTGTAGCGGACGAAAATCCCGTTTCCGGGCAGCACCGGCTCGTTCGGTTTTTCCGTCAGCGCGCGATGCTCGTTTTCCAGCATCGCGAGCCGTTCGTCGAAATTATTCATCATCATAGCGTCTTCCTTATTTTATAGAACCTGTTTCCCCGCCGAGGCGGCGAAGAATTTCCATGCAGCACCGCGCATTGTGGTACGAAGTTTTCCAGTTGCCGCCCTTGGGCTGATCGG